>JBOFCQ010000303.1:0-5962 GCA_051646145.1 Hyphomicrobium sp.
CTTCCCGCAGCTTCTTCAGCCGCTCTTTGTGATTGACGCCGAAATGCTGCTCTTCATCGACGATGATGAGACCGAGCCGCGCGAACTCGATCTGCTTGCCGAGCAGGGCGTGCGTGCCAACCACGATGTCGATCTGCCCGCTCTTCAGTCCGTCCTTGACTTCGGCCAGATCTTTCGGCGTCACCATGCGGGACGCCTGCCCGACGCGCACCGGCAAGCCCTTGAAGCGTTCGGAGAACGTGCGGAAATGCTGGCGCGCCAGCAGCGTTGTTGGCACCACCACGGCGACCTGCAGGCCGTTGAGGGCAGCCACGAACGCGGCGCGCATGGCAACTTCCGTCTTGCCGAAGCCAACGTCGCCGCAGATCAGGCGATCCATCGGGCGGCCAGAGCCCAGATCCTCGATCACGGCATCGATGCTGGCGGCCTGATCTTCCGTTTCATCATAAGGGAATCGCGCGACGAATTCATCGTAGGCGCCGTGCGGCGGCTGAATGGGCGTTGCTTCCTTCAACTGACGCAAGGCCGCGATCTTGATCAGTTCGTTGGCGATCTCGCGCAGCCGCTTCTTCAGTTTGGCTTTGCGCGACTGCCAGGCGAGCCCGCCAAGCTTGTCGAGTTGCCCGTCGCCCTCCGCATCGCCGTAGCGCGTCAGAAGTTCGATGTTCTCGACCGGCAGGAACAGCTTGTCGCCGCCGGCATAAACGAGTTCCAGGCAGTCATGCGGTGCGCCAAGCGCGGTGATCGTCTGCAAGCCGGAGAAGCGGCCGATGCCGTGATCGGCGTGCACGACGAGATCGCCGACCGACAGGCTCGTCGCTTCCGTCAGCACGTCGGCGGCCTTGCGCACGCGCTTGCGCTGGCGGACGAGGCGATCACCGAGAATATCCTGCTCGGCCACGACAACGACATCCGGCGTCTCGAACCCTTCTTCGAGCCCGAGCACGGCAAGCGCCGTCACGCCACCCTTCAGCGCCAGCACGTCGGTAAAGGTCTCAACCTTCGCCATGTCCCGCAAGCCATGGTCTGCGAGCAGGCTCATCAGCCGTTCGCGCGCGCCCGCCGTCCAGGCCGCCACCATCACGCGGCGCTGGCCCGTATGCGCCATGCGAATATGCTCGACAACGGCGTCGAAGACGTTGGCGTCAGGATTGGCGCGTTCAGCGGCAAACGTGCGCCCCTTGCGGCCGTTCATCGCCATGACCGCATGCAGTTCGGGATCGTCGAAGGGCGTCAGCCGCGTGACCGCGCGCGCATGCAGCGCGCCGGACCAGGTTGCGCCATCGAGAAACATCCGGTCGGGCGGAACGGGCTTGTAGGGCGGCGCGCCGAAGCGCTGACCCTCCAGGCTGTCGACGCGCGCTTCATAATGTTCGGTGATCTGCGCGAAGCGCTGCTCGACGGCCTGATCGGCCATATGATCGAACGAGATGCTGGCGCCCTCGCAATAGTCGAACAGCGTTTCAAGCGTCGGGTGGAACAGCGGCAGCCAATGCTCCTGCCCCTGATAGCGCCGGCCCGTGCTCACCGCTTCATAGAGCGGATCATCGCCGAGCGATCCACCGAACAGTTCCACATAGCGCGTGCGGAACAGTGCCGTCGCGCTCTCGCCGAAGGCCACTTCGCTCACCGGCATCAGGGCGAATTTCTGCACCGGCTTGGTGGACCGCTGCGTCTGGGGATCGAACGACTTGATGCTTTCGAGATTGTCGCCGAAGAAATCGAGTCGCAGCGGATTGATGCGGCCGGGCGGAAAGAGATCGAGGATGCCGCCACGCACGGCGAACTCGCCGGGCTCCATCACCGTGCTCGCGCGTTGGAACCCGTAAAGCGACAGACGCTTCACAAGCTGGCCCATGTCGACGCGCTGTCCCGGCGCGATCGGCTTGAAAGCGCCGCGAATGAACGTGCGCGGCGGCAAGCGCTGCAGGATGGCGTTGACCGTCGTCAGCACAACGGTCGGCTCTTTCAACGAGCCGATGACGAGCTTGCCGAGAGCTGTGATGCGCTTCGACACGATTTCCGCATTCGGGCTGACGCGGTCATAGGGCACGCTGTCCCATGCCGGCAGCGTGATGACGCGAAGATCGGGCGCGAAAAACGCGATACCGGTTTCGAGCGCATCGAGGCGGCGATCATCGCGCGTCACGTGGATGTGCAGGCCGGGGCCGCCGTCGCGGGTTGCCGCGCGCGCCATGTCGCTGACGACGCGCGCATCGAACCCCTCGGGCACGCCCGAAATGATGGCGCGCCGCCCCTGATTGGAGAATTTCATCTACGCGTCGGTCCCGTCTAGGCCGTGAAAGCGGCGAATATCGCCGACGAGGGTGGCGAACTCCGAGGCGGCAACTGTGGCGGGTGTAAATATCCACGTCTGCAGCGTCGGATCGGCCACAACGAGAAAGCGCTCGAACTCATCGAGTGCGGCACCGTCCAACGCCGGCAGACGCGCTTCAGCAAACCGGCCAATCAGCACATCCAGCTCTTTCGTGCCGCGGTGGTTCGCCCTATAAAGCGCCCGCCGCCGGCGGACTTCGCGCTCGTCGTCGATCATCGGTCTTGCAACTCTCGCCATCTGGATAAAGAGCCGGCATAAGCGTAGCCCGGCGCTTGACGCCCTGCCGTCAACCCGCCAACCTTGCGGCCCCTGGTCGAGGTGGTATAGCGCCCGCCAGCCCATCAGCAAAGATCAGGTTTGATATGCGTTTTGACGCGACCCGGACAGGCGGACTTGAGATATCGCGGCCGGCGGCGGCCCCGACAGTGTTTTGAACCATGCGCCCGTCCGAACTCAATCCCCTTTTTGCGTCAGCCCAGACGTTGACCGGCATCGGCCCTCGCATTCTTCTGCTGCTGAAGAAGTGCATCGCCATGCCCCCGCACATCACCGAACCGCGTGTCCTCGATGTCCTTTGGCATCTGCCCGCCGGCGTCATCGACCGGCGCACCGAACCAACGATCGCGGAAGCCGCCCCCGGCACCATCGTCACGCTGAAAATCCGCGTGCTCAAGCATAAGCCGCCGCCGCGCGGGAACAACAAAGCGCCCTACAAGATCACGTGCGAAGACGACAGCGCGCGCCTCGATCTCGTGTTCTTTCACGCCGAGCGCAAGTTCATCGAAAAGCAGCTCCCCGTCGGCGAAACGCGTTACGTCTCGGGCCGCATCGAGCGCTACGGCGAGGGATGGCAGATGCCGCATCCCGATTACATCGTGGCGGAAGAGCAGCGCGCTGACTTGCCGTCGCTTGAACCCGTCTATCCGTTGACTGCCGGGCTGTCCGGCAAGGTGCTCGGCAAGGCCGCGCGCCAGACGCTCGAACGCGTCGCCGATTTCCCTGAATGGCAGGACGAGGCCTGGCTCAAGGCGCGCGGCTGGCTGTCGTTCCGATCATCCCTCAACAGGTTGCATCGCCCGATTGAAACCGACGATGTGTCGCCGGGCGGCATGCCACGCCAGCGCCTCGCCTACGATGAACTGCTTGCCGGCCAGCTCGCGCTCGGCCTCGTGCGCCAGAACATGCGCATGCAGGCCGGTCGTCGCATCACCGGCGATGGACGTATCCGCGCCCGGCTCGCCGACGCGCTACCCTTCGAACTGACGGGATCGCAACGCACCGCCATTGCCGACATCGCTGCCGACCTCGCCGCGCCGCATCGCATGTTGCGCCTGCTGCAGGGTGACGTCGGTTCGGGCAAGACCGCTGTCGCGCTGCTTTCGATGGCGATTGCTGTCGAGGCCGGCGCGCAAGCTGCGCTCATGGCGCCAACTGAAGTGCTCGCCCGCCAGCATCTCGAAACCATCGGCCCCCTCGCCGAGAAGGCCGGGCTCTCTGTCGCGCTGCTGACGGGCCGCGAAAAAGGCCGCACGCGCGACGACATCCTGGCGCGGCTTGCCGACGGCAGCATCGACATTCTGATCGGCACGCACGCGCTGTTTCAGAACGATGTCACGTTCAAGGATCTGGCCTTCGCCGTGATCGACGAACAGCATCGCTTCGGCGTGCATCAACGCCTGGCGCTGCAATCGAAAGGCAGCAATGGCGGCACCAACGTGCTGGTGATGACGGCCACGCCCATTCCACGCACGCTGTTGATGACGCATTACGGCGATCTCGACGTCTCGAAGCTGACCGAGAAACCCGCCGGCCGAAAACCGATCATCACGCGTGCCGTGCCCATTGACTCGATCGAGCGGCTGATCGATCGCATCAAGGTGCAGTTAGCGGAGGGCGCGCAGGTCTACTGGGTGTGTCCGCTGATCGAGAGCTCGGATGTGTCTGAACTCGCGGCCGCCGAAGAGCGCCACGCGCATCTGCGCCAGATTTTCGGCGACACCGTCGGGCTTCTGCACGGTGCGCTGTCGGCTGCCGAGAAGGACGCGACGATGGCGGCCTTCGCTGCAAACCAGCTCAGCATCCTGGTCGCCACCACCGTCATCGAAGTCGGCGTCAACGTGCCGAACGCCAACATCATGGTCATCGAGCACGCCGAACGTTTCGGCTTAGCGCAGTTGCATCAGTTGCGCGGCCGCGTCGGGCGCGGCACACGCGAGAGCTTCTGCATGCTGCTCTATAAGCAGCCGCTTGGCGAAACCGCAAAGGCGCGCCTCGACATGATGGAGCGCACGGAAGACGGCTTTCTGATTGCCGAAAAAGATCTCGAACTGCGCGGCGGCGGGGAAATGCTGGGAAGCCGGCAGAGCGGCCTGCCGGGATTTCGCGTGGCTGAAGTGCCGGGCTTCGACATGCTGATTGCTGCCGCGCGCGATGACGCCACGCTGATCCTTGGCAGCGATCCGGATCTGCAATCGGCGCGCGGGCACAGGTTGCGCACGCTGCTGTATCTGTTCGAATGCGATGAAGCGGTGCGCCTGTTCCGCGCGGCGTAGTGCCGACGTGTCAGTTGGCGCGACGGCTGGATTTGCCTGAAACCGGCTTTGTCGTGACGGTCTTTTCGGTCGTGACGTTCGCGGTCGTCGGCTTCTCGAGTGCGGCTTTGTCGCCTGCCGGCTTCAAGGCTGCCGCCGGCAGCGCGCCCATATCTTTCAACTTGGCTTGCAAGTCCGGCATGACGATACCGCCCGACAGAATGACCTTAGCGGCTTCTTCCGCCGTCATCGACAGCAGCGTCACATCCTTGCGCGGCACGAAGCAGATGAACCCCGTCGGCGGCACGATGCCCGTTGGCATGAACACCGTCAGCAGATCGCCCTGCCCGCCGGGCTTGGCATCCGAAATCTCGCCGGTCGTCTCGCCGGTGACGAACACAATCGACCAAAGGCCTTTCGAGGGAAATTCGATCAGTCCGACTTTCTGAAAGCTCTGCTTCGGGCCGCCGCTCGAAATGACGCTTTCGAAAATCTGCTTGATGGCCGTGTAGACGTTGCGCACGATCGGCATGCGCGACAGCATGAGTTCGCCCGAGAGCACCAGCGTGCGGCCCAGCAGGTTGGCGGCCAGCGCGCCGATAATGGTCATGCCGATGATCGCGACCAGCAGGCCCAGCCCCGGAAGCGGAAACGGCAGATAGGTATCGGGGTTGTAGTAGGTCGGCAGCAGCGGCTTGACCCAGGCGTCCACCCAGTTGATCAGCCACCACATGATGTAGAGCGTGATCGTCACCGGTCCAACGATGACGAGCCCGGTAAGGAAGGCCGTGCGAAGCCGCGCGCCGAGATGCCAGCCGCTGGCGCCGTCGTCGCGCGCCAAGCGCTTCAGGCCCGCCGTCAGTTCGGCGTCGCGGGCCGTGCTCGCGGGCTTAGATTTCGGCTCAGTCTTCGGGCCGGTCATGATGGGCTCTTGGTCTCCAGCCCGTCACGTAAGCGCGGGTGAGGATCAGTTGGTTACGACCAGACAATCATAACCACTATTTCTAAGCGTAGTGCAAAGGCCGCGCGGCTCATCGGGGCTGGCATAGGAGCCAACGCGCACCCGATAGAACGTGCCCATGCTGCCGATCAC
>JBOFCQ010000317.1:0-2045 GCA_051646145.1 Hyphomicrobium sp.
CGAACGACCGTGCGCAGTTCGCAGAACTCGAAACGCTTGGCGAGTTGACCAAGATCGCCTGGGACAAAGGCTGTCAGGTGATGATCGAAGGCCCCGGCCACGTGCCGATGCACAAGATCAAGATCAACATGGACAAGCAGTTGCGCGAGTGCGGCGAAGCCCCCTTCTACACGCTCGGACCGCTGACAACCGACATCGCGCCCGGATACGACCACATCACGAGCGGCATCGGCGCCGCCATGATCGGCTGGTTTGGATGCGCGATGCTGTGCTACGTGACGCCCAAGGAGCATCTTGGCTTGCCGAACCGCGACGACGTCAAGGTCGGCGTCATCACCTACAAGATTGCGGCCCACGCCGCGGATCTCGCCAAGGGGCATCCGGCAGCGCAACTGCGCGACGATGCCCTGTCGCGGGCGCGCTTCGATTTCCGCTGGGAAGATCAGTTCAATCTCTCCCTCGATCCCGACACGGCGCGCAGCTACCACGACGAAACGATGCCGAAAGAAGCGCACAAGGTGGCGCACTTCTGCTCCATGTGCGGCCCGAAATTCTGTTCGATGAAGATCACGCAGGACGTGCGCGATTATGCAGCCAAGCAGAACGCACGCGTCGGCGAAGCGCTTGCCGAAATCCAGGAGGAAATCGGCGCTGTCGATCCGGCGGCCGGCATGGACGTCATGAGCGCCAAGTTCAAAGAGATGGGCGGCGAACTCTACCTCGACGCCGACAAAGTGAAGGCTGCCAACAAGGCGTTGGGATAAGCGCGCGCGGCGCAAGTCAGGGCTACGGCGCACGACGCGCCGTGGTCCGGCTCAGCCGAGCACCATTTTGAGATTGCTGGCGTGAACGGCCTCATAGCCGGGATGATAGGTCAGCGCGCCGCTGTTCAACTCAGCAGCGATAAGCTGGCGCAGCGGTGTGCGGCGCAAGGGTACATCAAGCTTCATAGCCATCAATGTACGGACGTAGCGGGCATTGGCGGCGATGAACCGCGCGTCATAGCCACCGCTCGCGATGATTTCTGGATCGCCATGGCAGGGCAGAATGCGGCGCGGCGCGAGTTCCGCCATGCGCCCGAGATCCGCGACATGCTCTGCTAGATTTTGCGGCTCGGCGACATACGTGATCGTGTCTTCCAGCGTATCGCCCGCAAGCAGCACACCCGCCGATGGAAGCCACAGCACGGTCGCATCGTCACTGTGAATATTGAAGTGGATGAGTTCGACCGCGACGGCGCCCACCGCCAACGTCATACGGCGCTCATAGGTGCGCGTTGGCATCTGGAGCGGCACGATAGCGGGCGGTCCGTCGCTCGTCGTCCCGGTCTCGATCGCGGCCCGGTGCCGCATCAGGCAGTCAGCCGTGCGCGCGCTGGCAATGACCTCACAATCCGCAAACACGGCTGTGCCGGCAATGTGGTCGAGATGCCAATGGCTGAGCACCACAGTCATATTGCGAACGCCGCGCGCCGCGAGCGCCGCTCGGATGGCACGCGCATGGGCGATCGACACATGCGTATCGTAGACCAGCGCGTCAGGCCCATCGATGATGGCGTAGCTTGCGATGCCGAGCCCGATCGCGCCGTCGTCGATCCAATTTGGCGTCTCGGCCACCCGAAACCCGTCAACGCGGCCATCGTAAAACGCCAGGATGTTGGGATGCGGCGTCAGGATGCGCAGGTGATCGAGCATTGCGTGTCGCCTCATGCCGCTGAACTCGACCGCGAGGGGCTACGGTGTGACGTGTGGCGCGAAACCGTACGCTTGCCGCGATTTCGTCATGCTGTCTTGCGCAATCGTAACTTTCCATTGCCCGCGAAGCATGGCACCTTCTCCCAATCGTTCAACAACTGAAAGGAGGTGATCCGATGTCGAGTGGGATTATGAAGGCTGCGGTGTCGTGGTCGCTCGGTCTTACGCCGGTTTCATCTCCGGTGATGAGATAAGTCAGCGGCTCGGCGGACCACAACATCCGTTAGAGTGTCATCGCAGTTCGATCTCACGGGGGCCGCTTCTCAGGAAGCGGCCCTTTTGATTTGCGGC
>JBOFCQ010000330.1:0-4926 GCA_051646145.1 Hyphomicrobium sp.
GGGCTCTCTTCCAGATCGCGCAGTACGGCGAACAGCGTCACCAGCGTGACCAGGCGCTGCTGACCGTCGACGACGTCGAACTCACGGCCGCTGACCTTCGCCGAAATGACGGCCGGCGGGCCGCCGCTTGAATCCATCAGCAGCAGCGTGCCGAGAAAATATGGCGCATCGCTCGGCGCGCCCCCGCCGATGTTCGCCGCTTCCGCCATGTCGTCGAGAAGCTGCCCCGCCTGATCGCTGCCCCAGTCATAGGGGCGCTGATACACGGGTATGTTCAGCAGTATCTGCCCCGAGAACAGATTGCCGATGGTGAAAGCTGTCGCCTGAAGACTGGCCGCCATACAAAATAATCAACTCAAAGTTTCAACACCATCGGCCGCTTGCCAACGACCGGCCCGCTTACGGCGTCGCCCCATTTGGTTCGGCACCAAATTTCGCGAGATCCGTCATAGATGCTTACTGTTTTGATGAGCCTATCGCAAAAGGCTACCGTGGCGAAAGAATTTATCCTAAGCGGTGGGTACCAATCACGCGACGCAAATCAATCGATGCACGTTCAATCCTAGCAGGCCATATGTCTACTGACGTGAAAGTCTACAAGATCCTGCCGCGCGCGTCATGGGATACTGCGGTCGCAGGCGGCGCCTTTGCCGGATCGGCGGACGATGTGCGCGATGGCTTCATCCATCTCTCCGCTGCACATCAAATTGCCAGCACGTTGGAGCGCCACTTCAAAGGCACCAGCGACTTGGTTCTCGTCGCCTTTGACGCGGCTGAACTTGGCAATGCTCTCAAGTGGGAAGCCTCTCGCGGCGGCGCATTGTTTCCCCATCTCTATGCGCCCTTGCCGACGGCGCTGGCGCGTGGCGTTTGGCAAATTGCAACGGGCAGCAATGGCGTAGCGAAGATCGAGGAGGCATGGCTGGCATGATAGGCGGCCTTTATCACCTGATGCGGCCGGCGCTGTTCGCGGCTGCCCCCGAAGACGCCCACGAAATGACGTTGAAGGCGCTCGAAGCCGGCGTCTATCCGCGTGGCTCCACCCGCGACGACGCGGCAATTTCGCAGCGCGTTTTCGGTCTCGACTTTCCAAATCCCGTCGGCATCGCAGCCGGTTACGACAAGGACGCGCGCGTGCCGGACGGCGTGCTTGGGCTCGGCTGCGGTTTCGCGGAGATCGGCACCGTGACGCCGCGCCCGCAGGACGGAAATCCGCGCCCCCGCGTTTTCCGCCTCGTTGCCGATGAAGCGCTTATCAACCGCCTCGGCTTCAACAATGGCGGACACGCCGCGGCCTTGCGCCGCCTCGAAGCCCGCGCCGGACGTGGCGGCATCGTCGGCGTCAACATCGGCGCCAATAAGGATGCCGACGATCGCACCGCCGATTACGTCCATGGGCTCGCAACCTTCAATGCGGTTGCCAGCTATTTCACGGTCAATATTTCATCGCCGAACACGCCGGGGCTGCGCGATCTGCAAGCGCCCGCGGCGCTTGACGAATTGCTGTCGCGGCTGATGGCGGCCCGCGCCGATCTGGTGTCCAAGGGGTTGCCGCGCCGGCCGATCATCGTCAAGATCGCGCCCGATATCGCCGACGATGACGTGCCCGCCATCGCGGCGGAGTTCGTCCGCCACGGCGTCGACGGCATCGCGGTGTCAAACACCACGCTGTCGCGCGCGGGCCTTGGCGATGCTCAGCGCGGTGAAGGCGGCGGTCTCTCCGGCCGTCCGCTTTTTGCGCGCGCCACACGCATGCTGGCGCGCATCTACCTCGAAACAGGCGGCACCATCCCGCTGATCGGGATCGGTGGCATCGACAGCGGCGCCAGCGCGCTGGCAAAGATCGAGGCGGGCGCGACCTTGCTTCAGCTCTATACCGGCCTCATCTATAAAGGCCCGGCGCTGATCGGCGAGATCAAGGCGTCGCTGGCGGCAGCCGTCAGGCGGCCCGGCGCCGGATCACTCGACGCAATCCGCGGCCGAGACGCCAAGGCGTGGGCGAATTGGGACGTCGCCTAACACGTCGTGTATCACCCGGCGCGCGGCACCCCCTGAACGCGCACCGCATTTTCGGCAGCGGCGTGCGTTGGATGGACATTGCCGCGTGCTGGACTGAGCACATGTTTCAAGCCGTCCATTTTGAGCGGACAAGCGTAGAGAGTTCATGGCGACCGTCCGCAAAGCCCGCAAACGCGCTCCTTCAAAGCCACCGCGCCAAAGTGACCGTGCATCAGTAGGGCGTGGCGCATCGCCCGCGCCACCTCAGCCGGCGGATTTGCGTCGCGACGTAAAACGTTCAAAGGCGTCACCCGCGACCACACCAGCCGCGACGTTGCCTCCCGCGTTCGAGGCCTGGTTTGCGGCCAAGGGATGGACACCCAGGCCGCATCAGTTGGCGTTGCTGGAAGCGGCCGCCAACCGCCGCTCGACATTGCTCATCGCGCCAACGGGGGCCGGCAAGACACTCGCTGGATTTTTGCCGAGCCTCGTCGCACTCAGCAGCGCCGATCGAACGAAAGCCGGCGCAGGCTTGCGCACGCTCTATATTTCGCCGTTGAAGGCGCTGGCGACCGACGTTGCGCGCAATCTCACCGCGCCCATTACCGAAATGGGACTGAAGATCCGCACCGACACACGCTCCGGCGACACCTCTGCCGACCGCCGCCAGCGCCAGCGCTTGAAGCCGCCCGACATCCTGCTGACAACGCCTGAACAGGTCGCGCTGCTGCTCAGCCATGCCGACGCCGGCCATCTGTTCGGCGATCTCGACACCATCATTCTCGACGAATTGCACGCGCTCGCCGGATCGAAGCGCGGCGATCTGCTGGCGCTCGATCTGGCGCGGCTGCGGGCGCTGCGTCCTGAACTGATGACGATCGGCCTCTCGGCCACCGTGCAGAACCCATCGGAACTCAGAGCGTATCTCGTCGCGCAGACCGCGCCCGATATACAAACAGACCTTGCCGATCTGGTCGCGATCAGCGGCGGCGCCAGCCCCGACATCGCGATCCTTGAAGCCGAAAGCGGCGTGCCATGGTCGGGGCACACGGCACGCTACGCGCTCAACGAAATCTATCAGAGCCTCAAGGCGCACACTTTGACGCTCATCTTCGTCAACACGCGCATGCAGGCCGAACTGCTGTTTCATGAGTTGTGGCGCATCAACGACGACACGCTGCGCATCGCGCTGCATCACGGCTCGCTCGATCTGGCCCAGAGGAAGCGCGTCGAGGCGGCCATGGCGGCCGGCGCATTGCAGGCTGTCGTCGCAACATCGACGCTCGATCTCGGCATCGACTGGGGCGATGTCGATCTCGTCATCCATGTCGGCGCGCCGAAGGGATCGAGCCGCCTCTTGCAACGCATCGGCCGCGCCAACCACCGGCTGGATGAACCGTCGAAAGCGTTGCTCGTACCGTCGAACCGCTTCGAGGTGCTCGAATGCCGCGCCGCCCTCGATGCCGCCAAGGCCGGTGCGCAGGATGCCGCGATGTCGCGCTCGGGCGCGCTCGACGTCCTGGCGCAGCACGTCCTCGGCATGGCCTGTCACGCACCGTTTAACGCCGATGATCTCTACGCCGAAGTGCGCACCGCACTCCCCTATAGCGCGCTGACACGCCGGCAGTTCGACCGCATCGTCGATTTCGTTGCAACCGGCGGCTACGCGCTGAAGAGCTACGATCGATTCGCCAAGCTGCGGCCGACCGACGATGGCCGCATGCGCGTCTCGCATCCCGATGTCGTCCGACAATACCGGCTGAACCTCGGCACCATTGTCGAAACGCCGGTGCTAAAGGTCCGCCTCGTGTCGGGCCGCAAACGGCTTGGCACATCCGCAAGCCTGCAGGGCGGACGCGTGCTCGGCGAGATCGACGAATACTTTGCCGAGCAGTTGAAACCGGGCGACACCTTCGTCTTCGCCGGCGAGATCCTGCGCTTTGAAGGTCTGCGCGATACCGAGGTTTACGTCGCGCGCTCGTCGGCCAAAGACCCGATGGTGCCAAGCTACGGTGGCGGGCGCTTTCCGATGTCGACCTATCTTGCCGCCAAGGTGCGGCGCATGTTGTCGGAGCCGGAAAGCTGGCACGCCCTTCCGGCGCCTGTTTGCGAGTGGCTGGCGTGGCAGCAGCGCCGCTCGCAATTGCCGGGCGCCGATGACGTGCTGATCGAAACGTTTCCGCGCGCGGGCAAGCACTTCCTCGTCGCCTATCCGTTCGAGGGCCGTCTGGCGCATCAGACGCTCGGCATGCTGCTGACGCGCCGCCTCGAACGGGCCGGTGCCCAGCCGCTCGGTTTTGTCGCCACCGATTATGCGATTTCGATTTGGTGCCGGCTCGACATCCAGGCCTTCATCGCCACCGGCCGCATCGATCTCGAACGGCTGTTCGAAGAGGACATGCTCGGCGACGATCTCGACGCCTGGCTCGCCGAATCGAGCCTGATGAAACGCACTTTCCGCCTCGCCGCCGTCATTGCGGGCCTGATCGAGCGCCGCCACCCCGGAAAACTGAAATCGGGGCGGCAAGTCACCATGTCGACCGACCTCATTTATGACGTGCTGCGCCGCCACGATCCCGACCACATTCTGCTCGAAGCCGCATGGGCGGATGCCGCCACCGGGCTGCTCGACATCGCGCGCCTCGGCGAATTTCTGGCCCGCATCAAAGGCAGAATCAGGCATCAAGCATTGACGCGCGTCTCGCCACTCGCCGTACCGGTCCTGCTGGAAATCGGGCGCGAGCACGTCGGCGGCTATGGCGACGCCATGCTGCGCGAGGCGAGCGCGGCACTGATCGAGGAAGCCGCGGACGATACCTGATCGACGTGACGCCTGAGCGGGTTGGGGCCTAAACGAAGTAGGGAATAGACCATGGTGGGCTTGAAGCCGGAACGTCTGAGCCACAAGGATTTCATCGATCAGCCGAT
>JBOFCQ010000369.1:0-31112 GCA_051646145.1 Hyphomicrobium sp.
CTGATCTGGGATGTCGGCCATCAGGCCTATCCCCACAAGATCTTGACGGGCCGGCGCGATCGCATCCGCACGCTGCGTCAGCCAGGCGGGCTCTCGGGCTTCACCAAGCGTGACGAAAGCCCCTACGATCCGTTCGGCGCCGCGCATTCCTCGACGTCTATTTCGGCGGCGCTTGGCATGGCTGTGGCGCGCGATCTCGAAGGGCGCAACAACAACGTCATCGCGGTTATCGGCGATGGCGCCATGAGCGCCGGTATGGCTTATGAAGCCATCAACAATGCCGGCGCACGCGATGAGCGTCTGATCGTCATTCTGAACGACAACGATATGTCGATTGCGCCGCCGACGGGTGCGCTCTCGGCATATCTGGCGCGGGTGACATCGAGCGGCACATATCTGCATCTGCGCGACTATGCCAAGCAGCTTGCGAAGATGCTGCCAAAGAGCTGGGAACGGCGCGCGGCGCGCGTCGAGGAATACACCCGCCACCTCTGGCAGGGCGGCCAGTGGTTTGAGGAACTCGGCTTTTATTACGTCGGCCCGATCGACGGCCACGATTTCAGCCAGCTCCTGCCGGTACTGAAGAACGTGCGCGATGCCAAGCATGGCCCCATTCTCGTTCATGTGGTGACGAAGAAGGGCAAGGGCTATGCGCCCGCCGAAGCGTCCGACGACAAATATCATGGCGTCCACTCGTTCAACGTCGTCACCGGCGCGCAGGTGAAGCCGAAGAGCAACGCGCCGAGCTATACGCGCGTGTTCGCCGACAGCCTCGTCAACGAAGCTCGCAAGGACGATAAGATCGTCGCCATTACGGCTGCCATGCCATCTGGTACGGGGCTCGATATTTTCGGCACCCATTTTCCGGAGCGGACGTTCGACGTCGGCATTGCCGAGCAGCATGCGGTGACATTCGCGGCGGGTCTTGCGGCCGAAGGGTTCAAGCCGTTCGCGGCCATTTATTCGACCTTCCTGCAACGCGCCTACGATCAGGTCGTGCATGATGTTGCGATCCAGCGGCTGCCGGTTCGCTTTGCGCTCGATCGCGCCGGTCTGGTCGGCGCCGATGGGCCAACGCACGCCGGATCGTTCGATATCGCCTTCCTCGGCTGCCTGCCGGACATGGTCATCATGGCGGCGGCCGACGAAGCGGAACTCATGCACATGGTCGCGACCCAGGTTGCGATCGACGACCGGCCGAGTGCGTTGCGCTATCCGCGCGGCGAAGGTGTCGGCGTCGAGCTGCCGCGCGAGGGTGTTGCGCTTGAGATCGGCAAGGGCCGCATCGTGCGCGCCGGCACGAAAATCGCGCTGCTGTCCCTCGGCACCCGTTTGCAGGAATGCCTGAAAGCCGCCGACCAACTCGCCACGTTCGGTCTCTCCACTACGGTGGCCGATGCGCGTTTCGCCAAACCGCTCGATACGGCGCTGATCAACGAACTGGCCATGAACCACGAGGTTCTGGTGACGGTTGAAGAAGGATCGATCGGCGGCTTTGGCAGTTACGTGCTGCATCATCTGGCGGATGAAGGTCTGCTCGATCGCGGCCTCAAAGTGCGCACCGCGATCCTCCCCGATACGTTCATCGATCACAACAAACCCGAAGTGATGTACGAAGCGTCGGGCTTGCAGGCGGGCGGCATCGTCGAGACGGTGTTCAAGGCGCTTGGCCGCGAGAAGCTGGCCGGCGAGCGCGGCGACCGCGCCTGATCCGTAACGCCCAACCCGGCTTCATGACACGCCAATCCCGGGGGCCTCAGGGTCCGCTGCGGTGCCCAACGCGGCGCGCGATAATGCCCTGTCTTATGGCTGTCATTTGAATCCTCTTTGACCGAGATCTGAAGGCGCAAGCTCAGGCTTTGGCGCCCGACAGAAGCGAGCAAGCGAAGGGTGCGATGATGCGCATCTTGATTGCGACCGACGCCTGGCTGCCGCAAGTCAACGGCGTGGTCAGAACATATGAGCGCATTATTTCGGAGCTTGTGCGCGCGGGCGACAGCGTTTCGGTTCTCTCGCCCTCCGATTTCGCATCGGTGCCGCTGCCGATCTATCCGGAAATCCGGCTGTCTCTGCCGCGTTTGGCGCGCATCAAGCGCTTGATCGAGGCGGGCGCATTCGACGCCATCCATATTGCGACCGAGGGGCCGATTGGCCTCGTCACGCGGCGCGCCTGCCGGCAACTCGGCCGCACCTTCACCACTAGCTATCACACGCGCTTTCCGGAATACGCAGAGCACATGCTCGGCATCCCGGCCACATGGTCACGGATCTTCATGCGCCGGTTCCACAACTCCGGGATCGGCACCTTCGCCGCGACGCCGTCGCTGCAACGCGAACTCGAGGGGATCGGCTTTCGCCGCATCCTGCCCTGGTCGCGCGGTGTCGATACCGATCTTTTCCGTCCGAGCGATGTGCGCATGTTCGGCCGCGACCGGCCGGTGCTACTCTATTGCGGTCGCGTCTCGATCGAAAAAAACATCGCCGCGTTTCTGTCGATTGAAACTGATGCGCGCAAGGTCGTCGTTGGCGATGGACCGCTGCTCGCCACACTGCGCGCCAGCTTTCCGGACGTCACGTACACGGGCGCACTGAAGGGCGCCGATCTCGCCGCCGCGATGGCATCGGCGGACGTGTTCGTCTTTCCAAGCCGTACCGATACGTTCGGCCTCGTCATGCTCGAAGCAATGGCGTGCGGCGTACCGGTCGCCGCCTATCCTGTCACAGGTCCGAAAGATGTCATCGCGCAGGGTGTCAGCGGGTGGTGTGACGATGATCTCGGACGCGCGATTGCCGGTGCCCTGACGCTCGATCGGGCGCAAGTTCGAGCGTATGCATTGCCTTTCACATGGGCTGCGGCGGCGCATGCCTTCAAGCAGGGTGTCCGCAAAGCGCACGCGTTCGATACAGCCGCTGCGCGGCGGCGTGCCGAAGCCCGTCTCCGCGCGCGGCGCAAGCATCGCGGCATGCTGTTGCGCGCGATCGGCGCGCGTTGACGTATGGAATGACGGCGCGCGGCGTGAACCCGCGCGCGCCTTGCATCGCGCCGCCGGCTTAGCCCTTGGCCTTGGCGAAGTTTGCAGCCACGTTGTCCCAATTGACGACGTTCCACCACGTCTTCAGGTAATCACCGCGCTTGTTCTGATGCTTCAGGTAATACGCGTGTTCCCACACATCGATGCCGAGGACCGGCGTAGCGCCTTGCTCGAACGGGGTGTCCTGGTTCGGCGTGCTGATGACCGCGAGCTTCTTGTCCTTGTCGACGACGAGCCATGACCAGCCGGAGCCGAAACGCCCGAGGCCGGCTTTGTTCATGTCCTCTTTCAGCTTGTCGAGCGAGCCGAACGTGCCGTTGATCGCCGTCTCGAGATCGCCAGCCGGCGCCTTCGCTCCGCCGGGCTCCATCACCTTCCAGAAGTGCACATGGTTCCAATGACCGCCGAGGTTGTTGCGCAAGGCCGTGCGCTGAGCGTCGGGCACTGCGGCGAGGTTAGACAGCACCTCTTCGAACGATTTTGTCTTCAGATCCGGCACGCTCTCAACAAGGCCATTCAGGTTGTTCAAATAGGCCTGATGATGCCCGGTGTGGTGCACCTTCATCGTTGCTGCATCGATGTGCGGTTCGAGCGCGTCATAGGCATAGCCCAATGGCGGCAGGGCGAACGTGGCTGGCTTGGCCTCTTCTGCCATCGCCAGTTGCGTCATGCGGCCGGACAACGCCGCCGCGGCCGTCGAGATCGCCAAACCCTGGAGCGCGCGTCTGCGGTTCATACTGAAGTCTCCGTTGATGTTAACTGTGGTGCCGGTCGTCACTGTTATCGTCACTGTTAAAGATAGGTAGCGGACTTTTGGTTGCAATTACGGCGGCGTCGCACGCATAAACGCACCTGATTTGGCATCGCACGGCGGCCTTCCGGGCCGCGTCATGCGGACGACCTGATATAGGATAGCTTTGAAGGATATGCGGCAGGTGCGCCTCGACGCAAGACTGGTAGCCGACGGATTGACAACGACGCGGGCGCGTGCCCGCGACGTGATCGTGCGTGGCTTCGTCAGTGTCGGCGGATCGGTGTGCACCAAGCCTGGGCGCGAGGTATCGAACGATGCGGCCGTCGCACTCGCGGCTGATGCGCCACGTCATGTATCGCGCGGGGCCGAGAAGCTTGAGGCGGCTCTTGCACATTTCAAGTTTCCCTGCGCGGGTGCCGTGGCGCTCGATATCGGCGCGTCGACGGGCGGGTTCACGGAAGTCCTGTTGGAAGCAGGTGCGGCGCGTGTCTTCGCGGTCGATGTCGGTCACGACCAACTGTCGGCAAAACTCCGGGCCAATCCCCGGGTCACAGTGTGCGAAGGGACAGACGCGCGCGCGCTTGACGCTGCTCTGATTGACGACCCCGTGACCGCGCTTGTCGCTGACGTCAGTTTCATATCGCTGACGAAGGCGTTGCCCGCCGCGCTTGATCTCGTGGTGCCCGGCGGATGGATGATCGCACTCATCAAGCCGCAATTTGAGTTGACGCCGCGCGATATCGGCAAGGGCGGCATCGTCCGCGACGCAATGGTGCGGCAGCGTGCGGTCGATACGGTGCGAACGTGGCTCGAGAGTGTCGGCGGCTGGCGGGTTGCGGGTGTCATCGCGTCGCCGATCCTCGGCGGCTCGGGCAATGAAGAATTTCTGATAGGGGCTGTGCGCTGTGGGTGATGATGATGGCGACGTGCGGCACCTCGACATTGTACGCGTCGGCGCGCAGGGCGATGGCGTCGCCGAGACCGATGGCGGACGCCTGTTCGTGCCGTTCACGCTTGCCGGCGAACGCGTCACGGCGAGGGTAAAAGGCACTGGCGGCACGCTGGTCTCGATTGTCACGGCAAGCGCCAGCCGCATCGCGCCGGTCTGCCGCCACTTCGGCGTATGCGGCGGCTGCGCGTTGCAGCACATGCGCGCCGATGACTATTTGTCGTGGAAACGCGAACAAGTGAGCGCTGCCTTCGCGGCGCGCGGCATCACGGCCGACATCGCGCCGGTGCGGTTCGTTGATGGCAAACGTCGGCGCGCCGTACTGTCGGCCGAGCGGCGCGGATCGGGTGTGGCATTTGGCTATCATCAGGCCGGATCGCACGATCTCGTCGATCTCGCGGAATGTCCCGTCCTCGATGCGCGCATTGTCGCCGCATTTCCGGCTTTGAAGGCGCTTGTGTCGCCATTGCTCGCCCGCCATAACGCGACGCGCGTGACGGTGACGATGACCAATGGCGGTCTCGATGTGGCGCTCGCCGACGTTGGCGCGAAATTGACACCCGCCTTGCGCGCGCGCATCGCGGAGGCTGCAACCGAGGGGCGGTTCGCGCGCGTCAGTATCAACGGCGATCCGACGTTCGCCGCCTTGTCGCCGACGCTGACCATGGGACTTGCGGAAGTGATACCGGCACCGGGAGCGTTTCTCCAGGCCGTGGCGGAAGCCGAAGCGCTCATGAGCGACGAGATCATCGCGGCAGCGGGCCGCGCGAAATCGATCGCCGATCTCTTTTCGGGCCTTGGCGCGTTCACGTTCCGGCTTGCCAAGACGGCCAAGGTGATGGCGGTCGATAGCGAGGCTTCAGCCATCAGTGCGCTGCAAACTGCCGCGCGCAATGCACAAGGCCTGCGGCCGATCACGGCTCTGGTGCGCGATCTCTATCGCGATCCGCTGTCGCCGCTGGAACTCAAGGATTTCGAGTGCGTCGTGTTCGATCCGCCGCGCGCTGGCGCTGAAGCGCAAGCTGAGCGCTTGTCGCGGTCGAAGGTGAAAACGGTCATCGCCGTGTCGTGCAATCCGGCGACGCTGGCCCGCGATGCGCGCACTTTGATCGATGGCGGATATATACTCGAGCGTGTGCAGCCGTTCGATCAGTTCCACTTCTCGCCGCACATCGAGGCGATCGCCATTTTCCGCCGCTAACAGGGTGTTTAGGTGCGCGCTGCCAGCAGCCGGTCGAGGAAGGCCGGCACGACCTCTGTCGCCGGACCGTAGATCGCTTCGTCGAACAGGCTCGCGCCCGCCGATGGTTCGAGGTTCAGTTCCACCGTGCGCGCGCCGGCTTCGCGTGCGATGGCGACGAACGAGGCCGCAGGATACACATTGCCGCTGGTGCCGATCGAAATGAAGAGATCGCAGCCTGTCAGCAGCGCGCCGATGCGTTCCATGTGGTAGGGCATCTCGCCGAACCAGACGACGTCCGGGCGCATGGCGCCGGAGCGCGCGCACGATGGGCAGGCGGATTGGCGCGACATAGGGGTGCGCCAACTGTTGCGCGCATCGCAGTGCCCGCAGAGCGCTTTCCAGACTTCGCCGTGCATGTGGATGAGGTTTTTCGAGCCGGCGGCTTCATGCAGGGCATCGACGTTTTGCGTGACGACGGTCACGTTACCCTGTTTGCCATGCAGGGCGTGCTCGAAGCGGGCTAGCGCCACGTGCGCGGCATTGGGGTGGACGGCCGCATGCGCCTCCCGACGCATATTGTAGAAGGCGTGCACCTTGTCGGGATCTTTGGCGAAGCCTTCGGGCGTCGCCACATCGCGCCAATCATACTGCGCCCAGATGCCGGTCGGATCGCGGAAGGTCGAGAGGCCGCTCTCGGCGGACAATCCGGCACCTGTCAGGATCACGATCGCGCCGAACGTCGCCATGGCGTGCGTCCCGCTGTTACGAGCCGGTGCCGCACTGCCCGCGATGACGCAGGAAATGGTCGGCAAGGACGATGGCCATCATGGCCTCGCCGACGGGTACGGCGCGGATACCGACGCAGGGATCGTGTCGGCCCTTGGTGACGATGTCGGTCTCGTTGCCGTTGCGGTCGATGGTCTTGCGCGGCGACAGGATGGACGACGTTGGCTTCACCGAGAAGCGGCATACGATCTGCTGGCCCGTCGAGATGCCGCCGAGAATGCCGCCGGCGTGGTTCGATAAGAACACGGGTTTGCCATCCGTGCCGATGCGCATTTCGTCGGCGTTTTCTTCGCCGGTCAGCGCGGCAGCCGCCATGCCGGCGCCGATCTCAACACCCTTGACCGCGTTGATCGACATCATCACCGACGCGATGTCCTGATCGAGCTTGCCATAAAGCGGCGCGCCCCATCCGGCCGGCACGCCATCGGCGATGACTTCGATGATGGCGCCGGCCGAGGAACCGGCCTTGCGGATGGCGTCAAGATACTCGGTCCAGGTTTCGGCCGCCTTGGCGTCTGGGCAGAAAAACGGGTTGTTGGCAACTTCCGCCCAGTCCCATCGTGCGCGGTCGATGGCGTGCGGGCCGATCTGGACGAGCGCTGCACGTATGGTGACGCCCGGGATGACCTTGCGGGCGACAGCGCCGGCTGCGACACGCGACGCCGTTTCACGCGCCGACGAGCGCCCGCCGCCTCGAAAATCACGCACGCCGTATTTCGCGTCATAGGTGTAATCGGCGTGGCCTGGGCGATATTTTTCCTGGATATCGCCGTAGTCCTTCGATCGCTGATCGACATTCTGGATTTCAAGGGCGATCGGCGCGCCTGTGGTCACGGCGGGGCCGTCGCCCGCGGCGAAAACACCGGAGAGGATTTTCACTTCGTCGGGTTCGCGACGCTGGGTCGTGAACCGTGATTGGCCAGGCTTGCGCTTGTCCAGGAACGCCTGGATCTCGGCCGCATCGAGTGCGATGCCGGGCGGGCATCCATCGACCAGCGCGCCGATAGCCGGGCCGTGGCTCTCGCCCCAGGTCGTGACTCTGAACAGATGTCCGAAGGTATTGTGCGACATGTCCGGTGAGCGTCCGGTCGGGGGCGCGCGGGCGCCGGTTTTGATCCGTCGATCATGAAGCTGCCGCACACCGCTGGCGCGGACCCGCGATCACGGCTCATGATTGGTGCTGCAACGGCGTGTGGCCGTGAAGCGTCACCTTTGTTCATAGGTGCGCAGCCGGGCGGCGGCAAGCCTGCTTGTCAGGCAAATAGCGTGACAACCGGGCGCGACGCAGATTAACTGATCTCAGTTCTGCGTTCGCCGTAGGTTCCGCCACGCTTGCGAAATCGCTACGGCATAGCGCGTTGATAGTTCCCTCCGTATCGCACCAGCAACTCGACCGAGCACGCTGAGCCTGCCCGAAAGCAGCCTGCGTCGCCGATGATCGCACGTTGTCACGAGGCGCTGCGGATGATGTCGGATTGATCAAGGCAGTTCGCTGCCGCGTCACTCCGCTTTGGCGTATCGCGGGGCTGGCCAAGCGCCATTCCCGTTACCACCAACAGACTTTCCGCGACTGGTTTGAGCGCCGGTCAACGCGGGTCTGACACCATCCACCGGCAACGGTGGGAAAGAGCCGGAGAGCCGCTTCTCCGGCTCTTTTTCGTGCTCTTTACCCTGAGGAAAGGGTACGTCGATTGCCCGTCGCTGGCGCGCTGCGCCGTGATATAGTCCGCGCACTCCGTTGTTTTGCGTAAGGACGCCCCCAATGGCCCGACTTCCAGCCCGCGCTTTCCGTTTCGTGTTGGCGGCCGCACTTGGCGTGATGGCTTTTGCCGGCACCGATGCCGTGCGCGCAGAGCCGGCAACGGACACTGCCGCGGCTGCAAGCGACGCTGCCGGGAAGACGGGTCCTGGCGAGGGCGAGACATTCCCCGAAGTCAAACCGATTGCAGCGCCCCGCCCGACACAGATCGAGCCCATGGTGGCGCCCGTCAAACGCGAGGCACCGCGCGCGCCTGATCTGAAGAAGTCGGCGGCCGGCAAAGAAAAAGGCAAGGACAAAGAGAAAGACAAAGACGCGTCGAAGGATGCCGCCGCACCTAAAGACGGTAAGGCCGGCAAGGATGCAGCCGCCAAGGATGCGAAATCCAGCAAGGTCGGCAAGGACGAGAAATCTGGCAAAGACGACAAAGGCAGCACGGACGCCAAGGACGATAAGTCTAGCGCCAAGTCCAAGCCGGGCGCGGCCGCAACAGCCTGCCGCGATGGCCTTGTGCCGACAGACACAGCCGCACGCTGCGAGCACGCGGCTTAGTTTGCCGTCTGAAGGCAATGTGCTGAGGCCGCGCGTTCGGCGAATGGACTTGTGCGGCGGCTATGATCGCGTGTCGTGTCACAGCCAGCGCATGGTGCCGTCTTCAAGCACCAGAATGCGATCCTGCGGCACATCGAGTGTCGGTATATCGACATCCGCGATCGGCAGCAGCGCCCCGCGCGCCACGCGGCTGACACCACCATGGGTCACAGCGACCGTCGTGCGGGTCAGCGTTTCGAGCCATGTGCGCGTGCGCATTAAAAGATCGCGGTAGCTCTCGCCGCCATCGGGCCGCCAGCCGAACGGATCGGCCAGTTTGGCGGCAACGCCCATCGGGTCGAAACGCGGCAGTTCTGTCGCCAGATGCCCCTCCCAATGGCCGTAGTGCAGTTCCATCAGCCGGTCATCGATACGATAGGATTTGGGCTCAAGGCTGATGGCCGCGCGCAGGATGTCCATGGTTTCGATCGCCCGCGACAACGGGCTCGCAACGAAATCGAAACTGGCGACGTCCGGCACGGACGCGCTGAGCACTTCGCCATTGCGGCGCGCCTGCGCACGGCCTGTGTCGTTCAGGGGGATATCGGCCTGGCCTTGGTACCGCTGGGCTTTGTTCCAGTCGGTTTCGCCATGGCGAATGAGATAGAGCGTGATGCCTGGTTTGAGACGGATCTTGTGATCGGCGCCAGCGCTCAAGTGCCCTCGCCTTTGACGACGGAGATGTCGGGGGCGTCCTCGTTCTTCATGCCTTGCACGTGATAGCCGCTGTCGACGTGATGCACTTCACCGGTGACGCCGCGCGAGAGATCCGACAGCAGGTACATGGCCGACGCACCGACTTCCTCGATGGTGACCGTGCGGCGCAGCGGAGAATTATATTCGTTCCAGCGCAGGATATAACGGAAGTCGGAGATGCCGGATGCCGCCAGCGTCTTGATCGGGCCGGCGGAAATGGCGTTGACGCGGATGTTGTTCTTACCGAGGTCGGACGCAAGATAACGGACGCTCGCTTCGAGGGCAGCCTTGGCGACGCCCATGACGTTGTAGTGCGGCATGACCTTTTCGGCGCCGTAGTAGGTTAGCGTCAGGATCGAGCCGCCATTGGTCATGAGCTTTTCTGCGCGCTGGGCAAGCGCGGTCAGCGAGTAACAGGAAATCAGCAGGCTCTGCGTGAAGTTCTTCTCGCTCGTATCGACGTAGCGGCCATCGAGCTCGTTCTTGTCCGAGAAAGCGATGGCATGGACAAGAAAGTCCAGCCGGCCCCAGGTCTTGGCGAGGGCATCGAAAACAGCGTCCATCGAGGCGGCATCGGTGACATCGCACGGCAGTACGACATTCGAGCCGAGTTCGGCGGACAGCGGCTCGACACGCTTCTTCAAGGCATCGCCCTGATAGGTCAGCGCGATCTCGGCGCCCTGCGCGGCGCACGCCTTCGCAATGCCCCAGGCGATCGACCGGTTGTTGGCGACCCCCATGATGAGGCCGCGTTTACCGGCCATCAGGTTGCCGTTCGCCAAGCCTGCGTTCGCCTCTGTCGACGTCATCGGTCCTCGACCCCTGGTTGTACGATTGCCGGGTGTGAACCCGGCGCGCATCCTACACAAAAGGGCGCTTGGGTCCAGATCGGCAAAAGGGTCATGGCAGCGCAACCCCGCTGCGACGCGAAGCCTATGACAGCGCTTCGGTTTTCAGCCTTTGAGCTGCCAAAGGCCGGTTTCGAGGCGGCAAGCGATCGTTTCCGTCTTGCGCGTCGTGTCGTTACTGTTGAGCACGACGAGGATGCGCCGGCAGACGCTGCCTTCGGCATCCTTGAACGACGAGGTGGGTTTGACGACGCCTGAAAGGCGGCCGTGGCTGCGGTGCCAGACGTAGCTTGAACCGTCCGCCACCTGCGTCAGCGCGAACTGAAGGCTTTCAAGCGTGGCGATCTCGTCGCTCTCGTCGAGCGGCGGAGTGTGACCGGCGAACTTCGGTTTGGTGCTGCTTCTGCTGCCGGAATTTGGGCACGCGCACCCGCGATCGGGGGCCGCGGCCTGCTCAGAGACCGCATCGTTGGCCAAGGCGAAATCGCTCGAGACAAAGATGGTGGCAACGAGGGCAAAAGCGGTAAAACCGGCCGCGAGAGCCGGGAACAGCGACGTTTCGTTACGCATGATGAAATACTCAACACAACTGGGACGCTACAACCCGCCAAACTGCGGGAACAGGCTTGAGTGTCGCCGAGGTATGGTTAAGAACGGCTCAACGGATGTGCCTAAAATGAATTTCGTTCAGTCGTGCCGCCGGTGACGATGACGATGACGATGACGGGCTCAACTTCGACGGGACTGATGTGATGGCAAATGCTGCCGATACCGGCCAAACCGCTGCCGCCGCGCTCGACGCGACCGAAGACCCGTTTCGGCTCTTTGGCACGTGGCTGGCGGATGCCACCCGCAGTGAGATCAACGACCCGAACGCCATGGCGATCGCCACCGTCGACGGCGACGGGCTGCCCAATGTGCGCATGGTGCTGCTGAAGGATGTCGACGCCGCGGGGACGGCAGATCGCGGCTTTGTATTCTACACCAACTACGAAGGCACGAAGGGGCGCGAGTTGCTGGCCCACGGCAAGGCGGCGCTCTGCTTTCACTGGAAAAGCCTTGAGCGGCAGGTGCGCGTGCGCGGCCTCGTGTCGACGGTCACGAGCGCGGAAGCCGATGCCTATTACGCGTCGCGCCCGCGGCTCAGCCGCATCGGCGCCTGGGCGTCGGCGCAGTCGCGTCCGCTGGAAGGGCGCTTCCATCTCGAAGCGGAAGTGGCGCGCTACACAGCCAAATACGCCATCGGCGAAATTCCGCGTCCGCCGCACTGGTCGGGCTTCCGCATAACGCCGGTTGAAATCGAGTTCTGGATCAGCCGTCCGTTCCGTCTGCACGATCGGCAGGTTTTCCGCCGCCCGGCGCCCGATGCGCCGTGGAGCAAAACGCGGCTGTTCCCATGAGGACGCATAACTTGGGCATTGTGGACTGCCGGCCCGCTTTTTCGACCAAATTGCGATTAGTCTCGTGACGTCGCACGCGACGCTCGCGACATTGAGCCACTCGGAGTTGACAGCGACCATGGGCAAGACAGCGGGTGGGGCTCTCGTCAGCCGCATAGAGTATGCCGCCGATCAGCCGCCGTCATTTCCGGCGCGCTGGACGAGCCGGCTCGCCGTATTCGCCATGCTGCTTTTGTTCGCCGCGTTCTTTCTGCATCGCCTGTTTGCGTTGCCGACGCCCGTGGCGATCAACCTCACGATGCTGGCGTTCATTCTTGCCGGCATCGTTCTGGCCATGGCGGCCATCGCCGCCATCGACATCTGGATGACCGGGCGGCAAGGCGTGGCGCGCGTCATCTTCGGCTCCATCCTTGCGACGGGCATTATCGCCATTCTGCCGATGCTGTTCGTGCTCAGCCGGGAATGGCCGGAACTCAACGACATATCGACCGACACAGCCAACGCGCCGTCGTTCGTCGCCGCCGCCACGCTGCGCACGCCGGGCAGCAATCCGCTCACCTATCCGGGCGCCGCGTTCGCATCATTGCAGGCGGCGCACTATCCCGATCTGAAGCCGCTCGTCGTGTCGCGTTCGGTTGAAGAGGCCTTCGAAGTCGTGCTGCAGGCGTTGGCGAAACTGCGCCTGAAGACGCTCAACGAAGTGCCGCCGAGTTCTGAAGAGCGTCAGCCGGGGCTGGTCGAAGTCGTCGACCGTACGCTTGTGTTCGGCTTTTACGACGATGTCGCCATTCGCATCGACGGCGGGGACGACAGTGCCCGCATCGATATCCGCAGCGCCTCGCGCTATGGCACCAACGATTTCGGGCGCAACGCCGAACGGGTGCGCATGCTGCTCAAGGAAATCGTGGCGCGGCTCGAAGCGTCAGCGCCGAATGCCAATCGCAAGCCGAAAGCCAAACCCGTGGAGCCCGATCCAAAGTCGCTCGTCAAACGACCTCAAGGGCGCAATCGGCCGTCAGCGGACCGGCGCTCCGGACAATCTGGCGGTCGACCAAATGCTCGACGTGCGCAAGAACCGACAGAGTAGCGGCCGGCAGCAATTTGACGTCGAGACCCTGATAGACATCAGGCACGATGGCGCGGATGCTGTTGGCGCCGCCCTTGATGGATTTGACGATCGCCTGTTCGCGCCAGCGGCGATGCAGCAAATAGGCTTTCACCGTGCGCTGGGGATCGTAAAGACGTCCGCCGTGCCCGGGCAGGAAAATCTCGTCGGCGCGGTCGAGCAGGATTTCTAGCGAACCGATGTAGTCGGCCATGCGCCCTTCCGGCGGTGCGATGACGCTCGTATTCCAGGCCATCACGTGATCGCCGGAAAAGACGATATCGCGCTTGTTCAACGCAAAACACAGGTGATCGGGTGCGTGTCCCGGCGTGTGGATGGCATCCAGCGCCCAGTCGTCGCCGACGATCGTATCGCCACCCTTGAGATTGACGTCGGGTGTGAAGTCGAGGTCGATGAATGCGCGACCTGCCGGCGAATGCTCGGGCGGTATTTCGACAAGTTCCGTGCGCTTGAAACCGCACACGATCGCGCCCGTCGCGGCTTTGAGCGCGGCGATGCCGTCGACGTGGTCGCGATGCGCGTGGGTCGAGAAGATGTGCGTGATGGGCCGGCCCGCGGCGACATTCAAAATGGCGGCGAGATGCTGGGCATCGTCGGGGCCTGGGTCGATGACGGCGAGCGAGGTCGAACCGATAAGATAGGTGTTCGTACCTTTGTATGTGAACGGAGAGGGGTTTTCGGCGACGAGACGCACGACGCCTGGACCCATCGGGGCCGGCTCGCCGTAGCGGAACGCCATGCTGGTGCGAAAATCGAGCTTTTCCATGCAGCGGTCCCAGCAGCGTCGGAGGGAGGCCATCGCCCGTCAAAAAAAGACTGCCACGGCGGTGGGCATCTGGGAGGGCAGAGGGGCTGCCAAGTTTGAAGGAATGGTCGGAGCGAGAGGATTCGAACCTCCGACCCCTTGCTCCCGAAGCAAGTGCGCTACCAGGCTGCGCTACGCTCCGCCCGACC
The DNA here is from genome assembly GCA_051646145.1 of Hyphomicrobium sp. Classification (GTDB taxonomy): domain Bacteria; phylum Pseudomonadota; class Alphaproteobacteria; order Rhizobiales; family Hyphomicrobiaceae; genus Hyphomicrobium_B. The sequence continues at coordinate 14,079 of JBOFCQ010000369.1, forward strand.
AACCAGCCGATAAAGGCTACGGTACACATCGCTGGCCGGCATTGCGGCAGACCCTTGAAGTGAGGCGGCTTTATAGCCGCGACCGGTCTGCCCCGCAAGCACTGCTTCGCGGCTATCGATCGCGGCATTTTTGGCGGCGCTTTGGCGCGGCAAAGTCGCGCAAAATGGGGGCAGTTCGACATCGTAGCGGTTAAACGCGGGCCTCAGCAACTCGCGGCGCGAGCCCGAGGCGGCCATTTGCCGGGCTGAGCGTTGCCGCCGCACGATTTAATGTGTGCGATGCCATTGCCCGGCGACGGTCGACTGACTATGGTTCCGGCGCTTCGCAAGGAGCGCTGCCCTGACGAGGTCTCGTGTGCGACCGCAAGCGTCAGGACGCGCGCCGTCGGCAGTGGGGTGTAGCCAAGTGGTAAGGCAGCGGATTTTGATTCCGCCATTCCCAGGTTCGAACCCTGGCACCCCAGCCAATCTTCTTATCGACATTCGCGGGCGGGAGACCGGCCAACGCTGCGCGCGAAATGCCCGTCTATTCGCGCATCTTACGCGCTGGATCGTTGAACACATCCGTCAGAGACCAAATTGTCTACGGTGTGACGCCGCGAACGCCGGTGTATCTCTATTCGCTGTTTTTCGGGTGGGCGGTTACTGGCCCTGCCGATGATGTGATTTGCTTGCTAGCAACGCGCCGACAATTAAAGCGCCGACAGCGGCGGCTGCAGCTCTATCTTAGCTGTTATTATAACGCTGGTGACAGTCGCTCTTCATCGCATCGCTGATATTGGCGTAGCGACCGTCGTAGGTTTCGACCTGGATGCAAGTCTTGCTTTGAGCGTTCCACCAGTAGCTATACTTCGCGTACTGGCTGCCCTCATGCATCATGATGTGGATGAAGCCGCGGTTTTCCAACTCGCTCTCACCGCTATGGCCGCGTGCTCCAACCAAGTCTCGGACATCGGAGGCGCGGCGCGCGAAGGAAGGCGTTGCAGCAAGCAATGCGATCAGAGACGTTGTCGAAAGCTAGCGATAAAAACCACGCATGTGCATCAACTCCAATACTGACTATTCGGTTGTTCGATCGGCGTCGTTGTAGTTCATCGATGTACTGAGAAAGCAATCAGTCCTCTGCTAAAAATCGGCCTGCAGCCCAGCCTTCAATGTCCTTATAAGAAACGCGACACCAGCGTTTATGATTTGCCGCTTCACGCTGAGCGGCACTTGCTTTCTCCCATTCCGAGAACGACAAGCCGCCCTCGCAACCAAAACTGCGAACGCCATTCGCATTCGGTGGTATGGCGCCAATCACGCGGCTTGAAGCGTTCGGTTCGACGTGGACATTCAGTACGTCATCCGCTGCAACGTTGACGACACGAAAGTAATCCGGTCCGTCAGGCTCTGCGCGTAGCGCGCTCGATGCAGCCAACAAACAGAAAGCGAACAATAGTGATGAAGTGAGGATTCGCGACATGACTTTTCCTTCACACAGCCGACGCACTAATTGCGGTTTACGAGACGGCACAGCCCAGTGATCAGAAGCAAATTGAAGAGTGGCGCGATGACGACCGTCCAAACACCCGCTACGCCGAGAACTTGTTCCAGCACCAGAGTCCAAGGCCAGCCAAGAAGAACAAGGAACACTGCTGACAGGGGATCAGCTTCCTGGCCGAACAGGCCGAATGTGCTGATCGCCCATAGAGCCAACGCCAATAGGTAAAGGATGGCGAAGCCACGGGTAAGGATTTTGCAAAGTGTGCCCATGGTGTGTTGTCCCCTTTCGCGATCACTCAGGTCCGTCAGGCCGTTTGACGTTGCAGTCAAAGCTTTTGCCTTCAGGTCATTCGACAATAGCGTCTTTGCCTTTGGTCCAGAAAGAAACACCATTGTCACCGATGTATTTCGAGCCCGAACCCGCAGGGCCTAGAATAACCGTGGCGGTCGAATTTCCGCGAACCAGGTTTGCGCTCGGCGGGTTTGTCTCGATGGGTGTAAAGATGAGATCGTCCGAAGCGCCATCTTTACAAATGAAATAGACTGACGCGCCGACGTTTGCCAATCCGTAGCGGGCTTCGAGCGTCACGATGCGACGGCTGTAGAGGGCTTTGGTGCAAGCCTTTTTGTCTTCAGTCTTCCAACAATCGTTGCAGCCCTTGATCCATCCGCGCTGCTCGGTCGCGATTTCGTCGATCTGCTCGTTGGAAAGGTTCTTTTTGGCTTCTGCAAACTTACTGGCGAGCTTGCGATCGAGTGCGCTGAGCTCTGCGTCTTTGCAAATTAAAAGCTCAATCTCGTAGCTCGCCTTTTGGCAATCGAACGCCGGTCCGGCCGGCTCGGCACTCGCGAGTTGTGCCTAAAGGGTGACACTCAAGGACATTGGCGGCGCGGGCCATACACTTTGTTGCGCCTGGATTTCGGCCATTGCAATAGTTGGATCGGGGCTCTTCGGAATTGTTTATGTCCGGCACCCGCGTGTCGAAGAGGTTTTGCGTATGTTTGTGGTTGACCCCAAGCACTGGTTCACGACGCCGAAGCACGGCTCAAACCGCGTGGCTTTCACAGAGGGCAACCGCGTCGAAGCCTTCGTCGATGGCCGAGGCTACTTCGCCGATCTGAAAACAGTGCTCGCGAATTGCAATCGGTCGTTACTGATTTCGGGTTGGCGTGTGTCAAGCGAGCAGCTGCTCGATCCGACCGTGCGTGATGGCAATCTCAGCGGTGAAACGTTTATCGATGCCGTCGGCAAAGTCCGAAAGTCCGGCGCCGACGTCAAAGCGCTTCTCTTCAATGTCCCTGGCACAGACATGCCGGGACCATTCCGGCTTTGGCACGCACAAGACAACCGCGAGTTCGGCGACGCGATTTTGAACCTCGGCGGCGACGCCATTCTCGACAATCGGCTGGCGCACGTCCCGGCATCGTCGCATCATCAGAAGTTCATCGTCGCGCTGTCCAGCAATGCTGCGCAATCTGCGGCTTATCTTGGCGGTATCGACGTTTGCTATGACCGATGGGATCAGCCGCAGCACGATCAGGCGGCAGAGCGCCAACGCGACTTTGTGCGCAGCGGGGGCATCGAGACGCATCAGCCAAGTCAGCCGGGCTGGCACGATATCCAGGTCAAAATTCAAGGTCCGGCTATCGGCCAGATCTATGACGTATTCCGCGACCGCTGGAATGACCCGCGGCCACCGAACCATGATCCATTTCTGACGAACTTTCGCGGACGGACGCGGGTTGACTCAGCGGCGCCATCGATACCCTCCAGCGGAACGATGGCGGTTCAGATCAATGTCACGCTGCCAGAGGGCGTTTTCCCAACTGACGGTGGCAAGGGTGATCGTTCGATTGCTGACGCGCTGGAATATGCGATCGATCGCGCTGAACACTACATTTACGTGGAAGACCAATATGTTTGGCCTTGCTCGCTGGTCGAGCGCTTGGAAGCAGCCCTCAAGCGCGGCGTTCGCGTTTTGATGGTCGTCGCACGCGATTACGATGCTCCTGGCCTTGCCATCGTATCGCGTCGACTGCGTTCCGAGGTCGTCAATCGGCTCAGAGCAGCGGCACCTGAGCTATTTCGCATTCATCACCTTGAGCGCAGCAACGGCGAACAGATTTATGTTCACTCGAAGCTCCTTATTATCGACGACCGCTATGTTTCGGTTGGCTCTGCCAATTTCAACGCACGAAGCCTTTTGAACGATACGGAAATCCAGGCGGGCATCGTTGATACAGAGACGTTCGATGTACCGATCGCTGGCAAATTTGAAACTGTCGCGCGATTTGCGCATGAGTTGCGCTGTCGGTTGTGGGCCGAGCACCTGGAGCTTGACGCTGACATAGTCCGCGACCCAATCGCAGCCTTCGACAGCATTTGGTCCGCCGCTCCAATCGCGCCGAGCCGCCGGGCACCTGCACACGTCGTCAAGGAAGGCATCCTACACGTCGATGCGATCGCCGAGTACATCACGACGCTGATAGACAAGCGGATTGCGAACGTCCCTCACATAAAATTACCGCCCGGTGTGAGTGATCGCAGCGCCATAAAGCTGGCGGTCGATACCGCTATGCGCGGGCCGCTCGCCGCCGGCATGTTGAAATTCCTCGAAGAGATGCTCAATCCCGACGTCACGACAACCTTCGCGGCTGTGGAACGCGCCATGCAGAAGCTAAATCCCTTCGCGAAGCATGGCAGCGCGGATCAATCGTCCGCAAATCTCGCTGGTGATCCCGTGAGCGATGAGCATCGCGCTGAAGCGGAGAGCGTCATTCGCAAACTGCGACGCAAGCAGCTGCCCCAGATGGTTGATTGGATCGATCCGCTGCTGCTGGCCGCGGTCGGCGTGCGAACGATCATATCGAGCACGATTGGCCAGTACGCCGATCAGCGTCCGATGCAGGCCGCGATGGACGAGTGCTCCCCTGAAGAACAGCGCGCACGGCACGATTACAGTGTCACGCGGCAGCCGAAGCTGAAAATGCCTCCGAACTTTGGTGGCAACCGTCTGCATCCCGACGCGGACGGTAAGGTGTGGCTGGATTTCATTGCGGACTTAGGCGATGGTTTCGAAGCCACCTACGCGATGGCGTATCTATTAGCTTCGAACGAAATCGACGTTCGAAAGCGCGATGGCAACGACCTCACGCTGCCAGCAGGCGAAGTTCTCGTTTTCGGTGGCGACCTCGCCTACCCTAATGCAACGGTGAAGGAATACACAGATCGTTGCTTGACACCGTATGACTGGGCATTCCAAACCGCTGACCCAAAACGGCAGCTCTTCTATATCGCCGGCAATCACGACTGGTACGATGGCCTGACAGCGTTCACGAGCGTGTTCTGCACAGCGCGAGATCGCTACACGCACGGACTGGGCAAGCAGATCGGCGGCTGGCGCTGTCATCAGCGGCGTAGCTACTTCTCGCTGAAGATGCCCTACGGCTGGTGGCTCTGGGGCGTCGATCTCGGACTAACCGATACGATCGATGATGCCCAGCTCGATTACTTCCACACCATGAGCGAGGCGACGCAGCAGGGTGACAACATCATCATCATCACGCATGCACCGGGCTGGGTGAACAAGGAAATCGATGGCCTGCACCAGATGACGATGTTGGCGCGGTCGCGTGGCGCGAACGTACCGCTCGTTCTCGCCGGCGACCTCCACCACTACAGCCGTTACTACTCTGAAGACGCTGGCGTTCACATGGTTACGTCAGGCGGTGGCGGCGCGTTTGCGCATGCGACTCATCAATTGAAAAGCCGGATGAAGGTCGACTGGGCCGTCAAGACCGACAATCCTTCACGCGTCACTTCAGCGTCAGACCGTCCGGAATTCAATCGCGAAGAGCGCGAATCCGTGGGTGACAACGATCCTGCTGATTTTACGGAAAAGAGCGTGACCGCATCAGCCGGCGCCAACCGCGCATCAAATTTGAAAAAGAACAATCCGACGGCGGATAAACTCTTCAAGGCTACCGACTTCCTGGCTCCAAACTTTTATCCCGAACGATGGCGCAGCCGCCTTCTCGTCCTGAGAAATCTCTGGCTGCCATTCCACAACTGGCGCTTCGCAGTTCTTCTTGGTCTGATCTACATGATCTTCGGCTGGATCTTCCAGTTGTCGGTCGCCGATCCAATCGATCAGATGCGCAAGACGCAGTACGCGAACGCGGACATGGAATGCCTTGCGAAGCTGACCGTCGGCGCGACAACCGAACAGCTCGCTGCCTGCAAGGCTGAAGCCTACAAACAAGTTGATGAAAATCTAGACAAGCTCAAGTTGAAGCTGCCCGATACGACCGCTACGCAGCCGCCAAATGAGATACCGAAGATTGGCGCTCAGCCGACTGCCGAAGACATCAAGAAAGCCGCGGAGTTCATCAAGTTGGAAGCGCGCACCCTTTGGGAAGCTCTTCTACTGTCGGTAAGCCCGAAGCGCGTCCTGTTCGCTATGCTCAACAACCCCGCCTTCTTGCTGATGGTGATTGGATTGTGGATCGGCCTCGTGAAATACGTCGATGCCGGTTGGTCAAGCCGTGCCGTCAACTTAGTTGCGCGTGTTGTTCTAGGCTCAATGCACTTCCTCGCGCACCTCGTGCTGCTCTTAATCATAACAGCCGTGTTCGACGCGCTCGTCTATCAATCCTACGTCGACGGAAAGAACGATTTCTGGACCATTCTCAAAGGCGTCGGAATGTACACGTCTATGATCCTGCTTTTTGGCGGAATCCTCGGCGGCATGGTCTGGGGCCTCTACTGGGCGCTGACATCTGCATTGTTCGGAATGCACATGGATGCGTTCAGCGCTTTGGGCATTGCGAACTATAAAAACTTTCTGCGCATGAGTATTGAGCCGGACCGGTTGACGATCTATCCGATCGGCTTGGACAAAGTTCCTGGTCGTAAGGGCTGGCGCGCACCGTTTGCTGGCGAGCGACTGCCCGAACACAATCCGCTGATCCTGCCGAAAAGGCCGCTTTCGCCCAAACTCATCGAAGAGCCTATCGTTATTCAGACAGGAAGACGCAGCCAACCGTAAAGCGCCGCATGCGGAACCCTCGCGATGCTATTCGTCATCTACTCTTTACTCGCTGCGTTCGGAATGTTTGCGACGTCTATCGGGTTTCAACAGATCGGCAGGCGTTTTGGCGCGCGATCGGGGGAACAACGCACAGACGCTGTGGCATTTGCCGCCATTGAGACAGCGGTATTCGGTCTTCTCGGATTGCTTGTGGCATTCACATTCTCAGGTGCGGTTTCGCGCTTTGACGAGCGACGGCAGTCCATCGCCGAAGAAGCGAATGCGATCGGCGCAGCCTATGGCAATCTCGACTTGCTCCCGGCAGATACGAGAGCCAACATGAAAAAGCTCTTCCAAGACTACCTGGCAACCAGACTGGAACAATCGCGTTTGGCGCATGGCTTGTTTGAAGAGGTATTGCCGAACGAGTTGAGCGCGCGTAGCGCATCGCTGTACAAAGACATTTGGGATAGCGCCGCGAACGCCAGTCGCGCGCCTGGGCAGGGCGACATCGCACAAGTTTTGTTGCCGTCTATCAATAATATGTTTGCGGTTGCGCGGAGCAGGAACGCGCTCGCGCACCGGCATCCGCCCATGATTGTCTATATTGTCCTGTTTGCATTTGCAGCCGCGGCATCATTGCTCGCAGGCCATGCCATGGCGGCGCAGGGCAAATCGAACTCCTTGCATGCCCTTTGCTTCGCGGGCGCGTTGGCGCTGGCCGTCTTCCTGATACTTGAAATCGAATTTCCGAGACAGGGTTTCGTGAGGCTAGACGCCTATGATGCCGTGCTTGCCAATATTCTCAACGAACGCAATTGAGTTCCCGTCGCGCAAACGTCGCCTACAAAACTGCATACAGGCTAGACAACTCCATTGCTCGGCAACAATGCGGAACCATTTTGGATTCGTCGGGTAGCCGAAGCGCAACGCTGATGAGACCTTGGTGCGACGATTGTTATCGTTTCCAACCCCACTCGGCTCTCACCAGCTGGCTGCGCGACCGTCGTATATGCCTCTCAATTGAGCCAACTGACTGCGACTCTGAACTGATGCGACAAAATTTTATGGAATTGCGTCACGGTACCGCGCCAAGAGTTCCGGTAACATCCGCGGAAACGGCAGGAGTGGCGGCTGACCGGGTGGGTCTGTCAGGTGAGGAAGCACCAAGAGACGATGATGAAATTGTTCGTCTAGTGCGTTCATTAGCCCGCCGAGGCGCGTCAGACGCCGTTGCATGGGGCTTCTTGAGCTTACGAAGTGTTGATTTCGAAAGTCCGCCGAATGCACGTTACTGGTAGTGATACGAGATCCCACGAAGCACAGCGTCGTGCCTGAGACGTTTGGGTGGCGGCGTCTGATGAAGACGCCGCTATTCACCGCGCAGTTCATCGATTTTGAGTTGTCCAGAACGCACCATTTCTTCCGCGATATCGAGGACTATTTGGGTCATGTTAGAGGCCCCGGCGCATCGCGATTCTCTAGCGGCGGATGTCACCATCTGCCTTGGAGAAGGTCAGCGTGAGACCACGCTTCTTCTTCACCGTACCTGCCAGAAATCCTAGCACGCTGTGCTGCTGCCAATCGTTGGCGTCTATCATGCCTGCTATCGTTGCGCCGTCAGGCTTGCTGAAAAGCGCTAAAAGGCGCTCAAGTTTTGTAATCGGCACCACTTGTTGCGAATCAGCGGATTTGGACGCGATGATTGGCTTAGGTTGGGCCTTCTCAGCGGACTTTGAAGGGGCAGTCTTGGTAATGCGCGGCGCGACCACCGGCTTCGAATTGCTTGGGGTGCGTACTTGAACATTTGTCATATTGGGCTCTGTGATAGGCCGCGCCACTTTGGCGCTCGAACCACCCACAGCCTCGCGTTGTGCGAGGCGAACCAAGAAACTCCAGTCGAGCCCTACCGTTGCCCGCCGCCGATGCTTGCTTCCGCGGCGAAGTCGAGCGCTATTCGGAAGGTAGTGGTCTAAGTCTATGCCGCTTGCGAAAACTAGCGGACGCTAACGCGTAGTTGCGTCAAAAAATGCGGAAGCCAACTAAACTTGACCTAGCAGGACTGGCCGTACGAACTTGCACGTCCGCAATCGGAGGGACAGTACTGTGACCATCGTTCAATCCACCGACCTCATTGCGCATACCGACGATGGACGCGAGCCCGAGTTGCTTTCCGTGCATGCCTCGGCTGTCGCGGAAAAGGCTATGGAGTTGGCAGGCAAATTCGGTGCGGCCGAGTATGGATTTGCTGCCGGTCTGCTGCACGATCTCGGCAAGGCAAAACCGGAGTTCCAAGCCTACATCCGTGGACCGGGGCCAGCTGAGCCCCACGCGGCCGAAGGTGCGCGGTTTGTGGTGGAGCACTACGCGCAGAGGTGCCATCCGGCATTCAAAGCACCGCTCGGCCGAGTTCTCGCCTTCCCGATAGCGGGCCATCACGCAGGGCTGGCGAATGGCAACTTGCCCAGAGGTGGGATGCTATCGCTCGATGATCGCATGGATGGGGCCAAGCCCGTTGCTCCCTGGTTTCCGATCAACGCGCTTCCGGAGTTCAAACGGCCACCCAGTCCGCTCATAGCGGCCGGGCGTGATCCCTTCGGCTGGGCTCTCTTTACGCGGATGCTGTTCTCCGCACTTGTCGATGCGGACCGTCTGGAGACGGAGCGGTGGTACAACCAGCTCAAGCCCGACGCCGTGCCACGTGGCTGGGCGGGCCAGATTCGAGACCTGAAACTTGAGCTCGATAGATTTCTCGGACAGGCATTCGATGGCTCGTCTCCGGTTTCGGAATTGGTACGGCTTCGCGCCGAGGTTCTGGCAGATTGCCGCGCCGCAGGCGATCACGAGCAGGGCTTGTTCTCACTCACGGTTCCGACGGGTGGCGGCAAGACGCTCTCGTCCCTCGCATTCGCTCTCAATCATGCTATCCGGCACGAACTTGATCGCGTGATCTATGTCATTCCCTTCACATCGGTTGTTGAGCAGACGGCTGATGTCTTCCGAACGGCGCTGGGCGACACAGATGCCGTTCTTGAGCATCACAGCGCGTTCGACGACCAAGCGCATGTCCACGATGCCGGTCAGGATTTGGATTTCGGCATCCGGAAGCTGCGACAGGCGGCCGAGAACTGGGACCGGCCAATCGTGGTGACGACCGCTGTCCAATTCTTTGAGAGCTTGTTCGCGAACAAGCCGGGCCGCTGTCGAAAACTGCATTCCATCGCGAACTCGGTTGTCGTACTGGATGAGGTGCAGACAATGCCACTCAAACTTCTGCGGCCGTGCCTTGCGGCGCTTAACGAGCTGGCGCGCGGCTATCGCACGTCGATCGTCCTGTGCACGGCCACGCAGCCCGCCTTCACGCGAGAAGCGGGTTTGAAGGCACCCGAAGCGCTCGATGGGGTGCGCGAGATCGTTCGAGAAGGCCGTGATCTCCATGCGCGGCTTAAGCGCGTGAAAGCGGAAATTGCGGAGGTGCCGCTCTCGGATTTGCATTTGGTGGAGGTGCTGGGTTCAGTCGGCCAGGGTCTTGTCGTCGTCAACAATCGGCGTCATGCCCGAGAGCTGTTCAAGGAACTCGACACCGCGGGGATCGCGGGGCGGCGGCATCTGACGACGGCTATGACGGCGGCCCATCGCCAGCATGTGCTCGCAGAAATTCGTTCAGACCTTACCGCCGGCAGGCCGGCACGTGTCGTCTCAACTTCGCTTATCGAGGCGGGTGTCGATGTGAGTTTTTCGTCTGTCTGGCGGGCGTGGGCCGGGCTCGATCAAATCGTGCAGGCGGCGGGCCGCTGCAACCGGAACGGCGAATTGGGCCCAGCGGGCGGCCGACTCGTGGTGTTCGATCCGGAGCCGAAGGACGGGCGGTCACCGCCGCGCGAGCTGGAGCAGAACGCCGAAACGGCGCGGCGCATTCTGCGCGAGCAGCCTGATCTGCTGTCGCCTGAAGCGGTGGCGGCTTTTTTCCGCGAGCTTCTGTGGACCAAGGAGGACAGCGGCCATTTCCGTCAGCTCGACAACGTCAAGGTCGGCGAGCGCGAGATCGTGGGCATCATGAAGTCGCTCGACGAGACTAAGCACGGCTTGAACTTCCCATTCGCCGACATCGCCCAGGCCTTCCGCTTGATCGACGAGACCATGGTGCCTGTGATTATTCCGGCGACGGCGAACACCGTTGCCGGCGCGCCGCAGGAGATTCTGGATCGCATTCCGCACGTGACTGCAACCGGTGGCATCGCGAGGGCCCTCCAGCGCCACATCGTCCAGGTTCCGCGCCGCGCGCGTGATGCGTTGATCGACGAGACTGCGGCCCATGCCATCGCACGCGACAAATTCGGTGACCAGTTCGTAGTGCTCGACAATCCCGATCTGTACTCCGACGCGAGCGGCCTTGATTGGAACAACCCGACGTTCCGGCGGGTCGAGGCCCTGATCGTTTGACTCCCGGATACCGCGCGGCGCCGCTTGACATGGTCGATCCGATGAGAGACGATAGAACAAAGAAGAAACATTTCGGAATATTTATAGTACATGGGGGGGGATAGTGTCTGGTGCCAAATTGCACGTCTGGGGGCCGTTCGCCTGTTTCACCCGGCCGGAGATGAAGGTCGAAAGGGTGTCATATGACGTCATGACGCCATCGGCGGCGCGGGGCATTCTGGAGGCCATCCACTGGAAGCCGGCCATTGTCTGGGTCATCGACCGTATCCATGTGCTGCGCCCGATCCGCTTCCAGACCTTCCGCCGCAATGAGGTCGGATCGAAGATTCCCACGGCGAAGGTGAAAGCCGCCATGGGCCGTGACAGCCTCGAAGGGCTGGGGCTCGCCGTCGATGAAGACCGCCAGCAGCGCGCGACCATCGCACTCTATGACGTCGCCTATGTCATTGAGGCGCATTTCGAGCTGACGGAAAATGCTGGCGCCGATGACACGGCGGCTAAGCACATCGAGATGTTCAAGCGCCGCGCCGCCAAGGGTCAGTGTTTCCATCGTCCGTGCTTCGGCTGCCGCGAGTTCGCGGCTGACTTCGAACTGGTTGAAGGCGACATGCCGGTGTCGGCACTGCCAGACGCCGAAAAGGCGCGCGATCTCGGCTGGATGCTCTACGGCATCGACTTCTCGAAGTTCGACAAGCCGCCGATGTTCTTCCGGGCGCGCCTGGAGAACGGCTTGCTCGACGTTGCCAAGGCCCGCGCGGAGGGTCTCGTCCGATGACGATCCTGCAATCGCTCGTCGCGTTCTACGACCGCCTCGACCGGAGGGGCGAAGCGCCGAAGCCGGGGTATGCGCCGGTTAGGATCGCGTTCGTGCTGGAGATCGACAAGGAAGGCGTACCGCTCGGGCTTATCGACATTCGCGATCATAGCGCGCGTAAGCCCGTAGCACCTGCGCGGCTCATGCCTGCCGTCTCACGGACCTCCGGGATCAAGCCGGCCTTCCTTTGGGACAAGACGGCCTACGTGTTCGGTGTTATCGGGGTCGAGGATGAGGCCAAGGCCAAGGCCTTTCCCGCTCAAGGGAAGCGAACCCTCGATGAGCACGAGGCATTCCGGCGAGAGCATTTGGATGCCCTCCGGGGCGTCTCCGACCCGGGATTGAGGGCGTTGGCGCTGTTTCTCGAGAGTTGGACGCCGGAGCAGTGGACGGAGCGTGGCTTCAACAACGATGCGCTCGACACCAATGTCGCGTTCCGCCTCGAACGAGATGACCGTCGCATCGACGAGCGCGATGCGGCGCGTGCGCTTATCGATGCGAGGCAAGCTCCCAGCGACACCGAGGCCATCTGCCTGGTCACGGGCGAAATCGCGCCGTTTGCGTCGCTGCAACCTCAATTCAAGGGCGTCACGGGCGCCCAGAGCTCCGGTGCACCGTTGGTTTCCTTCAACGCCGACGCATTCGAAAGCTATGACCGCAGGTCTGGCGCCAACGCACCCGTCTCCGAGGCCGCCGCCTTCAAGTACGGCGCCGCGCTCAACTGGCTTCTCGACCGCAACAATGCCCGCTCGTTCCGTCTCGGTGAGACCACTGTCGTGTTCTGGGCCGACGATAGGGAGGCCAGTGTCGGCGAGCAGGCCGCAACGGAAGCCGAGAAGGCGTTCTGGACCGAGTTCGGCTATGACGGCGAGCCGGAACCTGAGCCCGATGCCGACGCAGAGGACGCCGCCACCATCGGCGCGCAGATGCAAGAGGTAAGAACGCTGCGCAGTCCACCCGATCTCACCAAGTTGCAGCCCAACACGCGCATGCACATCCTTGGTCTTTCACCCAACGCTGGGCGCATCGCCGTTCGCTTCTGGCTGGTTGATACCTTCGGTCACCTGGAACAGAACCTGAAGCGGCACAAGCGCGATATGGCGATCGAGCCTGCGGACCGCAATCCGGACCAGAAGGCCTACGCGCTGCTCTATGAGACCGCTGTGTTGCGCAAGAAGGAGAACATTCCACCGCGCCTCGGTGGTGAGTTGGCACGCGCCATTCTCACCGGCGGACGCTATCCGCGCACGCTCCTCGCTGCCGTCATCGGCCGTGTCCGCGCAGACAAAGAAATAAATGCCGCCCGCGCAGGGCTCTGCAAGGCAATCATCAATCGCGACAACGACAAGGAGGTGATCCCAGTGGCACTCGATCCGCAAAACCTGAACCCGGCATATCGCCTCGGACGCCTTTTCGCGCTCATCGAGGGTGCGCAGAAGGCCGCGCTCCCCGGTCTCAACGCAACAGTGAAGGACCGCTATTTCGGCGCCGCATGTGCAACGCCCGCTCGCGTCTTTCCATTGCTGCACAAAAACGCGATGAACCACATCGCCGCCGTTCGCAAGGAACGGGGCGGCGGGCTCGCACATTGGATCGAGGCCGAGATCGGGCAGATCTGGTCCGGCCTTTCAGATGACCTTCCCCGTTCGCTGCGGCTCGATGAACAAGGCCGCTTTATAGCCGGCTACTACCACCAGCGGTTCTCGAAAACGGCGGCCACGCCAGCCGAAGCCGAGACAATACTCGCAAACGATACCGAAGGAGATGTTCAATGACCGATCTCAAAAACCGCTACGATTTCGTCTTCTTCTTCGACGTTGCCAACGGCAACCCAAATGGCGATCCGGACGCCGGCAACCTCCCGCGTATGGACCCCGAGACCAGTCAGGGGCTCGTCTCCGACGTATCAATCAAGCGCAAGATCCGTAACTACGTGGCCGAGGCGCGGGCCGGACAGCAGGGCCACGCGATTTACGTCACCGAGAACGCGATCCTCAACGACCAGCATCGCAAGGCTTACGTTGTCGTTCGCAAGGACGACAAAAAGGTTGCCACAGCCAAATCGCTGTCCCCGCAGAGTGACGGCGAAGCTGCCGAGCTTAGGGACTGGATGTGTGCCAACTTCTTTGATGTCAGAACCTTCGGTGCCGTCATGAGCACGGGCATCAACTGTGGTCAGGTGCGCGGTCCCTTGCAGTTTGTGTTCGGTCGCTCGGTCGAGTCGATCATGCCACTCGAAATCTCGATCACGCGCATGGCGGCCACCAACGAGGCCGATAAGAAGAAGCGCAGCGAAGGGGCAGACGACGACAAGCGCAGCGACAACAGAACAATGGGCCGCAAGCACATCGTGCCCTACGGGCTTTATCGCGTGCATGGCTTCGTCAACGCCAGGCTCGCGCAGAAGACTGGCTTCACGGCCGACGATCTGGCACTAGTCAAGGAGGCACTCGGCCGGATGTACGATCTCGACCGCTCGGCGGCCCGTGGCGAGATGGCCGCGCGCCGCTGCATCGCTTTCCGCCACGATAGCGATCTCGGCAACGCACCCGCTCACAAACTGTTCGAGCGCATCACGGTTCAGCGGTGCCACAACGGCTCCACGGTTCCGGTCGGAGATCAACGCTCCGACAACTGGCCACCCGCGCGCGCGTTCTCCGACTACGAGATCAGAGTCGACGAAGCCGCGCTCCCGGCCGGTGTCTCGATCGAGCAGTGGGTCGAGTAGGGCGCCCGAGGTGGAAATGGAAGCGGACCTCATCCCCCTCTCCGCCCTCCAGCACTACCTCTACTGCCCTCGCCAATGCGCGCTCATTCATGTCGAACAAGCGTGGGCCGAGAACCGTTTCACGGCGGAGGGGCGGGTGCTTCATGAAGCGACATCGGAAATGGCTAGCGAGAAGCGGCGCTGCGTGCGCGTGGTGACGGCCATGCCGCTCGTCTCGCATCGCCTCGGCGTTTCGGGAATCGCCGATCTCGTCGAGATGCACCAGGTAGAGGGAGGCGGCTATCGCCCCTATCCTGTGGAATATAAGCGCGGCAAGCCAAAGTCTCATCGGGCCGACGAGGTACAGCTCTGTGCGCAGGGTATCGCTCTCGAGGAAATGTGCAACACCAACATTCCAGAAGGCTCGCTCTTTTACGGCGAGACACGGCGTCGTGTGTGCGTCGCTCTGGATTCCGGGCTTCGCGCTTTGACCGCCGAGGTAGCCGCGCAAGCGCACGCATTGCTCGGCGGCGGGCGGACGCCCGTAGCTGAGTATGACAAGCGCAAGTGCGGTGCCTGTTCGCTCGTCGAGCTGTGCCAGCCGAAGCGCCTGTCCCGCCCGGAGCCGGCTTCAACCTGGCTTATGCGCCAGTTAGCGGAGGGCTGATCACTTGCGCCGTCATCTCAACACGCTCTTCGTCACGACCCAGGGGGCTTGGCTCAACAAGGACGGCGAGAACATCGTCGTCTCGGTCGAGGGTGAAGAGAAAGGCCGCGTGCCCCTGCATACCCTCGGATGCGTCACCGGGTTCGGCCGCGTGTTGATGAGCCCACCTCTGCTTGGTGCGTGCGCCGGGGCCGGTATTTCGGTCAACTATTTGACAGAGGAAGGCCGCTTTCTGGCCCGCGTCGAGGGCCCCGTGTCCGGCAACGTGCTCTTGCGGCGCCAACAGTACCGGTGGGCCGATGACCCTGTGCGCCAGACTGGCATTGTGAAGTCCATCGTCGCCGGCAAGGTTCTCAACCAGCGTACTGTAATCGGGCGCGCCCTGCGGGACTATGGTTCCTCCGGCGGCGAGAGTATTCATGCTGAGTTGACGGCCGCACACGAGCGCCTGTCCCACGTCATCCGCCGCCTCGAAAAGCTGTTAGCGACGGACGAGTTGCGCGGCGCGGAGGGTGAGGCCGGTCAAGTCTATTTCTCGGTTTTTGATCATCTCGTTCGGGGTGACAAGCCGTTGTTCGCATTCTCGGGGCGCAGCCGCCGGCCACCGCTCGATGCAATCAATGCCGTTCTCTCATTCATATATGCACTTTTGACCTCTGATTGCCGCGCGGCGCTCGAGTCCATTGGCCTCGACCCCGCCGTCGGCTACCTCCATGCCGACCGACCTGGAAGGCCGAGCCTTGCGCTCGATCTCATGGAGGAGTTCCGCCCGTTCTTCGCTGATCGCTTGGCGCTCTCGCTCGTCAATCGGCGGCAACTTGCAGCGAAGGATTTCCGCGCTCTGGACAATGGAGCGACGCTTCTCACCGATGAGGGGCGAAAGACCGTGCTCGTCGCGTATCAGGAGCGCAAGCGCGACGAGATCCAGCATCCCTTCCTCGAAGAGAAGGTGACCGTCGGGCTGCTCTGGTTCGTTCAGGCGCAACTTTTGGCCCGGCACATTCGCGGCGATCTCGACGCCTACCCGCCGTTCATCTGGAAGTGAGTTGCGCTATGATGGTTCTCATCACCTATGACGTCGCGACAGAAACCGACGGCGGCAAACGCCGCTTGCGGCGCGTGGCCCGCGCTTGCCGCGACTTCGGCCAGCGTGTGCAATACTCTGTCTTTGAGTGCGAGGTCGATCCGGCGCAGTGGGTCAAGCTGCGGAACCGGCTTATCAAGGAAGTCGATCTGGAGGCGGATAGCCTAAGATTCTACCAACTCGGAGCTAACTGGAAGGGCCGCGTCGAGCATCTCGGCGCCAAGCCAGCGCTTGACCTGGATGGCACACTCATTTTGTGATCCCCGGTAGCCCGTCGATTGCTTTGCGAACCTGAAGCGTCCGGCCAAATCCCGTTCGGTTCGCGCATTGACCAAACGCTGCATTCACAACATGTTACGTGGCTTTGCACCACTAACGGAGGCTGCCCGTAGCAAATTGCGAGCATGTTCGCGGTGGTGGGTGGATTTCCTGTTCTTTGACATCGTGTTAGAGAGTCGCGGTCGCCCGCTTACGCGCGGGCGTGGATTGAAACGATGAAAGCGATGACGCGAGCAACGCGCACCCGGGTCGCCCGCTTACGCGCGGGCGTGGATTGAAACAAGCGCTGGTACTGGCGCGATCACGCCGCTCCAAGTCGCCCGCTTACGCGCGGGCGTGGATTGAAACGGCGAAATTGGCGTTGGCCCGCTCGCGCTGCGTGGTCGCCCGCTTACGCGCGGGCGTGGATTGAAACGTGCCGGGTCCGCCGCGCTCGGTGATGGGCAGCAGTCGCCCGCTTACGCGCGGGCGTGGATTGAAACGGCGCCAGAGGCCCCCACATGCGCAGGTTCTGCAGTCGCCCGC
>JBOFCQ010000381.1:0-2218 GCA_051646145.1 Hyphomicrobium sp.
CGCGCGACGACGCCGCTGCTGCGCTACCGCCGTCACTCCATTCCTTATGCGGATATCACGGGCGTGGAACTGCGCCGCGAGATTTTCGGCAGCAAGCTGGCGCCGGTGATGCTGCAGGGTGCCGTGCTGCAGACGCGGAGCAAGGGAGAGGTGCCGCTCGGGTTTGTCAGTGAAGCCAACGTCGACGGTGCGTTTCCGTTTCCAGCCATTGCGCGCGATATCGCGGCGCGGGCCGGCGTTGAACTTGCGGACCGGGGTAGTGTGTGGCGCGGCGGCGCGTCGGGCATCCTCGGCGTCATCGCGCCGGGTGCGCGCCATGTGGTGACGGTCGACGAGGTGGCGACGCTGAAGCGCAGTCACCGGCGACTGATGCTCGTGCTCGTCAATACGCTGCTGACCTTGGTCATCATGGGCGCGGCGATGGACTATCTCGGGCAGTGACTTGGGGATGTGACGTGAGACGCGGCTGTCATGCTCTCAGTCGCGGCGATCATCACGCCACTCAATTGACGTAGATGCCGACCGTGCGCCGCGGCCGTCCGGCGATGCCAAAGAGCAGCGCCAGCACGCCGAACAGCAGCCACGCCGGTTGTCCGAGGATGGACTTCAAAACCGGGTCCCACATCGTCGGCGAGAACGTGCGCACGACCGTGTTCTGTAACCCTTCGCCAAGTGACGGCGCGAGCACCGCGATATGATCGAGGAGGGAACGGCTCGCAGACGGGCCCGCATCGTCGACGGGAATATCGGCGATGAAGGTGATGGCGGCCAGCAGCGCGAACAACGCCGACAGGAAACGCATCATCAGGCGCGGGCGTGTGGCCGGTCCGACGATGGCGACAATCGCCATGGCGACAAGTGCCGCAGCGAGGGCCTTGAAGACCCAAGATGCGGGCGCAACTCCGGTTGAACTCCACTCGAAGCCGGCAAAGACGGCGATCGCAAGTGCGAGCAGCGTCAAGAGCTTGAGCAATCGCTG
Source organism: Hyphomicrobium sp. (assembly GCA_051646145.1). GTDB lineage: Bacteria > Pseudomonadota > Alphaproteobacteria > Rhizobiales > Hyphomicrobiaceae > Hyphomicrobium_B. The sequence continues at coordinate 980 of JBOFCQ010000381.1, forward strand.
GTTGATCATTCGTATCCGTTTGCGCGAGCCGAACGACGTTACCAATACGCCGCGTTCCATTCGGGTCAAGGGCCAGAAAGCGCGAGTTGCGCTGGGACGCGCGATGAGTATAGTGCGCCGCTTGTTGCGGGCCAAAGTGCCGGTACCAAGCTGGAGAGATGGCCGAGTGGTTGAAGGCGCACGCCTGGAACGCGTGTAGGCTCGTAAGGGTCTCGTGGGTTCGAATCCCACTCTCTCCGCCACCGGCCTATGCGCAGCCTTGAGCGTCGGCCTTTGGCAACGCCGTCAGGGCGAGGTGGTCGGTCCGCATGTTTTCGCATAAGCACGCGACGCTCGAAGCCGGCCGGCCCCGTGTCGGCGTTCCATGTGTCGGTCGCTCATGTACTGACCGTCCATGTGTTGGCTTTGCGTTGCGGCCGTTGATCGGCGCCATCCTGGGCTCGGGGGGTCCATGTCGTTCACAATGATGTCCATCGTCGGCGCCCGGCCGCAGTTCGTGAAGGCGGCCGCCATCAGCCGCGCCGTCGCGCGCTCGCGCGGGCTTACCGAACAGATCGTGCACACCGGCCAGCACTTCGACGACAACATGTCGGCGGTGTTCTTTCGCGAACTGAATATTCCCGAACCCGCGTTCCGCCTCGATATCCACGGCGGCGGCCACGGCGCCATGACCGGCCGCATGCTCGAAGCCATCGAAGGCGTGCTCGTCGCTGAAAAGCCGGACCTCGTGCTGATCTACGGCGATACCAATTCGACGCTCGCGGGCGCGCTTGCCGCCGCCAAGCTGCATATTCCTGTCGCGCACGTGGAAGCGGGCCTGCGCTCGTTCAACCGGCGGATGCCGGAAGAGGTGAACCGCGTCGTCGCCGATCATTTGAGCGCGCTGCTGTTCTGTCCGACGCATGATTCCGTGCGCAATCTCGCCAATGAAGGTGTGACGGCGGGCGTGCACCACGTTGGCGATGTGATGTACGATGCGACGCTCTTTGCGCGCCGCATGGCGCTCGAACATTCGCGCATCCTCGACGAACTCGCCGTCAAGCCAAACGGTTACGCGGTGTGTACGATGCATCGCGCCGAAAACACCGATGACCCGGACCGACTGAAGCGGCTCGTTGCCTTCCTCGAACAAAAGGCCGCGAATCAGGAGATCGTGTTCCCCGTGCATCCGCGCACGCGCGGCGCGTTGGAGCGGCTCGGTCTCACGATCAAGGGCCTGAAGCTCGTCGCCCCGCTTGG
>JBOFCQ010000406.1:0-2152 GCA_051646145.1 Hyphomicrobium sp.
TGATGCGTGAGGCAGAGTTCTTTCTCTTCCTTCACGTCCTTGCCGTCCTTGTCCTTCTTGACGAGGGGCGCCTTTTCGCAAAGCTTCACCCACGCGCTCTTGTTCTCTCCAGCGGCCACAACCTGGCCACCGGCTGCGGGTGCAGCGCCTGCGGTCGCGGGCTTGGCGGCGGGTGCTGCAGCAGCAGGCTTGGCAGCGGGTGCCGCGGCCGGCTTGGCGGCCGGTGCGGCGGCAGGCTTAGCGGCCGGCGCTGCGGCGGGCTTGGCAGCAGGGGCTGCGGCCGGCTTGGCGGCGGGCGCGGCGGCAGGTGCCTCCGCGTCTTGTGCGACAACGGCAACCGACGACGTGAGTGCGGCGAGCGCCAACGCGCAAGCAACCTGACCCACCGTTCTCGTGCGCGAAACTGCGTTTCTCATGAACCTGAAAATCCTTGTGCTTGCGAGCCGGCTCAGGCCAGCCCTAACCCCTCTCTACGCCGCGTCTGACGCGGGTCCGGGCGCTCAGTACGCGCCGTCGAAGGCTGCGAATAAGGCTCGGATTGCGGCAATCCCGTGACCGGTCCAACAGGCCGGAGGGGACGATATTCCGCATCGCCAAACCTCGTGGCAAAGCGGCCACTGCGACAGGCTGGCCGGCCCGGCCGATCTGGCCCGCAGAAAAGGATCGCCAAATCGCCCGTGTGTTGCCACAAGACTGGAAAATGATCGCGATTTCAAACCGCTTAAAGTCGTTTTGGATGTTCGTCATGAGCTTTGACCGGGCCAGGTGTCGCGGCCTGCCGCTTGTCGTCACGATGCTGCTTTCGGCGGGCCTTGCCGCGTCGTCGGCCAGCGCCGCGCCCCGCCATGCTGTTGCCCTCCACGGCGCGCCCGCGCTCGATGCCGCATTCGCCGCGCTGCCCTACGTCAACGCCGATGCGCCCAAGGGCGGCAGGCTGACGCTCGGCCAGCTCGGGTCGTTCGATAGTCTCAACCCGCTGATCGTCAAAGGCGTGCCGGTCGCGGGGGTCCGCGAATTCTCCGTCGAAAGCCTGATGGCGCGCGGCCTCGACGAACCGTTCACGCTTTACGGCCTTCTCGCCGAGACCATCGACATCGCCGACGATGGTCTCTCCGTCACCTTCGCCCTCAATCCGAAAGCGCGCTTCAGCGATCGCACACCGCTGACGGCCGACGACGTGCTGCATTCCTTTGCGCTACTGAAGACCAGGGGTCGCCCCAACCATCGCACGTACTTCGAGAAGGTCGCGGTTGCCGAAAAACTGTCCGACCATCAGGTTCGCTTCGTGCTCGCCGATGCGCGTGACCGCGAGTTGCCGCTGATCCTCGGCCTGATGCCGATTTTCGCGCGCCACGCGACGCCCGCCGAGACGTTCGACCTGACCACCATGACGCCGCTTCTCGGCACTGGTCCCTATACCATCTCCCGCGTTGATGCCGGTCGCTCGCTCACCTACACGCGCGACGCCGACTATTGGGGCCGCGATCTCCCTATCAACCGCGGCCGGTTCAACTTCGACGAAATTCGCTTCGACTATTATCGCGAAGGATCGGTGATGATCGAAGCGTTCAAGCGCGGCGCCATCGATTTGCGTCTGGAGGAAGATCCGTCGCGATGGGCCGGCGGATACGATTTCGACGCCGCTCGCGATGGTCGCGTCATCAAATCCGAGTTCGAGATCGGCCTGCCCGCCGGCATGACCGGCCTCGTCTTCAACACGCGCCGCAGCGTCTTCCAGAACGCAGAGGTTCGCCGCGCCCTGATCGCGCTTTTCGATTTCGAATGGGTCAATCGCACGCTGTTCAGCGGCTTGTATCGCCGCACCGCAAGCTTCTTCGAGCGCTCGATGCTGTCGTCCGTCGCCCGCCCCGCCGATGAGACGGAGCGCGCTCTATTGGCGCCGTTCGCCGATGCGGTGCGGCCCGACGTGCGCGACGGCACGGCCGAACCTGCAAAAAGCGACGGCTCCGGTCAGAACCGCGCCAATCAAAAGGCTGCCTTCGAGATTTTGACAAAGGCCGGCTACGTGCTTGATGGCGGCCGGCTTGTCGACCCGAAGACGGGCCAGCAACTCGCTTTCGAAATCCTCGCCAACAACAGCGCCCAGGAAGCGCTGCTCCTCGCCTACGCGCGCAGCCTCGAACCGCTCGGC
>JBOFCQ010000003.1:0-2585 GCA_051646145.1 Hyphomicrobium sp.
GCGACAAGAACTACACGCAGGCCAAAGTGCACGGTGATCGCGACGTCGATCTGGCGGTTGGCCCGCTTGGCCCCTGCCGCGGCTCGGTCCTGACGGCGGTCAAGAAAATCAACAGCGAAGAAACCGAAGAGTAAGAGCGTTCTGGCGCTTGGGTTGTGCCGGCGGCGCTCGTCGTCGCGGCAGTGCTTGGCCAAGGCTGTACCGCATCGGAAATCAGACAATCTTAAGAACGCGGTAAGCTCGTCTTTCGTCGCTGTTTTCGCCGCCATATGAACGCGATGTCATTTGACTTCCACAGGCGAGCGACCATCTTCGCCATCACGTCAAGTCATCAGGCGGCCGACCCTCAAGCGCGCTTTCGCGCAACGGTCGCCGGCCCCGTCTTCAATTGCGATAAGGACCCCGTTGATGACGCTTTTCGTTCGCCGTTTCGCTGCAACTCTGGCCCTGGCTGTGTCCATGCTCGCATCCAATCCCCAAGCCTTCGCTGCCGCCGTCAACGCGCGCGCTCAGGAATTCAAGCTCGATAACGGCATGCAGGTGGTGGTCATTCCCGATCATCGCGCGCCGGTCGTCACGCACATGGTGTGGTATCGCGTGGGGGCGGCCGATGAAACGCGCGGCGTCTCCGGCATCGCGCATTTCCTCGAGCACCTGATGTTCAAGTCGACGGAGAAAATTCCGGTCGGCGAGTTCTCGAAGATCGTCGGCCGGCTCGGCGGTCAGGACAACGCCTTCACCGGACACGATGCGACGAGCTACTTCCAGCGCATCGCCAAGGATCGTCTGAAGACGATGATGGAGATGGAGGCCGACCGCATGGTCAACCTGCGCCTCGATGAAAAGGAAGTGCTGACCGAGCGCGACGTGATCCTAGAGGAGCGCCGCTCGCGCATCGAGAATAACCCGAGCGCCATTCTCGACGAGCAGATGAGCGCGACGCTTTATCAGAACCACCCCTATGGCACGCCGGTCATCGGCTGGAACCACGAGATCGCCAAGCTGTCGCGCGACGACGCGATGACGTTCTACAAGCGCTATTACGCGCCCAACAACGCCATCCTCGTTGTCTCGGGCGACGTCACGGTCGACGAAGTCAAGGCGTTGGCGTCCGCGACCTACGGCAAGATCCCGGCGAATGGCGCCGTTGGTGCAACGCGGGCCCGTGCGATTGAGCCGCCGCAGCGCGCCGCCCGCCGTCTCGCGATCAGCGACGCGCGCGCCGGCAACTACTCTTTGCACCGCTACTATCAGGCACCAAGCTACGTCACGGCCAAGCCGGGCGAAGCGGAAGCGCTCGACCTGATGATGAAGATCGCGGCGTCAGGCGCCACCAGCCGTCTCTATAAGAAGCTGGTCGTCGAAACGAAATCCGCGTCCAGCGCCGGCGGCGATTATTCCGGCTACGGTCTCGATGGCGGAACGATCTCGCTCTATGCGGTCGCGGCCGATGGCGTGCCGCTCGAGACGGTCGAAGCCCTCGTCGACGGCGTGTTTGACGATGTCGCCAAGAACGGTGTGACCGAGCGCGAACTGGAACGCGCCAAGTCATCCTACCTCGCCGACTACATATTCGAGAGCGACAATCAGGCGACGCTTGCCCGCCGCTATGGCTGGGCGTTGTCGGTCGGCCGCACGGTTGGCGATGTCGAAGGCTGGCCGGATGCCATCTCGAAAGTGACGGTCGATCAGATCAAGCAGGTGGCGCGCGAGTATCTCGATGCGCGCGGCTCCGTCACCGGTTATCTGACGCCCGATAAGCAGCCTGTCGCCGAGAAAGCCAACGGCAAGGCCGGTTCCAACGGTGCGAGCGCACCCGCGGACGGCGGCGCCGATAGCGTGGTGAGGTAAGCCCACATGATCGTTCGAAACGTTCAAGGCGCTAGCGCGGCGTTTGCCGGCGTGCGCTCCTCGGTTCATGCGCTGCGCTTTGGTTTTGCGGCGGCCGTTTTCACGTTGATCTCTACTCTGGTTTCTCCGGCGAGCGCGATGAATATTCAGACTGTGAAAAGCCCTGGCGGCATCGAAGCGTGGTTGGTGGAAGAGCACGGTGTGCCCCTCGTCGCATTGCGCTTCATGTTTGAAGGCGGCAGCAGCCAAGACCCCAAGGGCAAGGATGGCGTCGCCAATTTCATCACGGCGATGATGGATGAAGGCGCCGGCGATATCCCGTCCGCCGAGTTCCAGGAGCGCATGGAAGAAATCGCCATGCGCATGAGTTTCGATGACAGCAAGGATGCGTTCTACGGCAACTTCGAAACGTTGACGGCCAATCGCGAAAAGGCCGTCGAGCTGCTGAAGCTTGCGGTTACGAAGCCGCGTTTCGACGCCGATGCGGTCGAGCGTATTCGTGGCCAGCTCATGGCCAATCTCATCTACGCCGACAAGGACCCGGATAAGGTTGCCTCCAAAGCCTGGTTTGAAACGGCGTTCGCCGGCCACCCGTATGCGCGGCCGTCGAACGGCACGAAGGAAACCATCGGTGCGCTGACGCGCGATGATCTGGCCGCGTTCCACAAGCGCACATTCGCGAAAAGCAACCTGAAGGTCGTCGCCGTCGGCGATATAGACCCGGCGACGCTCGG
>JBOFCQ010000018.1:0-8157 GCA_051646145.1 Hyphomicrobium sp.
CCGCAATCAGGGCGTGGGGCGACTGGATACCTGTCGCATGGCCGCACGACGGCTTGCAACACGACAAGGGCAGCGGCGAGCAACTGGCTGAGCAGTACCGCGCACAAAAGCTCAACATGCTGACCGAGAAGGCGACGCACGCAGAAGGCGGCAACGGCGTTGAGGCTGGCGTTATGGACATGCTCGAGCGCATGGAAACAGGCCGCTTCAAGGTGTTTCGCGGGCTCAATGATTGGTTCGAAGAATTCCGCCTTTATCACCGTCTTGACGGCAAGATCGTCAAGGAACGCGACGATCTCATGAGCGCGACCCGCTACGGCGTGATGATGCTGAGAGAAGCCAAGACGCAGCCGTCAACGACAAAGCTAAGCTATCCGAAAAGGAAATTTGCCTGATGGCCGCGAAGCGAGCGCCGACACCAATGTCAGAGGGGGATCTCGCTGCCCGCCTCGAGCAGATGAACCGGCAGTCTATCGGCCATCTCTCGGATGAAGTCACCAAAGACCAGGACGAAAACCTAGAGCGCTATTTCGGCTTGCCCTATGGCGACGAAGAAGACGGCCGATCGCACGCAATCTCTATGGACGTGGCTGAAGTCGTCGATTGGGCCATTCCTGACATTCTCGAGCCGTTTATTTCCGGTGAGCGCGTTGTGGAATTCACGCCGGAATCGAAGGCGGATGAAGAGTATTGTGAACGCGCTGGCGATCTCGTCAATCATGCGTTCTGGAATGAAAACAACGGCGTGACGTTTCTCCATGACGTTGTGAAAACGGGAGCAATCCAGAAAATCGGGTTCTCGAAAACCCTTTGGCAGAAGACCGAACGCGAAACGCGCGAAACGATGTCTGGTCTGTCGCTGGCGCTTGTCGAGGAGCTGAAGCAAGACGGCTCAATCGAAATTGAGAGCGTAGAAGGTGAGCCGCTGCCGCAAGAGCTTGCTGACACCGAGGCGCAAGCGGCCTATGCGGACGGGCAGAGCTACACCGTCTCAATCGTGCGCAAGAGCACGGTTGGCCGCAATACGCTGATCGCGGTCCCGCCGGAAGAGGTTAAGTTTTCCCCGCGCGCCACGTCTCTGGAAGAGATCGACTACATCTGTCACGAGACAGAGACAACCCGCGCCAAGCTGGTCGAAATGGGTTTTGATCAAGATATCGTCGATAGCATCGGCGCATCCGGCCGCAGCAGCGATATGAACCGCGATGACGTTCGGTTCCATGATGAAGGCCGGCGTGAAGATAGCTCGTCACACCGCGCCAGCGATATCATGCGGCTCGTTGAGGAATACCCGCTGATCGATGCCAACAATGACGGTCGTCTTGAGCGCTTGCAGGTGTTCCGCGTCGGCAAGACCATCCTGCAGATGGAAGAGGTTGACGAACATCCGTTTGACGCTTGGTCGCCGGATCGCGTGCCGCATCGCCTCGTTGGGCTCGCCATTGCTGACAAGGTGAAGCAGACGGCCTACGTCAAGACCCATTTGACGCGCCAGCTTTTAGATAACGTCTATCTCGCCAACAATCCGCGCATGGAAGTCCCGGAAGCGGCGCTTGGCGAGGACACCATCGCGGACTTGCTGACGTACCGCGTCGGCGGTTTGATCCGCACCAAGGGGCAGGGCAGCATGTTGCGCCCGATTGAAATCCCTGACCGGTCGTCGACCGCACTAAGCGCGATTTTGTATATGGACGGCGTGCGCGAGCAGCAGTCTGGCATTACACGCAACGGCATGGCTGTCTCGAGCGAGCAGATCGACCCGAAGTCGGCAACTGAAAGCCGCCGGCAGGATCGCAACGAGCAGGTGCGCAAGCGCCTGATGTGCCGGATGCTCGCTGAAACGTTCCTCGTGCCAGTGTTCAAGAAAATCTTGCGCAATATCGTCCGGTATCAGGACGCGGCTAAGGAAATCAAAATTCGCGGCGAATGGGTTGCTGTTGACCCGCGGGGCTGGAATAGCGAACTGCCGGCGCGTGTGTCGGTCGGGCTTGGCCACGCGAACCGCGACGAACTTTTGGCTGGCGTGTCGGCCATTGGCGAAGCGCAAAACCTCTTGCAGCAGTTCGGCATCGTTGAGCCGCGCCATGTGTTCAAGATGGCGTCGAAACTTGTTGAAGCGGTTGGGTTCAAGTTTGCCGGAGATTACTTCCTCGATCCGACGAGCGAGGAAGGCCAGCAGGCCATGGCCGCACGCGCTCAGGGCGCGCAGCAAGACCCGCGCATGATCGAAGTGCAGGGCAAGATGCAGTTGAGCAAAGCGCAAGCCGATCACTCGGCGCAGCTGGCGGAGAAGAAACAGGCTGTTGAGCAGACGTTGCACGCCAGAAAGCTCGCTGCAGAACGTGAAACGGCGCAAATCCGGGCGCTGTCGGATCGTCAGATTGCGGCTCTGAAAGCTGAAAACGAACGCCAGATTGCGGAACTCCGCATCAGCGCGGAGCAGGATATTGCGGCGGCGCGGCTTGATGCTGAAACGGACCTTGCGCACTGGAAGGCCGGCGAAGAGGCGAACTTGGCGCGTGGCAAAGCCAACGGTCATGGCGATGGCATTTCAAACGGGCGCATGGGTGGTGATATCGGCTGATGAATGATGACGATCTTCGCCGCAAGAAAGCGCGTGCGGCCCGCATTGCTGAACTCGCCAAGGGCGAGGGCGGCCTGTTTGAAATCTTCGATGCTGTCGAGCGCAACTACCTCGAGACGCTGGTTGGCTCGAGCATAGAAGACGCGGCCGTGCGCGAGAAGGTTTACCACCGCGTCAACGCATTGCGCGATATCCGCCGGCTGATGACGGTCGCGATTGCGGACGGCAACGCGGCCAGCGCCATTATTGAAAAGCTCAGCCGCACGAATACCGGCAGAAAAATGAAGGTGTAATTATGGATGTGATCGTACAGCAGACGGATGCGCCGGCCGCCACGGCAGAGGCGCCGGAGCAGGATCTAGCGTCGCTGTTCCAAGCGGAGATCGACGCAGAGAGCGCGCCGCCGGCCAAAGCCGCGCCGGCCGCCGCTAAAGAAACGCAGCAACCGGACGGGGATGATACCGCCGACGTTGCCGAAGAGACCGAAGCCGAAGAGGCTGAGGAACCCGCCACAGACGAACCGGAAGACGCAGCGGAAACGCCAAGCGACGACACGGCAATCGTTGCTCCGAGCGGGATGACGAAAGACGACCGTGAAAAGTTCGCAACCTTGCCAACCGAGATGCAATCTTGGCTGGCCCGGCAGGCGACACAGACCACGGCGGATTACACGAGGAAGTCGCAGGCCGTCGCTGAACAGAAAAAGTCAGTCGATCAGGTCTTGCAACTTGTCTCGTCGCGGCTCGAAGTCCTGGACCAACACCTCTCATCGTTCGCGGACAGACCGATTGCCCCGCCAGATTTGGCGCTGCGCAACACGGACCCTTATGCGTATGACGAGAAGCTGGCTGAGTATTTGACAGCCAAGCACGAGCAGGAAGTCGCAGTCGCACAGCGCGAGAAGGCCCGGAAAGAACTGGAAGTGGTTAAGGCAACGCGGCAGCAACAGTATATGGCAGAGCGTGATGCTGATCTGAAGGCCAAAGCCCCCGAACTGTTCGCGGATAAGGATTTCAAAGCTATTCGTCGGATTCAGGAGTACGCCGTCAAGCACGGATACGCGCCTGAACAACTGAAGATGGCAACCGCAGATGACATCCTCATCCTCTGGAAAGCGCAGAAGTTTGATGCCAACGAAGCGGCCCGAAAGAACGTCAAATCCGTTCCGCCAGCGCCGTTGAAAGCAGCCAAACCCGGCCCGTCGAAAGTCGGCAGGCCGACCGCTTACACTTCCGCGATGAAAGCATTCGATGAACGTCCAAGCCGCGAAAATCTCGCGGCGATGTTCGAGGCTGAAATTCGCTCGGAGAAACGATAAATGGCTACAATCACCAACGCATTCACGACCTCTTCCGCGATTGGCATTCGTGAAGATCTGACCAATCGCATCCATCGCGTGGACGTGGAAGACACCCCGTTTCTGTCGGGTGTCGGCACGACCACGGCCAAGCAGCCGCTGCATTCGTGGCAGACCCGCACCCTCGGTGCAGTCAACACCGCAAACGCAGAGCCTGAAGGCAACGAGACGGCACGCGCGGCGGCAACGGCAAACGTCCGCCTTTCCAACGTGTGCCAGATCAGCACCAAAAACGCGACGGTTTCAGGCACTCTTGAATCGTCGGATCTGGCCGGCCGCACGTCGGAAATGGCCTTGCAGATGGCCGATCGCATGATCGAACTGCGTAAGGATATGGAATATACGCTGCTTTCTAACCAGGCGTATAACGCGGGCGCAACCCGCACCTTGCGCGGGGCAGAAGCATGGTACCGCACGAACACGTCGCGCGGCGTGGGCGGCGCCGATCCGGCTGATCCGAACGTCACGCCGGGCACGACTGCAACGGACGGGACGCAGCGCGCGTTTACGGAAACCTTGCTGCTCGATCAGTTGCAGGAAGTGTTCACTGCGGGCGGCAGCGTCTCCATGGCTCTCATGGGGCCGGGCCAGAAGCGCACGGCATCCACTTTCGCCGGCCGCGCGGCGTCTCAGGTCATGGTTTCGAAGGGCGAAATCCGTCAGGCAACGCAGCTTTACGATTCGGACTTCGGTACCCTCAAGTTCGTGACGCATCGCTACACCCGCAGTGCCGGCCGTACCGTGCATCTGATCGACCCGGATAACGTCAAGGTCGCCTATCTGCGCAAGTTCGTGCGGTTCCCGCTCGCGAAGATCGGTGACGCGGAAACCCGCCAGATCCTCTCGGAATACACCCTCGAGATGTGCAACGAGAAGGCGCACGGCGTAATTGCCGATCTGCTCTAAGAGCGCACGAACAGGCACGACATGTAGAGGCGGGGCATCGGAGCCCCGCCTTTTCCATTTTGGGGGTTTCAAAAAATGGCACGACCGAAGAAAGACGCGGGTGTTGTGGACGGCCATGACGGCGAAGCGCCGGCCGGCACGGGTAGCAAGCTCGTCAAGATCACGGCATTCAAGATCTACACGACGCGCGGTCGCGTGCTCGCTGATGATGAAATCGATCTGCCATCCGACGAGGCAGACGCACTCATCGCGGCCGGGGATGCTGTCGAATGCTGATCAAATCGCCCTATGACTGGTCGCTGGTGTCTGAGCGCGCCGGCAAGCGCATTCTTGCGCGCGTCGATCCCGCGACCGATGAAGTGATTGTCTGCGAGGAATGGATTGAGGACGCAAATCTCGCGCAAGCACGTCTCGAGCGCGAGAAACCGGTGCTGGTGTCGCCAGATCTAAAGCCGCTGGCCGTGATCCCTCAGTCGGTCGAAAACCGCGCGCTCAACGAGGGCTGGTACCACGACGCCAAAGCTTGGAAGAAATGGGCTAACGACCTCGATAACAGAAACCTTCGGACAACGGACGGTGCGGCCTGATGTTCGCGGATCTGCAAGCGCTGAAAAACGCCATTACATCGGAACTGGCGCGCAACGACACAGATGTCGTGTCCCGTCTCGGCACCTTTGTCGCGCTTGCGGATTTGCGGATGTTTGAGGGTGACGAGCCCTTGCGCGCTCGCGAGATGGAGACCCGCGCAACGGTTGCCTTTACCAACGGAACGGCGACACTGCCGGCGAATTTCCTCGAGGCGCGCCGCGTCACGTGGCAGGGCGATATCCCGTCAAATCTCGTCTACCGGGAGCCGGGAGACTTCTATGCGAGCGTGGTTGTCGGCGGCGGCGGGCCGTACATCCCCAACCTGTTCTCGATCGAAGGGCAAACGATAGATGTTCTGCCGCGCGCAACGGGCAACGCCACGGTGTCCTATTATGCCCGGCCGGCCGCTCTGGTGGCGGATGTTGACACCAACACGGTTTTGACTGCGCACGGCGCAATCTATCTCTTTGCCGCGCTCATCGAAGCGTATCTTTACCTGAGGAACACCGCCAAGGCGGCGGAAAGCGTTGATAGGTATCTGTCGGCGCTTCGCGGTGTCAACGCGACGGCTAGGCGCGCACGCTACGCCGGGACCAGGCTCGCGCCGCGTGTGGTTGGAGCTTACGCACGGTGAGCACCCGCAAAGCGCAGTTGGTCTTTGCGGCTTGGGAACCGGACAAAGCACAGATTTCCGGCGCCATGTCGGAAGCCAAAGGCGTTATTGCTCAGTCAGGCCGCTATGTGCCGCTGAAAACGCCGGTCGCCTTGAAGCCAGCAACGGCAATCGGTGACAAGGCGCTTGGCGGCGGCGGATTTTTCGATGCGACGAGCACGGTTCGCGTGTTCGTTGGCGATCGCACGAAGCTCTATGAAATCAAAAGCCGGACGCCGGTCGATGTGTCCACCATCGGCGGGTATGTCGTGGCGCCCGATTGGGCATGGTCATTCGAGCAGTTCGGCCAGAGCGTCTATGCGACGGCGCGGGGATTGCCGCAGATCCAGCGCTACCAGCTCGGCACGTCAACGCGCTTCGATCCGGTTGCGACCGGTCCAGGGTTCTCGGACGTGCTGTTTCGCATCCGAGATCATCTGTTCTCGGGCTATCAGAAGACGATCAAGAATTCGGCGTTCAACAATCCGCTGGATTGGGTGCCAGATAGCGGCACGCTTGCCGGCGCATTCGATCTACCGCACGACGGCGGTGACATTACTGCCGGCACGGGCGGCCAGTTCGGGATTGTGTTCCAGGAACGCAAGGTGCATCGCCTGACGCATACGGGCTCTGGGCAGGTGCCGTTTCAGAGAGATGAAATCGAGGAACGGCGCGGCGCTTTTGGGCCGAACGCCATCGCGCGCTACGGCACGAACACGTTCTTTGCCTCTGATGACGGCATCCGCATGACGGATGGCCAGCAGTCGATCGGCATTGGTGAGAACAAGGTCAACCGCTGGTTCGCGGGCCAGCTTAATTATGCGGCACGGTCGCAGGTGTCGATCGCGGTTGATGTCGAAAAGCAGGTGCTCAAGATCGCGTTTCCGGCGAACGGGAGCGCGGTGCCCAACAAGATCATCATGTACTCGATGGTCGATGGCCAATGGACCTATGACGATCTGGCCGTCGATTTGCTGTTTGCCGCTCCGAAGCAGGGCATCGCGCTTGATGACGACGCGGCTGTGATCGCGATCGCGGGGACGAACGTGCTCGACAGCATTGCGATCCCGCTCGATAGCCCGGTTTGGCGGGAAAGCCGGACGCAGGTCATGGTGGTCGATAGCACGCACATGCTCGGCACGTTTGAGGGCGCAAACCGGCCGGCCGTGATTGAAACCGGGTACGGCGAAGTCGCCCCAAGCCGAAAGGGGTTTGTCACGGAAGTCTGGCCGCTGACGGACGCGGCTACATGCACTGCGGCTATCACGACGAAACTGGCGCGCTTGTCGGACAGCGGCATCAATCATGCGGCGTCAACAATGAACTCTGCCGGCTATTGCCCGGTTAGGGCGGAAGCGCGCTGGATACGTGCTCGGCTCGAGATCCCAGGCAACACGGCATGGACGGAAGCAAGCGGCATTGAATGGGATGTGAGGGGCAGCGGTGAGCTATGAAGAGATCCCGTTTCCAACGGGATCAACACCGCAACAGCTTTATTCGCATCAAATCTCACTAACGGCCTCACTGCGGCGTGTATTGCGCGGCATTTCTGACACTGACGCGGAATCTGGTCTTGACCTTGGCGCGGTGACAGATCAGGTCGCGGCGCTCAATTCGGCTCTGGATCTGATCGCGGGCCGCGTCGATGATCTCGAGGCGACCGGCGGGTCATTGACGCCGCAACAGGCGTTTGAACTCAGCCTGATCACGGAAGTCGATACGGTTTTCGGCTCGCTGGCGTCGGTGCGCCAGCGTCAGTTGACGGCGGCGGAGCGCGACGCGGAATCGACGATTGCCGCCGCGATCAACGCGCATCAGGCGACCACGGGTGTTCGGACAGAAGTTCGCGTCCGGTCGGAGGCGGATCTGGCCTTGGCTCAGCAGATCGACACGGTGACGGCTGCGCTTGGCGTCACCAGTGCCTCGGTTGTGGCCCTGACTTCGGCCGTGTCTGACGGCGATACGGCGCTGGCAACGCAGATCACGAACGTTGAAAGCCAAGTTGCGGGCAACACGGCCTCTGTTGCCATTCTGACGGCCTCCGTCAACGGTATCGCGACGAAGTTCGCG
>JBOFCQ010000031.1:0-2579 GCA_051646145.1 Hyphomicrobium sp.
GCGCCGTCACCCGCGCCACCACGGGATCGCGGTAGAGGCCGAGAAACGACATGGCGGTGGAGAGCACGCCCGACCGCTCGTTCTCGGATTTGTTCAACAGTTCGCGGGCGGACGACGCGATGACGGGATGAAGGCCCGCCTCGCCGAGATGCGGCGTGTCCATCATGGCGCGCAAGGTCGCCTCGACCGGGCGGCGGGGATCGGACAGGAAGTTGGCGACGCCCGCCAAGGTCTTATCCTTCTCCGCGTAGAGAACATGCAGGATCGCGCCGACCAGCAAGCTATGGCTGGTCTTTTCCCAATGATTGCGCTTGTCGAGACTGCCTTCGGGATCGACCAGAATATCCGCGATATTCTGCACGTCGCGGACTTCCCATTCGCCCTGCCGCACCTCCAGCAGCGGGTTGTAGGCCGACGATCTGGCGTTGGTCGGATCGAACAGCAGCACGCGGCCATGCTTCGCGCGGAAGCCCGCTGTCAGCGTCCAGTTCTCGCCTTTTATGTCGTGAACGATGGCGGATGCCGGCCATGTCAGCAGCGTCGGCACCACCAGCCCGACGCCTTTGCCGCTGCGCGTCGGGGCGAAGCATAGAACATGCTCGGGACCATCATGGCGCAGATAGTCCCGGTCGTATCGGCCGAGCAGGACGCCATCGGGGCCGAGCAATCCGGCCGCGCGGATTTCTCTGTCCTCGGCCCATCGCGCCGAACCGTAGGTGGCGACGTTCCGGGCTTCGCGCGCGCGGATGATCGACATGAAGATGGCGGCAGCGATGGCGAGGAAGCCGCCCGATACGGCGATGATGCCGCCCTCGACGAAGATCGCGGGCGCATAGGCGTCGAACGAAAACCACCACCAGAAGAAGGCCGGTGGATAATAGACCGGCAGGCCCACCAGCTCGAACCACGGATTGCCAAGCTGCGGCTGGAAGCCGAGGCGGAATGCTATCCATTGCGTCGCCGCCCACGTCATCACCAGAACGATGGTGAAAACGACAGCGATCTGACCCCAAAGGATTCGGCCTCCGCGCAATGCAGGCTCCAGTTGGCAAGAGAGATTGAGCCGATTAGAGAATAAGCGTTTGCGCGGGAGGCAATAGCAAAGATGATGCAGGAGGGCTGCCGGATACTATCGGCGGCAAATAGGATGGGTGCTCGCAATTTCGAGCACATCCAAATGAATCAATTAGATCGGCTCATCTTGTCGGCGAGTCCAAGCAAATTTCGGAGCGCAACACTGCGATTGTGAGGCGACCAGACCGCCGAGAAAGCGACCGGCTCGGGTTCGTCGGTGATCGGCAGGAAGACCACCCCGGATGTTGGCAAGAGGGACGAAGCCGCACCTATGACAGTGATACCGAAATCCTGTCCCACCATCGACAGCAAGGTGCCGCGCCCAACATCAAATCTAAGGATCGAAGGCGCGGGCCAGGTTCCGGCAAGGCGTAAAACGATATGGTCATGCACTTGTGGGCCGGTGCCACCATGTCTGACGATGAACGTGTCCGCTGCCAGATCAGCCCATGTGGCGGCCGAGCGTCCAACAAGAGCGTGCCGCGCCGACACAGCGGCTAAAAGGGGTTCGGTCCATATTCGCCGGGAATGACAGTCGGGCGGTTTGGACGTGCCGGCAACGAACGCAATATCCAGCCGGTCGGCTCGAAGCTGCGTGAGAGTATCGCGTGCTGTGCCCTCCGTGATTTCGATGTCGAGATTGGGATGGTCCTTTCGATACTGACCAATCAGCTCTGCAAGGAAGCTGCCCGGAATCAGGGCATAGACACCGATGCGTAGCCGGCCGCATTCGCCTTGCGCTGTCATGCCGGCGGTCTTGACGGCGTGATCGAGTTGATCGACGCCTGCCACGACCCGCTCCATGAAGTGTCTGCCTGCATCCGTCAGCCGGACGCCTCGCGCATGGCGCTCGAACAGCAGGACACCAAGATTTTCTTCCAGCGCCTTAACGCGCGCGCTGACGCTCGACTGACTGACGCCGAGCGCGTTGGCCGCGTGCCGAAAGTTCAGATGCTCAGCGACGGCAACGAACTGAACAAGGGAAATGAGCGGTATCCTGCCGGACAGGATACCGCCATTCACGAGGCTGCGATGGCGGGTGCGCCGCATGGGTGCCAGCCGTCCTACCAATCGCCGGTTAGACGACTGGCGACCTCTCGGAAGGAACGTCGCGGGATCGAAGTAGCGCCAGACCCACCGATACCAGCACCGCCATCGTCGTCGCGTAGACGATCACGGGCCATGCGGTGTCGCCATTTAACAGCGTCACCGCCAATGTCCCGACGATGCTGACGATCAGACTTTGAATGCAGAAGTAGAACGCGACTGCCGATCCTGCGATGTCATCGAACTGTGCAAGCGCGCCGTTGGCGGTAACAGACACCGTGACGACAATGCCGACCGCCATAACCCACATTGGTAGGACGAAGGTGAGGAATGACGGCGAGCCGTAAAGTTCGCCGATCCCCAACAGGACCGCTCCGCAAACAAGCAACGCCATCCCACGCGCCACGCATCCTGCGATGCCCCATCTGGCGACAAAGGACTTCGCGAAACGGGTTGTC
>JBOFCQ010000038.1:0-3517 GCA_051646145.1 Hyphomicrobium sp.
GCCGAGACGCTTCTGCGCGTCTTTCAGGCGCTCGTCGGCAATCTTCGCGGTTTCCTGCATTTTGTTGAGTTCGCCGAGCAACTGGCGATAGACGGGGCCGCGGCCTTCCTTGCCGGTGCCTTCAACGCCCTTCTGTTCCGCGAGTGCCTCGACGCGCTTGGCGTCGACCGCCTTCTGCGCGTCGTCCACGATGCTTCTCTTGTCGGTGTATTCAGCGACCAGTTCGGGGCGCTGCGCGGCAAGGCGAGACTTCTCTTCGGTTAGCGAGATCTTCTTCGCCGCCAGGCCTGCCTGGCCTGCCTGCGCCGAAGACATGCGCTCCTGCTGCTCTTTGACGCCGCGGCGGCGCTCTTCGATCTGATCGTTGATATAGCGTTCGATCGCACCTTCGGACTCGGCTGCCGCCGTCGCCAAAGCGTTCAGCTTTCCGTCGTGCGCGCGCCACGCTTCATGTGCCAGCAGCCGCTCGGCTTCCTCGCCCTGCCGCACGGCGATAGCTTCCGAGATATCGGTGACAATACCGCCGACTTGGTTTTGCGCGCGAAGTTCCGCGGCGCGCACGCGCTCATCCTGCGGGAAAATGGCGCTGAACAAAGAATCGAACGAGAAGAAGACCGACGTCGCCATACAAGCGAGGAACATCACCCAAAGCACGGAATTGCGCAGCATCACACGCGCACCCTGCAGATAGGGCTTCACGATATCGCTCGCCGCGTAGAGAACAAACATGGCGACGAGCAGCAGGCCAAACGCAAAGATCAGCAATTTGTCGCCCGTGCGTGCCCACGACAGATCTTCCGTGCTGGCTTGGCGAATGTCGGCTTGACCGGTCCACTGCATGACCAAAGCCAGACCGGCGACAAACAGCAGCACGCCGATACCGGCGCCAAGCCATGTCTGGACCTGCGGGCTGACGAGTCCGGATTTACCGGTTTGGCTGCGGGTGTTCATGCCGGTCGCGAAACTCTCGCCGATGAGCCACGCGACGATCAGCATAACGCCCTGGATGCCGAACGTGATCATGCCCGAGAGCAAAGGCTCGCCGGTGAAATTGCGCATGCCGTCCCATGTGGTCCAGCCGGATGCGGCCGAGAGCACGAGGCCCGTCGCGCCAAGAAGCGCCAATTGCCAGTTCGAGAACATTGTGTCTTCGAGGCCGGCCCACAGGCGCTTGGCCAATCGGGTCCTAACCAAAAGCGCCATCAGACTGATCAGCAAAACAACTACGCCGATCGGCTGCGCGTTTACGGCCATGCCATCGATCAGTGCTTTCACGTCCATCGGTCTGGTCCCTCGTCCGGTCTCGGCCGAATCCCGAAAACTCTTAGCCTCACGCTTGCCTAAACTGGGGGGCCAATTGGCGGCGACAATGCGTCGAAAACCGCGCGCGCGGTGAAATTACTGTAATGCTGCTGCAACAAGAATGCGCGGCGCGGCAGGTTCAGGACTGTAGACATCGGTATTGCGGCGCAGCAAAGCAAGGCAGACCCGCTACTGATTTTGGATGCAGGCCGTTCGACGGTACGTCCCAGCCCGCGCGGCGACTTCAAAATACCGAGAAGTCAAGACTTTCCGCGTGACAGGGCGTGGCCAGGAAGAGGGTGGTGTTATACTATACGGACACGCCGAGCCTAGCTGTCCGGCGCCGAGAGACGCGGGAAAGGGCACTATGGCACCAGCTTCCACCGACGAGAGCCGCGCCAAGGACCGGGTGAAGACATCGGTCGATCAGGCCTCCAAGATCTTCGCTGACCGCAATATCCGTTTCACAGACCTGCGTCGTAAAGTGTTCGAGGAAATTGCCTCGACGCGTGCCAGCGTCGGCGCCTACGAGGTGCTCGACAGGCTCGCCAAGAAGGGCACGCGACTGGCGCCGATTTCCGTTTATCGCGCGCTCGATGCGCTGCTTGAAGCCGGCGTCGTGCATCGGCTCGAAAGCAAGAACGCATACTTTGCGTGCAGCCGGCTCAATCAGCCGCGCACCGGTCGGCGGCCGATGTTTCTCAGCTGTGAGCATTGCGGCAACGTGCATGAGACGGACGGCGAAGATATTTTCTCCAGCATCGATACCAGCGCGCGCGCCGCGCATTTCGAGCCCCGCGTGCGGTTCGTCGAAGTGACGGGCACGTGCCAGGAGTGCGCGGCCCGCCGGAAAGAAAAAGAATAGGTGCCGGGCGCGGTGCACTGCTTCACTGACGCGTGCCAAGGCCTACCGGCCTAAGCCGCATACCGTGTGCGGCCGTCAACGTCGTCGCTGAGACGCTTGCCAGTTTTTCGGGCCAAACTTTAGGGCCAGACTTTAGGAAACGAACGCGTGTCGGACGAATCCACCAGTATCGGCAGATTGGACCGCGGTCCGGATGGGCACGGACACCATCATGTCGCGCGCCAACACGCTCCGGGCCCGCATCTCGGTCCACATGACGATGGACATCATCACGCGCATGGCGCGGAATGCGGCTGCGGCCACACGCATGCCCTCCCGGCAGATTTGAACGCTCTCATTTCGGCGCGCGCGCTGTGCTTCACGCGCGGCGGCCGCAGCATTATTTCGAATGTCGATCTCGATGTCGCGGAAGGCGAAATCGTTACGATTATCGGTCCCAACGGCGCCGGCAAGTCGACGCTCGTCAAGCTGTTGGTCGGTATCGAGCGGCCCGACAGCGGGGCCGTGCATCGCAATGCTCGGCTGCGGATTGGCTATGTGCCGCAGAGTTTCGATGTGGCGCGCGCGTTGCCGATGACCGTCTCCGCGTTCCTGGCTCTCGGCACCGACGCAACCGCTGGCGCGATCCGCGCGACGTTGCAGGAGGTCGGCGCTGAGCGGGCTGCCGGTCAGCAACTGGCCGATCTGTCGGGCGGCGAGACGCAGCGGGTCTTGATCGCGCGGGCGCTGCTCAGAAAACCGACACTTCTCGTGCTCGACGAACCGGCGCGCGGGGTCGATGCGGTCGGCGAAGCTGAACTCTACGACCTCATCAACGCCATCAAGACAGCGCGCGGCCTTGGCGTGTTGCTCGTCTCGCACGATCTGCACGTCGTCATGGCGCAGAGCGATCGCGTCGTCTGCCTCAATGGTCATGTCTGCTGTTCGGGCCGTCCGGAAGCGGTATCGCAGCATTCGGACTACGTGCGATTGTTTGGGCCGCAGGCGGCGCGGGCGCTGGCGGTCTATCACCATCATCACGATCACAGTCACGACCTTGCGGGGCACGCCCATCCGATTTCTGGCACGGCCGGCGCGTCGCTGACGCCATCAGACGGTGTGCCGGCGCGGCCGACAAACCCCGACGCGGGGACTTGAGCCGGTGTTCGATCTCGACCAACCGTTTCTTGTGCGCGCGCTCCTGGCGGGGCTGGGGCTCGCGATCATCGCGGCGCCGCTCGGCTGCATCGTCGTCTGGCGGCGTATGGCCTACGTCGGTGAAACGTTGGCCCAGGCGAGCCTCATCGGCGTCGCGGTTGGCCTGGCACTCGGCACTGATCTCACCATCGCCGTCGTGCTGGCGGCCGTCAT
>JBOFCQ010000092.1:0-5738 GCA_051646145.1 Hyphomicrobium sp.
GCGCCAAAGTCGATCGTGCCCATCCATTCCGGCCAATCGCGGTGGCCCGAATGGTCGATCCGCGACACGAAATTCTCGTAACCTGAGAAAATGACGATCACGAGCAGTGAGCCGGTCAAGGCGAGATCGACGAGCGCCAGCACACCGAGAATGACGTCGGATTCCGTCATCGTGAACGCGCCCATCATGAGGTGCAGCAACTCTGCGCCGAACTTGACGAGCAGCACCAGCAGGGAAGCCGCGAGCCCGAGATAGAACGGTGCGAGAATCCAGCGAGACCCGAAGATCAGCGTTTCGATGATCGTCTCGACTTTCTTCGGTTTGGTCGTGTCAGCCATGGATGGGGCGCCCGCCTGTTCTAAAACATCATCGCCATCCGGCTTTATCGCAAGGTGGCGGAGGTGCGCAAGCGGCGGCTTGGCGCGCCCAGGGCAACGCGATGTTTCGCGACGACCGCATCATGCTGACATTGGGCAAAGGGAAGGCGCCACAGATCGCGGCGCGTTCGAGCGCGACGCCGGCACCTTGATGTCTGTCGTCACAGTGTCGCCAAATCAGACGTACGATGGCTTAGTTCTCGCGCGCCACGACATCGCTGCTCGCGGCCATGGGCGCCGGCGTGGCGGCGGTGGGCGCGCCGCGGTCACGCAGACCGCGCGACAGCAAAGCGATGCGCCGCGCCGCGCGAAATTGCTCGACGGTGATCGGCTTTGGGCAATTGGCGAGCGCATGGCTGCACTTTGCGCGGATTGACGTCGGCTCGCCCTCGACGCCGCTTTCGTTGCCTTGGCCGTCGATGGAGGCCGTATCGACCTCAGATGCCGCGCCGTTTGCGTCCGTTTGAGCAGGCCCAGTCGTATCGCTGTTCACGACTTGCAGGTTCTGGCGCGGATTGACGGATGCTGGCGTCAGCCCACGAAGCCACTGATCCTGATCGCGGATGGCGGCAATCGTCGATGGGCAGGCGTCAATCGCACCGACGTCCTCGCCTGCTGCAACGGGCGAAAACAGATAGCGACCATCACAAACCGAAACGCGTGGCGGGCGTTTGCTGGCCTCGAAGGTGTCGTAGCCTTCCTTCATGTTGGCCCAGAATTTCGACCATGTGGATTTGCCATACTTGGTCATGGCGGTGTCGGTCATGCGAAACGGGAACACGTGCACCGGCATCGTCTTCTGGCCGGCGCGCAGGGACGCATTTGTCAGCCGGTGAATTTCTTCCATGACCGGATTGGTCATGGCGAAGCAGCCAACGGATGTGCAGCCGCCGTGAATGAGAATGTGTGAACCGGTGCGCGCCTCGGCCTGATCGAGCACGTTGGGAAAGCCGAGGTTCAGCGATTTCGGCCACCGGCCGACGTGGCGGATCTGGTTGAGCGCCACCGTGTAGAACCCTTCCGGGGCCTGCTTGTCGCCGCTCCGCAATTTTGGTCCGATCGTGCCTGACCAATGGCAGATCGGATAGGTGGCGAAGAGGACGTAAGCGCCGTCCTTCTCTTTCCAGACTTCGAGTTCGGATTCAGCTTTGAACACGCGGATCATCATGGCCGCGTTCATGGACACGCCCGATTGGCGCAAGCGGTCGTTGAGAACGGCGACGTTTGGCGTGCCGGGCAGCGGCAGGGCGCCGATGGCGGCGGCCCGCTGGCGTTCGACGCGATCGGCAGCCACGTCCTTGAGTTCAATGGCCAGCGCATGCGCAGCCGTCGGCACGGCGAGGCTAAAAGCCAACGCAGCCAAACTCGCACGCACGGTACTGCCTCGTTTCACGCGACCGCCTTGATATCGAGCTGACGGGCTCCAAACCTTCGGCACATTAGCGGCCGGGCGAGGGGAAGCGAAGCGCCATTTGTGATTGAGCAACATGATATTTGGCTATTCTTATCAATCATTTCTTGGCCGATGCCGGTGGGCAACGGTCAGCCATGCGCGGGTCGCCCTCATTGCTGCCGGCCGAGAACACATAGCGCTTGTCGCAGACGCTGACGCGCAACGGCTGCAATGTCTTCTCGAACAGGTCGTTGCCAGCTTTGAGATCGCGCCAATAACGGGCGTTGGGGTTGTCGGCATAGTTGTCGAGGGCCTCGCTCGACATGCGGAACGGATAGATCTGGACCTGGAAGGCCGGCTGGCCGCCATCGAGTGCGGCTGTCACGATGCGCCAGATCTCGTCCATTTGCGCGTTCGTCATGGCATAGCAGCCGATCGAAGCGCAGCCGCCATGCACCATCAGGAATGTCCCGTTGCGCCCGAGTGCCCGGTCGTAGGCATTCGGAAAGCCGAGATTGAACGAGCGATACCAGCGGCTGTTGGGATTGAGCGCCGTTTTGTCGACTGCGTAGACGCCTTCTGGCGCCTGGCGATCACCTTGCGCATGTTTCGGCCCAAGCGTCCCGGACCAGCGGCAGATCGGATAGGTGACGAAGCGATGAAACACGCCGTCGCGTTTCATCCAGAGTTCCAATTCGAACTCACGCTTGAAGATGCGCATCAGAATGGGCGCGCCCATGGTGAGCCCGTGTTCGGCAAGCCGACGGTCGAGATTGGCGAGGTCGGGCGTTCCGGGCAGCGCCATACCCATCGACGCGCGCCAACGGTAATCGGACCGCTTCAGCGCCATCGCGCGCTCGTCCGCGTCCATCATCAGCAGTGGCAGCCAACGGCCCGAGGTCACGGCCGCAACGGCAACCAATGCGAACACGGAGAGCAGCAGCCAGCGGCGACGTGCGCGGCGTCGCCGGCTCTTGGCCACTTGGCGATCGTCAGAAAGGTCGGTGTTCGACGGCAGGGCCACCTAGGGCTCCGTTGGCTTACTCGGCCTTGACCAGTGTCGACGCTGCGGGCGTGGACGCGGCATTCGGGCTCGATGTTCCCGTGGCGCCGGTGGTCGTCGCGCCACTCGGCACAGCACTTGGCACGGCTCCGGCAGCGGACTTGGCGGCCAGCACGTCGGCGGCCGTCGGTTCGACGTCGGCGCTGATGACGCCTTTCAGCTTGTTGCCATCGGCGATGGTGATCGTTTCATCGGTCGGCAGCGGCGTGAACGGCGCAATGACCGGACGCTGGAACATGGGGCATGGGCTGTTGCCTTCGAGGCGGCCCTGCCAGTTGACGTTGACAACGTAGCGGCCTTCGCACACGGCCACCTGCGGCGGAATGCGGTGCTGCTCGAAATGGTCGTAGCCTTGCTTCAATGTGCGCCAGAAGCCGTACCAACGGTGCTTCTTCATTTCGGCCATGCGCGCGTCCGTCATGCGGAACGGAAGCGCCTGCACTTGGAAGCTCTGCTGCCCCGCTTTCAGGGACTCGCGCGTCAACCCGTAAATCTCTTCCATCATGGCGTCGGTCATGGCGTAGCAGCCCGCCGACCGGCACTTGCCATGCACCATCAGGCTATCGCCGGTGCGGCCCTGCGCCTTGTCGTAGGCATTCGGGTAGCCAAGATTGAACGACAGATAGAATTTGGAGTTCGGGTTCATCAGCGTCGGCGTGATGTGATAAAAACCTTCCGGCGCTTGCCGGTCGCCCTGAACTTGTTTCGGGCCAAGATCGCCCGACCAATTGCAGATCGGGTACGTCTTGAAATGGTAGAAGCGGCCGTCATCGCGCTGCTTCCAGATTTCAAGCTCGGACTCTTCCTTGAAGATGCGCACGAACACCGGTGAGCCCGCTTGCATGCCCTTGCGGCCAAGCAAGTTCAGCGTCTCCTTGGCGAGCGGAACTTCAGACGGCGGCGGAATGACCGGCGCGCTCGAGCACCCGGCGACGAGCGCGGCGGCCGTCAGCGCGGAAAGCAGCAAGCTTCGGGTAGCGGTCACGTGTGTCGGCCGTTTCAGCACGCTCAATATCCCTGGAAGCACCACGACGTCCGATCTGGACAGCCCTCGCGGCAACTTCTGCAACGCGCACGCATTCGTCTTTAGTACGCAGAATTGATTGACGTTTTTGCCCTAGTCGGGCCCCCTGTCAATGCGACCCCGAGGTTGTAGGCTTCTGAATTCCCATCACGATCGTGCCGAGTATGCCGAGGAATGCGGCAGTGACGCGGCACGCGGCCAAATTGAACGCAAACAGAGGGTTAGGCACGCACCGCCAAGTTACCGCGACCGATGCTCAAGAAGCGGTCGTGACGCTGGCGGCGGACCTCTTCCGGCGATTTGCCGTCGAATTCGGCAAGCGCGCGGGCGATGGCGTTGCCGGTCGATGTCAGAACCTGCTCGGGATCGCGATGTGCCCCGCCAATCGGTTCGCGCACAATGATGTCGATCACGCCGAGCTGATCGAGATCCTGCGCCGTGATCTTCATGTTCAGCGCCGCTTCTTCTTTCTTGTTGCTGTCGCGCCAAATGATCGACGCCGCGCCTTCCGGCGAGATCACCGAGTAAATGGCGTGCTCGAGCATAAGTATGCGGTTGGCGGTAGCGATGGCGATGGCGCCGCCCGAGCCGCCTTCGCCGACAATGACGGTCACGATCGGCACACCGATCCGGAGCGAGCAATCGGTCGAGCGCGCGATGGCCTCGGCCTGACCGCGCTCTTCGGCGCCGATGCCGGGATAGGCGCCAGGCGTATCGACGAACGAGACGACGGGCAGATTGAAGCGGTCGGCCATTTCCATCAGACGGACAGCCTTGCGATACCCTTCGGGCTTCGCCATGCCGAAATTATGCTTGATGCGGCCCTCTGTGTCGGACCCCTTTTCGTGACCGAGCACCATGACGGAGCGGCCGCGGAAACGGGCGATGCCGCCGACGATGGCTTCGTCTTCGGCGAAATAGCGGTCGCCGGCGAGCGGTGTGAAATCTTCAAACAGACCTTTGACGAACGTGAGCGCGTGCGGCCGTTCCGGGTGGCGCGCAACCAGCGTCTTCTGCCACGGCGTCAGCTTGGCATAGGTCTCGATCAGTGCCGCCTTGGCCTTCTGTTCGAGCTTTGAAATCTCTTCGGCAATCTGCACACCCTTGCCATCCTTATGCATGGCCTTGAGTTCGGAAACCTTGCTTTCGAGTTCGAGAATGGGCTTCTCGAAATCGAGATAGGTGCGGATGGCGGCGGGTGCGCTCACGGTGCGTATGCCTTTGGTCGTTGTCTACGTGCGGCGACACCGAGTGCCGGCGACGTTGCAGCGTTGGGGTGGTGCTGTGGATGCCCGAATGCGTGGACCGTGCGGCGGCGGTCAATCCGTCGCGCGGGTCTCAGGTCATGATCGTTGGCGACAATCACCCTCAGCACGCGCGGGTGTCAAGGCGGCATACCGGCTATGGCTTAGTTTTCTGCATTTTCAATACGTTAACGGCTATCCCCCGACAGCTTGCGAACCCAGGGGGCAAGCGCGAACAGAACGCCCGCCGCCAGCACGATCCACATGGCCTGGGTGGCGAAGTGATCAGCGAGGCCAGCGGCGTCCCGGCTATCGAATGCGCCACCAAGCACGCCGGCCAATTTGTTGCCGAAGGCGACCGCCAGAAACCACAGGCCAAGAACCTGTCCGCTCAGCCGTGGCGGCGCCAGCTTGGTCATGGTCGAGAGGCCGACGGGGCTCAGCATGAGTTCGCCGACAGTCTGCAAGAAGAACAACCCGACGAGCCAGAGCGGCGATACTTTGCCGGCCATCGCCAGCGTGGCGGCCGGGATCATCAGGGCGAACGACAATCCGACGAAGAGCAGGCCGAGCGCAAACTTCACCGCCGCCGAAGGCTGCCGCACGCCGAGCGTCACCCAAATGACTGCCAGGATCG
>JBOFCQ010000099.1:0-15596 GCA_051646145.1 Hyphomicrobium sp.
GCGCGAGCCGCATGCAGCGCGCCGCGCCCTCGCCAGACGGCGCGACCATGTCGTAGCCGTCGGACGTTGCGCCGTAGCCAGCAACTTCGCCGTAGATCTTGGCGCCGCGCGCCTTGGCATGTTCCAGTTCTTCAAGCACGAGAACGCCGGCGCCGCCCGCGATCACGAAGCCGTCGCGGTTCTTGTCGTAAGCGCGGCTCGCTTTTTCCGGCGTTGCATTGAAGCGCGAGGACATCGCGCCCATGGCGTCGAACAGATTGGAAAGCGTCCAATCGAGTTCCTCGCAGCCGCCGGCGAAGATGATGTCCTGCTTGCCCCATTGAATGAGTTCGGCCGCATTGCCGATGCAGTGGGCGCTCGTCGCGCAGGCCGACGAGATGGAATAGTTGGTGCCCTTGATCTGGAACGCCGTCGCGAGCGCCGCGGACGGGCCCGAGCACATGGCTTTAGGCACTTCGAACGGACCGATCTTTTTGGGACCGCCGGATTTGATCGTTGTTTCTGCTGCTTCGACGATCGCGCGCGTCGAGGGTCCGCCCGATCCCATGATGATGCCCGAGCGCTCGTTGACGACGTCGCTCGCTTCGAGGCCTGCGTCGCGGATCGCCTGGTCCATGGCGATCCAATTCCAGCCGACGCCGGCGTTCATGAAACGCTTGGGCTTGCGCGGAACGATCTGTTCCCATTCGAGCTGTGGCGCGCCGTGCACTTGGCATTTGAAGCCGAGTTCGGCGTATTTGTCGGCGCGGCTGATGCCGGATTTTGCCTCGCGTAGCGACGCGAGCACTTCCTGGGTGTTGTTTCCGATCGAGGAAACAATGCCCATTCCGGTCACAACAACCCGCCTCATCCGTCGTCCTTCCCTGGGCGCCTCGCATGGTGGCGCGTCACATCGTTCAGCGGCCACGCGGCAAACGCGGCAGACTTGGTGTCGTTTACCGAATGTGCCGGGCTAGCTCAAGCGCCAGATGTTTCCGGCGCTTCACCGGTCTGGAAAAGACCGACACGCAGGTCAGTCGCTTGATAGATCGTTACACCGTCGGCCTTGAGCACACCGTCGGCAATGGCGAGCTTCAGTTTGCGCAATATGACGCGCTTCATGTCGATGACGTATTCGACTTTGCCGGTTGTCGGCAGCACCATGTTCGAAAACTTGACCTCGCCGACACCGAGCGCGCGGCCACGGCCGGGCGCACCGAGCCAGCCAAGGTAGAAGCCGACGAGCTGCCACAGCGCGTCGAGGCCGAGGCAGCCCGGCATCACCGGATCGCCCTTGAAATGGCAGTCGAAGAACCAGTCGAGGCGCGGATTTCCGGCCACCTTGAGTTCGGCCACGATCTGCCCTTTGCCGTGCGCGCCGCCCGTTTCCGAGACGTGTGTGATGCGGTCGAACATCAGCATGGGCGGGAGGGGCAACTGCGCGTTGCCTGGGCCGAACAGCTCGCCGCGGCCACACGACAGGAGGTCGTCGAAATCAAAACTGTTCCGGCGGTCCGCCATCGTGTGTCCTCTTGGGCTTGATCGTCTTTCGGCATGACACGCCAGCGCGTCGGCGCGTGCAAGGCCGTTTACCGGCTGGCGCATGGCCAGGGAAGTGGTGTTCTGCACCGGCTGTTGCCATTGTGCAAGGCGATGGCGCGCCACTGGCTGCCATGCCTAAGGTAATATCTAATATTATCAGCGCATTGCACGCCTATTGCGGCGGATGAGATGTCAGCATATGATGTTATTAGGTGCGGCGTCAGGCACGCCTTGTTGTGGATAGTTTGATCCCGCACATTCGTCACGCAAATCCGGGCTTAACCGGAGGCGCGCGATAATTCGCTGTGGCCAATTCCGGACGCGCAAATCTGGGTGTGGCTCTTACAACTCTCTTCATTCGGCCGGGAGGCCGTTGTCGCCATATGAGCAGCGTTGCCCCGCAATCGAACATGGCTCGCCAGGGTGCCGAGGTGACGAGCCTCTTGAAGCGCGCAGGCCTTCGCCCGACGCGTCAGCGCATTCTGCTTGGCGGTTTGCTGTTCGTTGGCGAGGATCGCCATGTGTCGGCTGAGCAGTTGCATGCTGAAGTGACCGGTGCGGGTGAGCACGTGTCGCTCGCAACGGTCTACAACACGCTGCATCAGTTCAAGCGTGCCGGGCTTGTGCGCGAATTGGCCGTCGATGGCTCGAAAGCCTATTTCGATACCAACACGTCGAACCACAATCACTACCTGCTCGAAGAAGCCGGTGAGTTGATGGACATCCCCTCCGACAGCATTTCGGTGAGCGGCTTGCCGGAACCGCCGGATGGCATGGTCATCACGCACATCGATGTCGTCGTGCGGCTGGCGCGGAAATAGCGCCTCATCTGCCCTCTAAGCGCAAACGCCGTATTCTCTGGTTTCAATGCCTTTTCGCGCGCGCATGATAGCTCGTGATGCTGGAATACACCCAGTTCCAAGCGTGTTTTGAATGCGCGCCGTGCTAGCGGGCTCGGCCGAGGCACGGCCTATTTAATCGCCTCGCCCTCGTAGGCGCCCCATAGCTTCTTCTGTTCGATGTAGCCGCCGTAGGCATCGATCGTGACGCGGCACCAGCGGCCGTCGCAGGAATGCAGATTGGCGATGACGCCGGCTTCCACCTTGGCCACCACACCGGAACTTTCGGCATCGCTGCGGTAGATTTCGACCAGCGGCGGTGCCGTGTCCTTTTTGGCATCCCACGGCAGCACAAGCGCGGTGCGCCGTCCCGACAGCAATGATTGAAGCACCCAGCCGGTCGCGCCCTCGGAATCACGCACCTGCCGCCAAGCCTCGAATTCCTTGACGACCTCAACCGGCAGGCCGACGCGCCGATAGACCCAACTCGTTGGATAGTCGGTGCCGGGGCCGTTGCGCAGGTTGACGCGATCGGATTTCAGGCTAACGAAGCGCGGCACAGGCAACCCGCTGCCGCCGGGAACGGCAGGCGCGGCCGTATCGCCGGCACCAGCCCTGGCGCCAGCGCCCGGTGCTATGCCAGCGAATGCCATGGCCAACGCCAAAAGCCATGTCCAACGCCGGCCAGTCGGCCGAAATTCAGCAGTTAAACCCATGCTTTCCTATTGCTCTCGGCCCAGCGGGCGCCATCCGTTGAATGCGTCACAATGCGCCGCGCGTCCAGTCCATGCGAACGTGAGGCGAGACTGTATTCAGCACTTTGTCATCGCCATGACCATCTGTTAGACACGAACAACGACCATCCCATCCGGCGCCCGCGCGCCACGAACCACCGGTTCGCCCCGCTTTCTCGCTTTCGGAATCCACATGCCGACAATACAGAAAAAGCCGATCGTCATCGTCACGCGCAAACTGCCCGACGTGGTCGAAGCGCGCATGAGCGAACTTTTCGATACCGAATTGAATACGGACGACCGTCCGATGGGGCATGCGGACCTCGTGGCCGCCGTGAAACGCGCCGACGTTCTGGTGCCAACGGTTACGGATCGCATCGACCGATCGATCATGACGCAGGCCGGCCCGCAGCTTCGGCTGATCGCGAACTTCGGCACCGGCGTCGATAACGTCGATCTCGACACCGCACGCAATCGCGGCATCCTCGTCACCAACACGCCCGGCGTGCTGACCGAAGACACAGCCGACATGACCATGGCGCTGATCCTCGCCGTGCCGCGCAGGCTGGCGGAAGGCGCCGCCTACATGAAAGACCCGAAGACGGCTTGGACCGGCTGGTCGCCGACGTGGATGCTCGGTCACAGAATCTACGGTAAGCGTCTCGGCATCATCGGCATGGGCCGCATCGGCCAGGCGGTTGCGCGTCGCGCCAAGGCATTCGGGCTGCAGATCCACTATCACAATCGCCGTCGCGTCGCGGCCGAGGTCGAGCACGAACTCGAGGCGACGCACTGGGAAAGTCTCGACCAGATGCTGACACGCGTCGACATCGTGTCGATCAATTGTCCGCACACACCGGCGACCTATCACCTTCTGTCGGCCCGCCGCCTGAAGCTGCTGAAGCCTTCGGCATATGTCGTGAACACGGCGCGCGGCGAAGTCATCGACGAGAACGAACTGGCCCGCCTCATCGAAACGGGCGCCATTGCAGGTGCCGGCCTCGACGTGTTCGAGCATGAGCCGTCGGTCAATCCGCGTCTCATCGCGTCCGAGCGCGTGGTGCTGTTGCCGCATATGAGTTCGGCGACCATCGAAGGCCGCGTCGATATGGGCGAGAAGGTGATTATCAACATCAAGGCCTTCGCCGACGGCCATGCGCCGCCGGATCGCGTGCACGCGGCAATGCTGTAAGCCGCCAGTGCTGCGCCATTTCGGACTCTAGGTCGGACTAGTCCGACGATCCTGTTGTGGGATCGCGATGTCGCTGAGGGCGACATCGCGCGCGTTAATCCGGAGTTGTGACGGCCGGCGGTGTGACGGCTGGCGTCGTGCCGGCGTTCATCGTGCCGGCCGACGTTTCGGCGTCGTTGCCTGGTGCCTGTTCACCATCCCATTCAACCGCGCTTTGCGTTGTGTGCTTTTCGCGGCGCAGCGTGTCGACGGCAACCGCCGCGTAAAATGTGAACACCGCAACGGATGCCACCGAAAGCAGCGCCCATTGCGCGTTGCTGAGCGCCGGCAGGCGCATCTGGTCGGCCGTTTTGCGATTGAACAGGAACGGCGCCAAAAGCAGCAGCATGACGAGCAGAATGTAGCTCTCGATATAGAGAGCGAGCGCGATGCCGAGGAGCGAGGCGAACGCATGAAACACGGTGCCCGCGACAGGCGGCAGACGCGATAGCAGCGATTGCGCGATATGTCCGCCATCGAGCGGCAGGATCGGCAGCAAATTGAATCCGTTCAGCATGGCGCTCATGAACGCCAACTCCCGCAACATCTCGGAGTCGTTTTCGCGCGCAAGCACAAGGAGCACGGCCGTCGTCAGCACGCTGAACCCGGGCCCCATCAGCGCGATCAGTCCGCGCTCGCCTTCGGTGCGAAAGCGGTCGGCCGCGACGGCAACGCCGCCGAAGAAGGGAACGAAGTACATGCCCTTGATCGGCATGCCGACCCACCGCATGGCCAGGATGTGGCCGATCTCATGAATGAGAATGAGCACGAGCAGCATGACAGCCGCCGACGGTCCGAACATGGCGAGGAAGCTCGCGAACGTCAGCAGGCCGGTGATGACCGCGTCCTTCACCTTTTCGGCCGTCGTTCGTGTCCGGCTGCCTGCTTTCAGTTCGGCGTTGTAGCGGATGCGCCGCACGTTCTGGATGGCCGCGATCGGCAATAGGAAGCGCGACGTCAACTGTCGATGCGTGACATCGTATTGCGAGGTCATGAGCGAGGTTTGGTCATCGCCGGTCACAGTGAAGGCGCACACGTAGTCGTCGCCGGGACAGCATTCGGGCGCCGATTCGTCGCGCAGGATTTCAAGCGACATGGCTTCGCCGGGGCGCTCATCGAGAACACGGTAGGCGACGGCGAGGGCGCGATCGCCGATAAGGATTTGGCCGGTATAGGTGTTGGCGCGATCGGGGTCTTCCGTCATCTGAAGCTCGATCGGGGGCATGCCTTCCAGACGTATGGAGTGTGAAGACGCGACGGCCCACGTCACCGTTTTTGGCGCTGCGATGTGGAGCGCGACGGTATAGCGGCGGTTTTTCACGCCAAGCAGGGCGTCGATTGGCGCCCGAAGCATTTCGTAAATCAGGAACAGAACGTGGGCGAAGAAATCGGGCAAGGCCGGCGCTCATGCGATGTGGAGCCGAGACGGTAGCAGTCTATATCATGCGAACGAAATCTCCCCACACGCCATCCTTCCCGGGTTGAAGTCGCGGGGGGAGGGGACTTCGCTGCAATATGCCAGATCAGTCGCACATCGGGCGCGAAAGGTTCAGTTCCCAGCGGAACTCGCTCGTTGCGTGCCGCACGTCGCGAGCTTGCTCAGCCCGAGCCTATCATTCCGCGGCGCAGGCCGGGTCGGCGGCCCGCGCATGAGCGGAGAGATCGGTGATCGTTGGATTGCGCCCCGAGAGCGGATTGTCGGGATCGAAGGCGAGTTCAACCGTATCGAAGCGGCTCGCAAGCGCATCATAGATGAGAAGGCGGCCCGCGAGCGTGTCGCCGATGCCGACGATTTCCTTGACCACTTCTGTTGCCTGGAGCGTGCCGATAACGCCGGCGACCGGCCCCAACACGCCGACTTCCGAGCAGTTGGCGACCAGACCGGCAGGCGGCGCTTCGGGAAAGATGCAGCGCAATGTCGGATAGGGCTCGCCCGCTTCCGTTTTCAAGTGCGGTTTGAAGACGGAGACGTATCCGTCGAGCGGGCCGAGCGCGGCATAGACCAGCGTCTTCTTGGCGAAGTAGCAGGCGTCTGCCACCAGATAGCGCGTGGCGAAATTGTCGGAGCCATCGGCCACGATGTCGAACTGCCCGATGATATCGAGGGCGTTCGCAGCGTCGATGCGCGTATTGAAGGTTTTGACGGTGACGAGCGGGTTCAAGCGCTTCAAGGCGTCGGCGGCGCTATCGACCTTGGGTCTGCCGGCGTCCGGCGTGCCGTGTGCGATCTGACGCTGCAGGTTGTCGATGGAGACCGTGTCGGCGTCGATGAGGCCGATGGTGCCGACGCCGGCCGCGGCGAGATAAACCGCAACCGGTGAGCCAAGTCCGCCCGCGCCGATAATCAGCGCGCGCGCGGACTTGAGTTTCTGCTGGCCCTGACCGCCGACTTCACGCAGCACCAGATGGCGCTTGTAGCGCTGGGCTTCTTCCGGCGTCAGCGCGCTCATGTCGGCGTCTCCGCTCTGTCCGTCAGCTCTTCGGCGGATCGAGGAACAATTCGCTTGAATAGTAGCGCTCGGCGCCGGAGGGCGCAAACGTGACGATTGTTTTGCCAGCGAACTCCGGCCGCTGGGCAATGGTCAATGCGGCGGCAACATTGGCGCCGGTCGAAATGCCACCCGGAATGCCTTCAACCTTTGCAACCATGCGCGACACGTCGAACGCCATCTCGCTCGGCACGGTGATCACTTCGTCAATCAGCGATTTGTCGAGGATCGTCGGCACGAAGCCGGCGCCGATGCCTTGGATCTTGTGGGGGCCACGCTGTCCGCCGGACAGGATCGGACTGGTCGAGGGTTCGACGGCGAAGACTTTCAAGCCGGGCTTGCGCGCTTTGAGAACGCGACCGCAGCCGGTCAGCGTGCCGCCCGTGCCGACGCCGACGACGAGCGCATCGATCTTGCCGGCGGTGTCGTTCCAGATTTCCTCGGCCGTCGTCTTCTCGTGAACCAGCGGATTGGCCGGGTTGTCGAATTGCGCCGGGATGACTGCGCCAGGAATCGTCTTCGCCAGTTCTTCGGCGCGCGTCACAGCGGCGGGCATGCCGCCCGGTCCAGGCGTCAGTTCAAGTTCGGCGCCAAGATGCGCCAGGATCTTGCGGCGCTCGATCGACATCGTCTCGGGCATGACGAGGATCAGGCGATAACCGCGCGCGGCCGCGACGAAGGCGAGGCCGATGCCGGTGTTGCCCGACGTCGGTTCAATGAGCACCGACTTGCCGGGCGTGATCTTGCCCTGCGCTTCGAGCGTGTCGATCATCGACACGCCGATGCGATCCTTCACCGACGACAGCGGATTGAAGAATTCGAGTTTCAAGAGAATGTCGGCAGTCACGTGCGACGCGGCCGCCACCTTAGACAAGCGCACCAGCGGCGTATGACCGATCGTTTCAGCGATATTCTCATAAACGCGGCCGCGGCCCCACGTGCGTGTTGCGGCAAGGGTTTTGATCTCGGTATCGGTCATCGGGGAGGGTCCTAAACGTTCGATTATCAACACGGGTCGCAAGTGCTGCAGTGCTGGCGCCAGCGGCTCGGCCCGTCTTATCGCCTTGTTGCAGGTAAAGGCGCGGCGCTCAAGTCGAAGTGCCGAAACGCGCTTCCGGCTGGAGCACGATAACTGTCAGGGATGGTTGAGAAAAACAAGATCAGCGCGCGCGTCGTTTCTTGCCCGGGGCCGATTTTGGCATGGCTTTGCTTTTGCGGGCCTTTGGCGATGCTGACGATGCGCTTTGCACGGCGCTGGTTGTTTTTGCCGTCGATGTCCCGGTCGAGCCAAATCCGCCTGCGCCGCGCTCCGTCGCCGAGACCGCGCGCGCGGCGCGGACTGAAACCTGTGTCACCGGTGCAATGACAAGCTGCGCGATGCGGTCGCCGCGCTTGATGATGAAGGCCTCGCTGCCGAGATTGATCAGGATGACGGAGACTTCTCCGCGATAGTCGGCGTCGATTGTGCCGGGGCTGTTCAACACGGTGACGCCGGATTTTATGGCGAGCCCCGACCGTGGCCGCACCTGAGCCTCATGGCCCTTCGGCACCTCGAAAATGAGCCCGGTCGGAATGAGTGCGCGTGCGCCGGGGCTGAGCGTCATCGGCGCGTCGATCGGCACGGCCGCAACGAGGTCCATGCCGGCGGCGTCCGCCGTCTGGTATGAGGGTAGCGGCAGCCCGTCAGCGTGCGCCAGCGGCAGCACCTTGACCGTTGGGCGTTTCACCGTTGCCAAGCGGGTGCGGCTGCGGCTCATTCGGCGGCCGAACGACGGCTGGCGAGCTGACGTGCCGCGCCTGCAATGAGCATCTCGGCCACTGTCTCCTTGCTCATTTCCGGCCAGCTTTCGATGCCTGCCTTACTGACGATGTGGACTGTATTGCGCGATCCGCCCATGACGCCGGATTGGGGCGAGACATCGTTGGCGACGATCCAGTCCGCGTTTTTCGATTTCAATTTCTTGCGCGCGTGCGGCAGCACGTTTTCGGTTTCGGCGGCAAAGCCGATGACGAATGCGGGCCGCGTTTTCGTGTGCGTGGCGATGGTGCGCAGGATGTCGGGGTTCTGCG
The DNA here is from genome assembly GCA_051646145.1 of Hyphomicrobium sp. GTDB lineage: Bacteria > Pseudomonadota > Alphaproteobacteria > Rhizobiales > Hyphomicrobiaceae > Hyphomicrobium_B. The sequence goes on from JBOFCQ010000099.1 coordinate 8,885, forward strand.
TCAGCTTCAGTTTGACCGTGTCGCTATCGGCGCTCTTCTTGATTTTTTCGGATGCCGGCTTCGCGACGCGCCAATCGGCGACAGCGGCCGCGAACACGGCAATGTCGGCGGGAAGCGCGGCTTTGACCGCTTCGAGCATTTCAGCGGCCGTCACAACGCGGCGCACATCGACGCCGGGTGGATCTGCCAATTCGACCGGGCCGGAGATGAGCGTTACGCGTGCGCCTGCCGCCGCCGCTGCGGCCGCGATGGCAAAGCCTTGCCGACCGGACGATCGGTTGGCGATGTAGCGCACCGGGTCGATGGGTTCGTGCGTCGGGCCGGCGGTGACCAGCACGTGCCGTCCGGCAAGCGCTGTCGAGGCGGCGAATGTGTGCGCGGCTGGACTGGTTGTTGCGCTGGAGATGGTCGAATGCGCCAGGGATGACGGGGCACGGCCTGACGCGTTGCCGCTGCTCAGCATGTCGTCGATGGCTTTGACGATTTCCGGCACCTCGGCCATGCGTCCGACACCTGCTTCGCCGCGCTCAGCCATCTCACCGCTATTGGGTCCAACGATGCGCACGCCGTCGGCCAGAAGCTGCGCAGCATTGCGCGCGGTTGCCGGATGGCGCCACATGTGCGGGTTCATCGCCGGAGCGATCAGAACGGGCCGATCGGTTGCGAGCAGCACGGCGGTCGCCAGATCGTTGGCGTGCCCACCAGCCATCTTGGCCATCAGGTCAGCAGTGGCCGGTGCAACGACAACGGCATCGCAATCGCGCGCCAGGCGAATGTGGCCGATCTCGCGTTCGTCGTCGAGGTCGAAGAGGTCGGTGAACACGCGCTCGTTGGTCAATGCGCCAACGGACAGCGGCGTCACGAATTCGGTGGCGGCCTTCGTCATGATGACGCGCACACGCGCGCCCCGCTCGCGCAGACGGCGGATCAGATCCAGGCATTTGTAGGCGGCGATACCGCCACCGATGACGAGGATAACGTTCTGGTTGGCCACCGGCCGCTGAACTCCAACTTACGCCTTTGGGCACGTGGATCTGCAGTGGCTGATCCGGCTCGTGACCGTTGGCCGTAGTCTAACATAAGTGCGGTTGGCATCCGTTAAGAAGGGCGGCGACGCCGTTAACGCCACTGGGAGACTAAGAAGGACTTAGGAAGCCGGGAGACTTATGTGCAGGCCCGGCGCCTACAAGCGGCTGCGCAGCCAAGCGCCGCATATCTGAAGCCGCCGCAATTCCCCTATAAGCCGCGTGACGACACAAAGGAGACCCCCATGCGCCGCGCCCTTTTCGCCGTTACCCTGCTTGCAACCCTTGGTTTATCCCAGACCCTATCTGCACACGAAGCGAGTAAAGGCGGGGTCACGATCGCCCATCCCTGGGTGCGCGCCAATCCCGGCGGCTCGACGCTGACGGCGGCGTTCATGGAGATCAAGACGGCGGCTGGCGACGGGGACGCGCTGATAGCGGCGTCTTCTCCGGCGGCTGGCCGGGTCGAGGTCCACACGCACATCAAGGATGGCGACGTCATGAAGATGCGCCGGCTGGAGAAATTGCCGGTCACGGCCGGCCAATCGCACGTTCTAAAGCCTTCCGGCGACCACCTGATGCTGCTGGATCTGAAGGCGCCGCTCAAGGATGGCGACCTCGTGAAACTGTCATTGACCTTCGAAAAAGCCGGCACCATTGAGATCGAGGCGACGGTTGAGCCGGTCGGGGCCATGGGCCCGCACGGCATGGGTGAGCAGCCGGTCGACGGTGGCGAAAATTCGGGCGACGCGCACAAGCATCACTAGCCAAAACGGCCGTCGCCGATATCGAGAAAATTCTTTCGCTGCGCTTACTTGACGCACACCTTCGGATATAGCATGTTGCCCGCGCTTACGGAGACCGGGCCGGTCCGAAGCCGCGAAAAATAACAAAGGTCCAAGTCTAGGGAATACGAAAAAGAGGTGGCGCATTCAGTGCGCCGCCTCTTTGCTTTTTGGGGCTTCGAACGAACGTTGCCGCTTGGTGCTGCAACCCGTTGTGACGGCGTCGATGCTGTGCCGCGCGCCTCTTGCGAAGCGCGCGGGCGCACGCGATGCGGCTAATCCTTGAAGATGTCGCGCTGATAGGTTTCCGGCACGAACAGGAAGCCGATGACGACGGTCATCAGTGCGATGATGATCGGATACCAAAGCCCGTAATAGATGTCGCCCGATTGCGCCACCATCGCGAACGACGTTGCCGGCAACAGTCCGCCGAACCATCCGTTGCCGATGTGATAGGGCAGCGACATGCCAGAATAGCGGATGCGTGTCGGGAACAGCTCGACGAGTGCCGCGGCGATGGGCGCATAGACCATCGTCACAAACACGACGAGCAGCGTCAGGATGGCGATGATCGTCAGCTTCTGCACCGACAGAATGTCGAACAGCTTGGCGAAGTTCGCGAGGCCCGCTGCCGGATCGATCGGGATGCGCACGATTTCGGGATTGTTCGCATCCGGGTAGCCGGCCGCGATCAATGCCGCGCCGACCTTCTTTGCGAAATCGGGTTCACTGGCGGCAATCGGTGCGGCGTCGTTGATTTTGATCGACGCAACGGTCCCCGCCGGCGCTGGCACGGTTTTATATTGCACCGCTGACTTCGCCAGCAGTTCCTTGCTCACGTCGCATGTCGAGGTGAACTTGGATTTGCCAGTCGGGTTGAACTGGAACGAGCAATCGGCGGGATCCGCCGCAACCGTCACCGTCGTCGAGGACTGCGCGCGGTCGAGTGCCGGATTGGCCGTCTTGGTCAGCAGATGGAACAGCGAGAAATACGACAAGGCCGCGATCAGGCATCCCGTGAGGATGATCGGCTTGCGCCCGATCCGGTCCGACAGACGGCCAAAGAAGATGAAAAACCCGGTGCCGAGGATCAAAGCCCACGCAATCATCACGTTGGTAGTGAACTCGTCCACCTTCAGGATCTTCTGCAGGAAAAAGAGCGCGTAGAACTGCCCCGTGTACCAGACGACGCCCTGGCCAGCGGTCAAGCCGAAGAGGGCGATCAGCGCGATCTTGCCGTTGCGCCATTCGCCGAAAGCTTCCTTCAGCGGCGCTTTCGAGTGCGTGCCTTCTTCCTTCATTTTCTTGAAGGCCGGGCTCTCGGACATCTGCAGGCGGATGTAGAGCGAAATGGCGAGCAGCACGATCGACGCCAGGAACGGAATGCGCCAGCCCCATGCCTTGAAGGCGTCAACAGTGGTGCCGTTGGCGAGTTGCACCTGCGGGAAGTTCGAGTTGATGTAGATCTGCGTGAACATGATGACGAGCAGCGACAGCAGCAGACCAAGGGTGGCCGTGGTCTGAATCCAGCTCGTGAAGTAGCCGCGCTGATTGCGGGGCGCGTGCTCAGCAACGTAGGTTGCGGCCCCGCCGTACTCGCCACCGAGCGCCAGACCCTGCGCCATGCGCAGCAGAATGAGCGCGACAGGCGCCGCCGTGCCGATGGTTTCATAATTCGGCAGCAGGCCAACGAGAAACGTCGACAGGCCCATGATCAGGATGGTGACGAGGAATGTGTACTTGCGGCCGATGAGATCGCCGAGCCGGCCGAATACCAGCGCGCCGAATGGGCGCACGATAAAGCCGGCCGCAAAGGCGAGCAGCGCGAACACGGCCTGCGTTGAATCCGGGTAGGCGCTGAAAAACTGCGGACCGATGATCGTCGTAGCAAGCGCGCCGTAGAGGTAGAAGTCATACCATTCGAACACGGTGCCGGCCGATGACGCGATGATGACCTTGCGCTCTTCCGCCGTCATCGGCGTGCCGTGCGCACGGCTGGCGCCTTGCTCGATAGCAGTCGTCATGGCCGTCTCTCCCCCAGATCGCAGTTCGGTCTTGCGCCGAATAATTTGCGGCGACCGTGAACGATGGCTCGTGTCCCGTCAATTGGCGCCTTGATCGAGACGCCATCGTTCGCCACAAGACCAAAGGAGGGGATCGCGCATTCGTGGGGCAGGGATGACCAGCGACGACGTACCGGGTGCAAGCCGGCCAACACGGCGGCTGACGGCCACATCATTGGTGGTCTGGGCGCTGTTGGCGCTGGGCTTGCCGCTCGCCGCCTTAACGCTAAACGCAGTGAAATTCGCCGGCTTCCCATTCGGCTATTGGGTGACGGCGCAAGGTGCGCTCCTCGGGCTGGTGGCGCTGGCACTTATCTATGCGCGCCGGGCCGGCGGCGACCGGCAGGGCGAAGGCGCGGGCGGCGCCGTGCGTCTCGCAGCCGATCTGATCTCTGGCGCCGTCTTCTTGGCCTTTGCCGGCGCTATTGCAGCACTTGGCTACGACGGGCTCGCCCTTCCGCTCGGCGTCGTCGCCGGCGCGGCGCTGCTGGCCATCCTGATCGTGCCGCGGTTTGCGCTCTATCCCGTTCGCTCGCTCGCGGAGTTCTTCGATGTGCGCTTTGCCAGCCCCGCCTTGCGCTGGCTGGTATTCATCGTCGCCGCCATATCGGGCACGCTTATGCTCGCGGCTGATCTCAGGGCGGCCGGACTTGCCTATCAGGCACTGACGGGACAGCCGTTCGCACTTGGCGCCGGCATCATGACCGTGCTCGTCATCCTCGTTTGGCTAACGGCCGGCATCGTGCGGCGCGGCGTTCCGGCGGGAATGCCGTTCGTCGCCCTCATCTGCGCATTTCTGCTGCCGGTGTTCGTGCTCGCCGTGCAGCTCGGATACGTGCCGCTGCCGCATTTCACATACGGCTATGTCCTCGCCGACGCGGCCGAGCAGGAAATCAAGCTGATCACCCAGAAACTCGCCGACGTGCGCGCGTTGAAGCCCATGGCGTCACCGTTTCTGCAGCTCTCGATGTTGAACTTTGCCGGCATCGTGCTGGCATTGGCGTTTGGCATTGCGGCGCTGCCGCATGTGCTGCAGCGTCACTTCTCCGCGGCCGAGGTTCGCCCGGGGGCAGCCGCCATTCGCGCGGCGCGCGGCGCGCTGCTGGTGGCCCTCTTCGTGGCCGGGATCGCAGCATTTGCCGTGCTCGCTCGGGCGGCGCTTGCGGCGTCCATCGGCGCCGGCATGCCAACATCAGGTCTGCCGCCGGGTCTGGTCGAGGCGACAGCGGCGGGCTGGCTACAGACGTGTGGCAGCGCCCTGCCGTCCGCCGCCGATCTTCAAGCCGCGTGCGCGAAGCTGCCGGGTTCCAAGGGATCGTTGCGGCTGCAAGATATCGTGTTCGGGGCCGACGCCTACGCGTTTGCCGTGCTCTTGGTGGCAGCCGTGCCGGCCGTCGTCATCGCGGTCTTTGCTGCTGGCGCAGCGTTCGCGGGGCTGAATGCGGGCCACGCCCTGCTGTCCTCGGTGGTCATGACTGATGCCCAGGCGCGCAACGCCGGAGATTTGGCGGCGGGCGGTCTCGACGGGCGGATGGCGCTGATCGCGACCTTGATGGTCATGATTGCCCTGTTGATCGGCGTGCGTGCCGTGACCGACATCGTCGGGCTGGTCAGCGAAGGGTTTGCACTCGTCGCCGCCGGGCTGTTTCCGGCCCTCGTTCTCGCGCTCTACTGGCGCCGCATGACGGGCGCAGGGGCTATCGCCGCTATCCTTGTCGGGTTTGCGGCGGCGGGCGCCTATATCATCGGCACGCGTCTCCTGCCGGTCGCGTTCTTCGAGCTGACGGGCGTATGGTCGAACGCGGCGCCGACGGCGGTGCGCAAGTTCGCCGATCTACAGGCGGCACTCGCGGCGGCGTCTGCCAGCGGCGATAGCTTGGTGCGTGACGCTGCAGAGGCCGCGCTCAGCGAACACGCGCGCGGCGTTGCCAACTGGTGGGGATTGCGGCCGGCGGCATCGGTTCTGTTCGCCGTGCCGGCCGCGTTCGTCGCTGGAATTTTGGTATCGCTTCTGACGCGACGGCGGCCGACCAACGTCTGAGTTTGACCGCGTTTGAGGCCCGACTTTCGGTCCAGGGTGCGTACAACACGTCGGACGGTGGTCTGCAATGGCCGGAGTTATTACTTTGCAAGTACTTGCGCTCTGTGCCGCCAGTAAAGACTATATTGCGGCAGCTCGCCGCTTCGGCGGCAAATAAAACTTGCAAGTTTTGACGTTAATCTTCGTGCGCAATGTCGATCTCGCGCCAATAAAGTCAATCCGAAGAACAAAAATATATTCGCGCGCCGCCTATGGCGGACTGTCGCATCTTTAAACTCTGACGTTAACCAAACAAATCTATTGGGGCTCGTCTTCTACAATTATCGCCTGTAGGGGGTTTGGCGTTTGTTCGGAATGGTAAATGCCGGGTTTAGCCATGAGGCGGCAGCTGACGAAGCTGCCGGGGCTGACAGGGACCGGCGAGAGGGAGAGACCGATGTTCAAGTTGCGTACACTCAGCATTCGCCCGTCGCGCGCCGGTATGCTGATGGCCATCTTTGCTGCGTTCGCCGGCGTATTCGCCGTGACCACGACCAGCGCTCGCGCTGCGGACGTGCCGTTCTGGGAGGCCGCCGACATGGCCGCCGCCAAGTCAAAGAAGAGCCGCATGGCCGGCAACTCCTACAAATCCTACAAGGCGAAAGCCAAGCTCGGCGGATATGCCGAAGCAACCGAGCCGAAGAAGAAGCGCAAGGGCGTCCGCGTCGCCGCGCTGGATAGCTCGGCCTACGACTACAACCCGTCCTATTCGAAGAAGAGCCTGTCGGGCGGCGGCGTGCGCTGGGTCGCATCGTCGGG
>JBOFCQ010000106.1:0-23314 GCA_051646145.1 Hyphomicrobium sp.
CCGGAGCTGAAAGACATCAACCGGCTGACGCTGTGGGAAAGCTTCAAGTGCGCGCGTCTCAAATTGTGGGACGAGCGGGCACAGAAGATGGTGACCTTCCGCGAGGCGGACGCCATCGCCTAAGCGATCAGACGCGCAAATTTCGAACTCTGCGACACGCCGCTCGCCACCCGCTTTGGGTCGGGCGGCGTTCGTGTGTTTGGGGTTGCCGATGGACAGTCCGCGCGAGAACGCGGCCAGCAGCCGGCGCACGTAACGTGGCGTGGCGCCGTGTAGAGCGGCGTGGCGCTGCTTGTCGCGGCGTGCCTGCTAATCCAAGTCCACCAGGCGCTGCGCATTGCCGCCGGCATATGTCTCCAGCGCCGCGACGCGCGCCGCAATCGTCGGGTGCGTCGCCAGCAACCCGGTCAGGCGTTGCTCGACCGGGTTCTCGATGAAAAACGCTTCCATGCGCGACATGACGTCGAAACTGGCGTGATGTTCGATCTTGCGCAGCGCGGAGATCATGGCGTCGGGGTTCTTGGTCAGTTCGACGGCGCCGGCATCCGCGAGATACTCGCGCGAGCGCGACAGTGCGAAGCGGATCAACGTCGAGATGCCCCAACTGATGACCAGGATGGCGATTGCCAGCAGGATCGCCAGTGCCGCGCCCCCGCCGCCACCATCGCGACTGCTGCCGCTGCCACCATTGCTATCGCTGTCGCGGCCATCGCTCGACCAGCCGTGATCCTCGCTGCTCGACTTGTCGCGAGGGGACATGCCGTAGGGGAAATCCCACCGCCTGACGGTCAAGTCGCCGAAGAACGCGAAGATACCGGCGAAGATGACCGCGATGACCATCATCTGCGTGTCGCGGTTGCGGATGTGGGTCAATTCGTGCGCCAGAACGGCCTCGATCTCACTGTCGTCGAGCTTGTCGACGAGACCGCGCGTCACGGCGATGACGTAGTTGTCGGCACTGAGACCGGCGGCGTAGGCGTTGAGCGCTGGCGTGTCGATGAGCTCCAGCGCCGGCATGGTGATGCCACGCGAGATGCAGAGATTTTCAAGCGCGTTGTAGAGCTTTGGCTCCTCGAGCCGCGTCACGCCCCGCGCGCCGGTCGCCTTGCGGATCATGGCTTGATGAAAGGCATAGGCGATGCCGAACCATATGATGGCGGCGAACGCGGCAAACGGCCAGGTGCTCCAGAACTGATTGGCCGCCATCCAGACGATGTATTCGAACGACCCGCCCTGCAGCGCGTTGTAGATCAGCAGAAGCGAGAACTGCAGCGCGTGCAGCAGGGCGATGAACCCAAGCAGAAGAATGACGGACCGCACGCGATTGGCGCGGATATGCCCGTACAGTCCGTAGGCCTTCTGCATGAACAAGTCCTCGACTGGCAAGGAACGCGGGAGACGGCACGCAACGCTCGCGGCTGGAAAGCGTGCTTTATGTGCCGCGCGACGGACGGCAGGGCAAGTCTCGCGCACGTCGCTCTATTCGCGCGCACGATGCGGGCGACGGAGGCATCGCCACCGCGCGCGACACGAACGCGGCGTTAGAACTGCACCTTTGGCGCCGTCGTCGCGGCGGCCCGCTCGTTCTCATCCAGATTGAAGAACGCCTCCGGACCAAATCCGAACATCTGCGCGAACAGCACCGCAGGGAAGCTTTCGCGCGTCGTGTTGTATTCGGCGGCGGCATTGTTGAAGAACCGGCGCGATGCGGCGATCTTGTTTTCAATGTCGCTCAGCTCGGACTGCAACTGCTGGAAATTGGTGTTGGCCTTGAGATCCGGATACGCTTCGGCAACGGCCATCAACTGGCGCAGCGCCTGCGTGAGATGACCTTCGGCAGCTGCCTGAGCCGCTGGTCCCGACGCGCTCTGCGCCGCGTTACGCCATTTGATGACGTTTTCCAACGTCTCCTTCTCGTGCTTGGCATAGCCTTTCACGGTCTCGACGAGATTGGGCACGAGGTCGTGGCGCAGCTTCAACTGCACGTCGATGTCGGCGAAGGCCTGCCGCAAGCGCTGGCGCAGTGCGACCAGGCCGTTGTACGTGCCCATCATCCAAAGCAGGACCGCGACGATGGCACCAAGTACGATCCAGATGGCGTATTCCATGGATAGTCTCCCTCATGACGTGGGCGCACGATACAATATGGATAACAGACAGCCAACGACTTGGCCAACATGCACACGTTGACGACAGCACATGCGCCGCTGAGCCATGTCGAATGACCCTCCGCCATTGACGCGCCGCTGAGAAGCGGGTTCCTTGGCGGCCAAAGCAACCTGCCTCCGCGCCCATTGACCGATCGCCCGCACCATGACCGACACCTCGCCTGGCCCAAATGCGCTGTCCATCCTCGACGATCTCGCCACCGTGCGCGATTGGCTGCGCTATGGCGTCAGCCGCTTCACCGGCGCCAATCTCAGCTATGGTCACGGCACGGCGCGCGCTCTCGATGACGCGGCGTTTCTCATTCTCGAAACGCTGAACTTGCCGATCGACACGCTCGACCCCTGGCTCGATTGCCGATTGACGCGCGACGAGCGCATGCGCATCAGCGACGTCTTCACGCGCCGCATCGAAAGCCGCAAACCGGCCGCCTATCTCGTCAACAAGGCCTACATCGCCGACAACCCGTTCTACGTCGATGAGCGCGTGATCGTGCCGCGCTCCTATATCGGCGAACTCCTGTGCGCCGATAGGCTCGCAACGGCCGTCGCCGACGCCGAGGATGTCCGATCGGTGCTCGAACTGTGCACGGGTTCAGGTTGCCTCGCCATTTTGGCGGCGCTTGCCTTTCCGAATGCGCGCGTCGTGGCATCAGACATTTCTCGCGACGCGTTGGACGTCGCCGCACGCAATGTTTTGGATTACGACCTTTTGGACCGCATCGCGCTCACACAGGCCGACGGCTTCGACGGACTGGCGGCGGAACGCTTCGACCTCATCATCGCCAACCCGCCCTATGTGACAGCGGCGGCGGTGGCGGCGTTTCCGCCCGAGTATCGCGCTGAGCCGGAACTCGCGCATCTGGGTGGTGAAGACGGATTGGCGCTCGTGCACCGCATTCTTGCCGGCGCTGCGCGCTTTCTGACGCCCGACGGCGTTCTCGTCATGGAAGTCGGTGATGCCCAGGCAGCGCTTGAGGCCGCCTATCCGACGCTGCCGTTCATCTGGCTCGATACCGCGGAGAGCGCCGGCGAAGTCTTCATGTTGGCCGCAAGCGATCTGCCGCGCGACGGCGAACATACGTCCGCGCCCGCTCGCAAATCAGCGGCCGCAAAGCCGAAGGCGCGCGACTGAACCCTCGCCGCGCGCCGTCGCCGTGTCAAATCAGCCGAAAGCGCCGAAGTGATGCGAGATGCCGGTGCCGATCTCGCGCACCATCTCGTAGGCTTCTTCCATCGGCTTCAGAATTTCGGTCTCGATACGTCCGTAATCGTCGATGCCGCGCGGGCGGTATGACGCCGGCTCATCGAACGCGCCAGCGTCCGTGCCCATGCCGACACGATGCGGGAAGGCCTGCCGCATGAAGGCCACGACCTCCAGAACGTCGAGCGACAGCGCCTTGGCGAGCAACTGATCGGGCGACAGGTCGTTCTGCATCGAGAATTTCGGCTGTTGCGCGGCCAGGATGAAGATGCGCATGATCAGCGCCAAACGGACCGCCTGCAATAGATCGAGTTCCAGACGATCGTCATCGGGAATTTTGCCGCCTTCGAGACCGACATCCTCGAGGATCGAATGCAGATCGATGGCATCGAGCCGCAAGTGATGGACGAGCATGTGGATCTGTTCGCTGCGATTGTCGGCGATGAGGAACGTCGACAAGGCGCGGAACGCGCTCTGCAGGTGCGCCTCGCGTCCCCATGATGCGCGACTGGCCCAGAACCCGGCGTCGAACATGGTGGCGTTGGCGCCCATCGCGTTGAGGCTCGAGAGCTGCTTGCCGCGCGCCACCATGGCGAGCAGGATTTGCAGACGCGGCGAGCGCTTGGCGAGTTCAACGAACCGTTCGCGCTCCGAACCGACCGCCTCGCCAAGACCGGCGACCACGTTGGCGACGTAGCCGAACTGCTGCAGGATGGCGTTGTTCGGAATGGCACGCATGCGCGCTGGATCGCCGCGATCGGCCGCACTCATCCCTTCCATCTGTCGTTTGACGGGACGCGAGCCCGTCTTGAACAGCAGATTTGGGCCGAACGCGCCAAGCACGGCGCGATAGCCAGGATGGGCGAACAGTTCCTGCTGATAGTCTCTGAGGCGCAGAAAGAAATCGAGGCTGAAGTTCTGGTAGACGTAGAACGGGTCGTTGTCTTCCGCTGGCACCGAGCCATCCATGATCACGGTAGCGAGCGCGCGTGTCGTCAGCTCCTTGTTGGCGAAGTAGAGATAGCCGTCGCCGCCCTGGAAGCTCGTTTCGTGCTTCACGGCCTGACCATTGCGCGCAAAACGACGCCGTGACTCGCTGGAGAAGACATAACGCAGGCGCGTTGCAAGGTCTCCGGGATGCGTGCCACGGCCCATGCTCTCGCCATGCGTCGAGTACAAAAGCAGTTCGGTGCCCGGCACGCCCTTGGTCTTCAAAAGTTCGGCGATGCCCTGCTGCAAGCGCTCGATGGCGAGCGTTGCCGAGATCTGGCCAATGAAGCGACCGGCATCCGAGAACCCGGTCTGAAGGCTGAGACGGCCGCGCCCTTTGACGTAATTGCGATAGGTCTCTTCTTCGAGCAGGCGCTCGACGAGACGCGTGCCGCTTTCCAGACCCGACGGCGTTTCAAACAGCGGAGATACGTCGGTGACGTGATCGACGCCGAACAGCTTTGCAAAGAAAACAGCGATCAGAATCGTCGCCGGGCTCTCGCATTCCGCAATGAGATAGCGGATCGGCGTTTCGCGATCGACGTGCTTGTGGATTTGCGCAACGAGCGCGAACTGGCGGATGGCCGTCGCCGTTTCCAGTTCCAAGCTTTCGAAGTTGACGCTTTCCGGCGTCACCGACTTGATCATTTCGACAATGCGGGCCAGCGCCTGCCGCTCGGTCAGATCCTTGGTCCAGGATTCGTGCACGTATGCACGGAACGCATTGTTCACCTGAAGCGCATTGACGCGCACGTGGATGTGCGAAGAACCAAGCCCCGTCGCCTCGATCAAGGCGCGCAGCGACGCCACCTGGCGCTTGTACTGCGGCTGATCGACGGCATCGATCAGTTGATCGAGAAGCGATGTCAACGGCTCGATGGTGACGAGGTTGTAGCCGTCGCCTTTCGTGATCTCATTGGCTGCGAACGCAAGCTTGCCGCCGCCCGAGACGATGGGCTCGATGGCGCGGATACGATCTTCCGTCGCGGCGATGGCGAGATCGAGCTTGCCAGTAATCTGACGCGAAATGCGCGTGATCTGTTCGCCCTCGCCGATCCTGTGCTTCATGATCAGGAAGCGGTCGCGAATGTCGACGAGGGACGCGCGCTTTTCCTGCAGTTTGAGCAGGAACGAGTAGTTCCACTTGATATCGGTCCGGCCGTCGAGGTCGTAGCCGACCCACGATGCAACAGTCGCGAGCTTCGGCTTCAGCTTGTAGGCGCCTTCGCCATAGCGCGCGGCGGCCGTGCTGAAGAAGCCGTTGGCGAGTTCAACGTAGGCGTTGCGCAGGCTGACGATGCTCTCCTGCACCATGCGGTGTTCGTAGCCGAGATTGATGTCGTTGTCCGGACGGTGGCGGTGTCCGACGACGGTGTCCGGCGCGGCTTCCTGCGCGAAGCCGATTTCGATCATGCGCTTCGACAGCGCTTCCGAGAGGCCGAATGTCGGATGGGCCGTGAACACGATGCCCGAACGCGCGCGCGCCCAGCGGGCCTCGAAGGCCGCGAGCCCGTCTTTTCCAGTGCCCGCTTCCTCGGCCGTCTTGGCGACGTACTCGGTGAAATCCTTGATCGTGCTGGCGTGATCGACATAGCCGACGCGCTGGCGCATGCCGCGTGCACGACGCACGCAGGCGCGATCCGATAGACGTTTCGCGAGACCTTTGATGTCTTCGATCGACATGCCGCCGCTCTCGAGGCGGCGCGACAGATCGAAGGCGACATTCAAAATTGGATTGAGTTGAGGCTCATCGGGGATGCGCGTCCTGAGCTTGCGTAGCTCGTCACGAAGCTGAAATTCGTCAAGCTTTCCGCCAACCGTCTGCTCAGCTTTGTTCTGCATCCCGCGGTCCTCCATGCCTCTCTGGCTTATGTGCGAGAGGTCTGTTGTGCGCCGGCAGTGTGCGCGTGACGTCGCGGAGTGGCGTGCGCTTTGCCGGCCAAGCGGGCACCACAGCGACCCGCCACGTCGGGCGGGCAGTATCAGCGAACGGGCCCGGCACCCGTACGAGGTGCCAGGCCCGCACAGGCCGCGTTACGCGACCTTCTTGGCTTTGCCCATGGCCGCGGCAACGGCCGCGCCCATTTCCGACGGCGTCGGCGCGATCGTCACGCCGCAGTTGGCGAGAATTTCAACCTTCTCAGCGGCGCTTTCGCCAAAGGCCGACACGATGGCGCCCGCATGACCCATGCGACGGCCCTTGGGTGCCGAAAGACCAGCGATGTAGGCGATCACCGGCTTCTTCATATTCTCTTTGGCCCACATGCCGGCTTCGGCTTCCTGCGGACCGCCGATTTCACCGATCATCAGCACGGCATCGGTATCGGGGTCGTTGTTGAAGTGCTCGAGGATATCGCGATGCGACGAACCGTTGATCGGATCGCCACCGATGCCGACCGACGTCGAGACGCCGATGCCGAGCATCTTCAACTGTTCGGCGGCTTCATAGCCAAGCGTACCCGAACGGCCAACGATACCGACGCGACCCGGCAGATAGATGTGACCCGGCATAATGCCGAGCATCGCCTTGCCGGGCGAGATGGTGCCAGCGCAGTTCGGTCCGGTGAGGATCATGCGCTGCTCTTTCTTGTAGCGGCGCATATACCGCTTCACGCGGATCATATCCTGGGCCGGAATGCCGTCGGTGATGCAGACGCAGTATTTAATGCCGGCATCAGCCGCTTCCATGATTGCGTCGGCCGCGAACGGCGGCGGCACGAACACGATGGAGGCTTCGGCGCCGGTTTCCTCGACGGCGCCCTTGACGGTGTTGAACACCGGACGGCCGAGATGGGTGGTGCCGCCCTTGCCGGGCGTGACGCCGCCGATCACGTTGGTGCCGTAGTCGATCATTTCCTGGGCGTGAAAGGTGCCGATACGGCCGGTGAAACCCTGGATCAGGATCGGCGTGTTTTCGTTGATGAAGATGGCCATGTCTGTTGCCTCCCGGGTTACGCGGCGGTCTTGGCTGCGTTGACGGCCTTCTTGGCCGCGTCCGCAAGCGTTTCGGCACTGATGACGGTCAGACCGCTCTGATCGATGATCTTGCGGCCTTCCTCGACGTTGGTGCCCGCGAGACGGACAACCACCGGCATGGTGATCTTCAGTTCCTTGATGGCGTCGACGACGCCCTTCGCAACCCAGTCGCACCGGTTGATGCCGGCAAACACGTTGACCAGAATGGCTTTGACGTTCTTGTCGCGCAGAACGGCGCGGAACGACTTCGTCACGCGCTCGGGAGACGCACCGCCGCCAATGTCGAGGAAGTTGGCAGGCTCGCCGCCGGCCAGCTTGATCATATCGAGCGTTGCCATGGCGAGGCCGGCGCCGTTGACGATGCAGCCGATATCGCCATCGAGGCCGACGTAGGCCAGACCGCGGTCGTTGGCATAAGTCTCGCGCGGGTCTTCCTGGCTCTTGTCACGCAGTTCCGCGATGTGCGGACGGCGGAACAGCGCGTTGTCGTCGAACGACATCTTGGCGTCGAGCGCCACGACCGTCTTTTCCTTGGTGATGACGAGCGGGTTGATCTCGACCATCGTGGCATCGAGATCGCGGAATGCGCGATAGCAGCCCATGATCGCCGGGATCAGCTTGTTGACGATTTCCGGATCGACGCCGAGCCCGAACGCGATCTCGCGCGCCTGGAACTGCTGCATGCCGACTGCCGGATCGACGCTGACGCGAATGATCGTCTCAGGCTTGTTGGCCGAGATGTCTTCGATATCCATGCCGCCGGCACCCGACGCCACGACCATGACGCGCTCGGAGGCGCGATCCATCACGAAGCCGAGATAGATTTCCTTATCGATGTTGGTCGCTTCTTCGATGTACAGGCGCGACACCAGCTTGCCGGCCGGGCCGGTCTGATGCGTGACCAGCTTGCGGCCGAGCAGCGCTTCAGCCGCATCTTCGATTTCCTGCTCCGACTTGCAGACCTTGATGCCGCCGGCTTTGCCGCGCGCGCCGGAGTGGATCTGCGCCTTGACGACGACGGCGCTGGAGCCGACTTCGCTGGCCCGATAGGTTGCCTGTTCGGGGCTGTAGGCAAGGCCGCCGCGCGGGATCGGAACGCCGAACTTTGCCAGCAATTCCTTGGCTTGATACTCGTGAATGTCCATGGATGAACCTCCTTGTGATCGGTTCTTCTGTCTCGATTATGCCTTGGCGCGCTTGGCTTCCGAAGCCTTGATGGCAGCGGCGGTTGCAAGAAGGTTCTTCGCCATCTTCTCGGATGCCGCGTCGATCATCTTGCCGTCGAGGGAGGCTGCACCCTTGCCTTGGGCTTCGGCTTCCTTGAGGGCGACGAGGATGCGCTCGGCGCGTGACACTTCAGCGGCTGTCGGCGAGAAAACTTCGTTGGCGAGTTCGATCTGCGACGGATGGATGGCCCATTTGCCTTCGATGCCGAGCGCTGCGGCGCGGCGGGCGCCGGCCTTGTAGCCTTCGGGATCGTCGATGCCACCGAACGGACCGTCGATCGGACGCAGGCCGAAGGCGCGGCAGGCAACCGTCATGCGCGACAGCGGAAAGTGCCACTGGTCGCCCGGATAGTCGGGGTTCAAACCGCCGATGACGACGGTGCGTGCCTTGTTGAAGGCCGAGTAGTCGGCAACGCCGAAGTGCATCGATTCAAGACGGCTGTTGGCGGATGCGATGGCCTCGACGTTGGCCATGCCGAGCGGCGTTTCGATGAGCGCTTCGGTACCGACCTGATTGGTGAGGCCCTTGGCGACTTCGATCTGGCTGACGATGCATTCAACGGTGTAGACGTCCGCCGGCACGCCGACCTTGGGGATGAGGATCGTGTCGAGCTTGGAGCCGGCCTGCTCCATGATGTCGACGACGTCGCGGTACATGTAGTGCGTGTCGAGGCCATTGATGCGCACCGAGACGCTCTTGCCGTTGCCCTTCCAGTCGAGATCGTTGAGCGCCTGAATGATGTTCTTGCGGGCCTGCTCTTTTTCCGGCGGCGCGACGGCGTCTTCGCAATCGAGGAACACGTAATCGGCGGCGCTTTTCAAGGCGCGGTCGATCATGGTCGGATTGGAGCCTGGAACGGCGAGATACGAGCGCTGCAGGCGCTGCTTGCGGAGCGGGTAAAGCGTGAAGCTCATAGGACGTAACCTTCCCTAAATCAGTTTCTATGGGTGTTTGTGCGGAGACCCGCAGGATCTTCGGTCATCATCTGGCATCAACGCCAAGCGCGTGCGGTGCGCAAGCCTTGATGCGATGGCGAACGCTACGAGGCATCCGGCAGCATGTGCTACCGGATGCCTGTCGTGTTGGAGATCAGGCCGCCTTGGCCTTCGACGGCGTAATCGCGGTCGCGGATTTGGTGGCGGTCTTGCTGAAGTATTCCGCAGCCGCGCCCGTGCCCGAACCGAGCTTGATCGGCACGCCGACGTCCTTCAGCGTCATTTCAACGGCGAAGAGAACGCCGCCAACCATGAATTCGTCGAGCGCGCCGATGTGGCCGATACGGAACACCTTGCCGTTGAGCTTGTTGAGACCGGTTCCAAGCGACGTGTTGTAGCGATAGAAGGCGGTCTTCAAGACGTTGTTGGCGTCGATGCCATCCGGAACCTGGATTGCCGACACGGTGTCGGAATGCCACTTCTTTTCCTTGGCGCAGAGCTTCAGGCCCCATGCATCGACGGCAGCGCGAACGCCGCTCGCCAGGCGCGTGTGACGGGCGAAGATGTTGTCCAGGCCTTCGGCATTGATCAGATCGATCGAAGTGCGCAGGCCGCGGATAAGCTGCGTGGCCGGCGTGTAGGGGAAGAACCCGAGATCGTTGGTCTTGATCATGTCTTCGAACGAGAAGAAGCAACGGTTCATGCGGCCGTTGAGCGACTTGTTGGCGTCGAGCGCCTTCTGGCTGACGGCAAGAATGCCAAGGCCGGTCGGCAGCATGAAGCCCTTCTGCGAACCCGAAACGCAGCAGTCGACTTTCCATTCGCCCATGCGCATGTCGAGAGAGCCGACAGACGACACGCCATCGACCATCAGCAGGGCCGGATGCTTGGCATCGTCGAGCGCCTTGCGCACGCCGGCGATGTCAGACGACACGCCCGTTGCGGTTTCGTTATGCGTCGCGAAAACGGCTTTGATCTCGTGCGCCGTGTCCTTGGCGAGGATGTCGGCATACTTCTCAACCGGAACGCCCGTGCCCCACTCTTCGTCGCACAGCACGACCTTGAGGCCCATGCGCTCGGCCATGTCGACCCAGAGCAGCGAGAACTGGCCGAAGCGCGACATCAAAACCTTGTCGCCGACAGCGAGCGTGTTGGTGATCGCCGATTCCCAAGCGCCGGTGCCCGACGACGGGAAGATGAAAACGCGGCCGTCCTTCATTTTGAAAACCTTCTTCAGGTCTTCAAAGATCGGCAGCGTGAACTTCGGGAATTCCGGATTGCGCATATCTTCCATGGTGAGGTTCATCGACATGCGAACCGCATCGGGAATGTTGGTCGGGCCGGGAATAAACAGATGGGGCGTGACGAGTTCAGTCATGTGTTCCTCCGCAAGTTTCTGTTGCGCCGAGTGGGTCATTCCGTTGATCGGATGTGCCTGACTTGCCCGGCGATCGGCTCGGCATCCACGCTGCGCGCGCGGCATTTGATTGCGACCGAGTTCGGCGCGGACCTTGGGCGAGCGCTCCCCGCCTCACAACACCCGGTTGGGGGGGGAAACGCAGCTATCAGGGTAGGCCCGACTACCCAGGCGAAGGCGCTGAAATCAAATTGGTTTTGCTGCGCTGCACTATGGCAGATCGCGGGGCGTCGACAGATACAGCGCAACGGCCATCGCGCGGTTGGAAACGCCGAGTTTATCGTAGAGATTTTTCAGGTGATATTTCACCGTGTTGCGCGTGATGCCGGTGCGCGACGCGATCTGCAGGTTGGTCCAGCCGTTGGCGAGCGCCGCCAGCAATTCGCGCTCGCGCGTGGTCAAGACGCCGAGCGGATCATGATTGAGCATCTCGATGTCGATGTAGGGCAGCGACAAGCGGCCGCGCCCGACCTGCACGATGGCTTCGAGCAGCACGCTCGGCTCCTCGCCCTTGGAGACGAAGCCCCACGCGCCGCCCTTGATCGCCCGGCGCAGAATGTCGTTCGACGTTTCGCCCGTGTAGATGATGACGCGCGTCGCCCAACCCTTGCGGCGCATATGCGAGAGCACTTCTCCGCCGGGAATATCGGGCAGCGACCAGCCAACGATGGCGATTTCCACCGGGCGTTGTTCGCACGCGTCGATGAGCGCGCTGCCGGTTGGATAAATGCCGCCGATGCGGAAACGTCCGTCGCGCGCCACCAAGGCCTCGAGACCGGCGCGCACCACGGGGTTTTTATCCGCAATCGCGACTTCGATCGTGGGGCTCATTGCGCAGAGGTCCGGTTTGACGACAAGGCGAGACGGAAGCGTGAGCGGAAGATTAGCCCATATTTGCGCCACCCGGATGGACATTTGGACCCACGCGGCGGCGTGACTGACACCCAGGCCTAAGCGGATGCGCGCGCCCGGCCGACGCCGCTTTGCCCTCCGCCTCCCCAATGCCTGGCGACCCCGGCAGGATTTGAACCTGCGACCTACGGTTTAGGAAACCGTTGCTCTATCCAGCTGAGCTACGGGGCCATGCCTGGCGCCGAATAGGTTGGTGACGTGATTTTGCGCGTCCGGCGGTCACGCGGTTTGGGTATGCGGCGACGCCGAAACCCCGTCAAGTCTCAGCCCCAATGCGCGATGAGATGGCGGCCGCCACCCGGCCAACTCTGCGCGTCAAACGTTCGAGGCACAGTTTGGCCGTCAGCGATTGCAGACGTCCGATCCATTCTCTCTTTGATTGCATTATAAGTTAATACCACCTATACGTGCATTGCGCGTAGACAGATGCGTTCACCGCAGATTGCGGCGCGAAACGTGGAGGGAAAACGGCGGATAAGGCCGATCGCAATGGCATGGCACCCGTGCCGTTCTTGTGCAGCGCAGTCGTAACCACGCGGGATGATTGCGCTTTCCATCTTATCCTTACACGTATGACTTTACCGCGTATGTGCAGCGTTGCGTAGGGCGTCAGTGCGATGGGAACGATCCGGCTCGAATTTGTCCCGATCCAGCAATTCGGACTTGGGCTGTTCGGTGCCGATCACCTGCACCTCGTCTACGAGGACGAGACAGACCTGCTCAACGCGCAAGACTACGCACAAGACTATTGGCTGGTGCTCGAAGGCATCCGCGACATCGGGCCGTCGGGCGTCACCGTCGGCGTGCTCGGCGAAGAGTTCGATACCAGCCTTGCCGTTGCCAACAACGCCAGCCGCGACGATCTCGTGGCCGCCATTGGCACGCCGGCGTCGCGCGGCAGCCGCATCATCTACACCGGACCGGACGCCTTCGACCGCTGGAGCCACATGGCGGACTATGGCGTCGACATCCAGCAGCAGCAGTTGCCCTACTACGCGGCATCGTGGCCGTTCTCGTCGCTGCCGACCATCAACTCGTCGTCCGTCATCGCAACGATGGCGTGGTCGATCTTCCTCGACGTCAATGTGCTGCTGCCCTTCAGCATCCGCTTCACGACCGGTATCAACACGCTGATCGGGCGCGTCGACGCCGACGACATCACCATCTCGAACAACTTCCAGACACTGATGACCGGGCTCGGCGACGACAGCTTGCGCGGCTCGGCGAATACGTTCTGGGTCGAGAAATTCTACGGCGGCGTCGGCGACGATATCGTCTACTGGTCGCCCGGCGAGAACATCCTGCACGGCGGCCAGCCGCAACTGAGCTACGCGCTCGACGGCAAAGATACCGTCGATTATGCCGGCGTCGGCGTGGTCTACATCATGAGCCCGCGCCACGCCGTCGAACACAAAGTGCCAAACTTCATCGCGGCCCACGATGACGGCTCCGACCAACTGTTCTCCATCGAGCAGGTCAAATGGTTCGTCGGCAGCGATGTGGTGCACGTCGGCCAGGGCGTCGATCTGATCGAAAAGCCGATCAAGCTCGATCTCGACAGCGCCAATCCGCAGGGGCGCGGCGATCAGCTCGGCTTCCTCGACGGCAATAGCGCGCTCATCATCAACGCTGTCGGCGACAATCTGCTGTCCATCCAGATCGCCGGCAACGAAGGCCTGGACGCCGGCTATTGGGCCGAAAGCGTCGAATGGATCGCCGGCTCGGCGATGGACGATCGCATTTATACAACCGCAACCACGCGCGGCTCTGAGGGCGGTCGCGGCAACGATGTCATCGACGGGCGGCTTGCTGCCGCGTTCACAGGCGAAAGCCCGCGCGGCTACGATATCGAACTCGACGGCGGAGAAGACGATGACATCCTTGTCAGTGGAACGGGCCGCACATTCGCAACCGGCGGCGACGGCAGCGACACCTTCGTGCTGTCAGCCATGTCGACAGAAAGCGGCCAAGTCGAATTCGTCATCGAGGATGCCGACGCGAACGACCGACTGGCGCTGCCGCACGCCTTCTTCAAAACGACGCGTGGCGAGTTCGACGCTTCAGAACTGCTCGAAATTCGCGGTGCGCCGTTCAAGATAGACGACATCACCACGGAATCGCTGTTCGTTTGGGGGCCGCTCGATGACGATGTCGTCGATGGATACATCGAATTTGTCGGCCAGATCGCGTTCACGATGGAGGGCGGCGATCTCGTCATCACCATCCTGCAAGGCACGCCGCTAACGGAAGCGCGCGACAACGGCCCCGACGAACCGCCTGGACCTGTGACGACCACTATCGAAGGCGAGGTTGAAACCGCGGCAATCGTCCGCGTTTTGAATTGGCAGGACGGCGATCTTGGCATCACATTCCCGCTGACCTTCGATAATGACGTCTTCGGCACGCTCGACAGCTTGAACGATTACCCCGGCTGGCTCAGCGCCATTCAAGCAGCGGTCGGCTCGGCGCTGCTGGCGCCTCTCGAACTGCGGCCAGACGCGCATCTCCCCGTGGACTTGCAAATGGCGCAGCCCATGCTGGCGCGTTTTGCTGCGTTCTCTGGCGATACGCCGACCGATGGCGACGACGTCATCGCGCAGCCATCGGGCGGGCCGTATCAGATCTTCGCGCTTGGCGGTGACGACGACATCACCGGCAGCGACGGCGGCGATGTCATCGACGGCGGCATTGGCGCCGACACCATGCGCGGCGGGCGCGGCAACGATACCTATGTTGTCGATGATGTCGGCGACACGATCATCGAACCGGATCGCGGCGGCTTCGATACGGTCATTGCATCCATTGACTACACGTTGGGCGTCGACCTCGAGCACCTGACGCTAACGGGTGCCGCACTGTTCGGCACCGGCAACGCGCTGCGCAACACGATTATCGGCAACGCGCTCGGCAACACGCTTGCGGGCGGCGATGGAAACGACACCTTCGCCGGCAACCTCGGCGACGACATCCTCATCGGCGGCGACGGCAGCGACGGCTACGTCTACGAGCGCGAAGACGGCAACGATACGATCATCGAAGACGCCGATGCGGGCGCGGCGACAGACGTCATCGTCTTTGCAGGCGGCATCTTCGGCGCCGATCTCACCTTTTTGCGCCGACCCAGCGCCGATAGCGATCTGGTCATCATCATCAATGGTGGCGGCACGCTGACCATAAGCGATTATTTTCTGGGCGATGGCGCGGGCATCGAGGGCATCGATTTCGTGACCGGCGGAAGCTGGGATAGCGCAACAGTGGCGACGTATGCCGCCGCAGCCGTGGTGACTGACAATCTTGCGCCGATCGCGCGCGACGACACATTCGCTTATCTCGGCAGCGGCGCATTCACCATCGCCATGGCTGATCTGCTGAGCAACGACAGCGATCGCGACGGCGGCGATATTTCTATTGCCTCCGTTCACAGCGCAGTTAACGCCACTGTGACCCGAGATGGCGCTGGCAACATGCGCGTCTCCCCGCTTGCGACGCCTGACTCGGTGATGTCGTTCACCTACGTCATCACTGACAGCCAAGGCGCTATGGCATCCGCCGACGTCAAAATCGCGGTGCAAGCTGGTGCCGACGTGCCCGTGAATATCGCGCCGAACGCCGTCGCCGACAGCGGCTTTTCAACATTCGCGGGCGCAGCGCTTTCCATCAGCGCATCCGCCCTTCTCGCCAACGATACCGATGCCAACGGCGACATCCTCTCGATCACGCGCGTGACGTCGGGCAGCGGCGGCGCTGCGTCGCTCATGGCCGACAGCAGCATTCGCTTCCAGGCGGCACCCGATTTCACAGGTCAGGCAACGTTCACCTACACGGCGGATGACGGCAACGGTGGCACCAGCACGGCCTCCGTCACTGTTGTCGTCAACGCGGCCGAGGGCGATCCGGACGACGACATGGACGGGATGCCAGACGATGGCGGCAAGACACTGGTCGGCAACAACGCACGCAACATTCTCATCGGCACCGACTACGACGACATCTTCGTTGGCCGCAAAGGCCGCGATAAAATGATCGGCCGCGATGGCGATGACCTGTTCTATGTGCGCGGCCGCGATGCCATCGACGTCTTCAATGGCGGCGACGGGTACGACACCATTCGCGGCTCGGCGGCCGATGATGTCGTTCGCGTCACGTCGGGTCTTGGCAACTTAATCTCCATCGAGGCCATCTCCGGCGGCGTATCCGGCTTCGATATCCTGCGCGCCACGAGCGCCGACG
Organism: Hyphomicrobium sp.; assembly: GCA_051646145.1. Taxonomy (GTDB): domain Bacteria; phylum Pseudomonadota; class Alphaproteobacteria; order Rhizobiales; family Hyphomicrobiaceae; genus Hyphomicrobium_B. The sequence goes on from JBOFCQ010000106.1 coordinate 16,057, forward strand.
ACATTCTCGATTTTTCCGCTATCAAGATTACCGGCATCGACCGCATCGATCTGGGACGCGGCGACGACACCGTCATCGGCAGCGCCGGCAATGATAGGCTGTATGGCGGCGCGGGCCGCGACACGTTCGTATTCGCGCCCGGCGGCGGACGTGACGTCATTGAAGATTTCGCGCCGGGACATGCGGTCGGCCACGGCTGGCGCTTCGGCATTCTGGATGCGCTGAGCTTTGAACGGCACGGAGCTGACGCCCGTGCGGGCCGCGGCGATGCTGGCGATGTCGTCGATGTGACGGGCGCCGCATTCGACGATGCCGCCGATCTCTGGCGGCACATGCAGCAGTCGGGCGACGATGTCATCATCACCATCGACGCCGCAACGAGTGTGCGGCTGAAGGCGGTTACGCTTGGCCAGCTCTCGGCCGACGATTTCCAATTCTAGAGCCACGGACACCGAACATCTGACACTTGTGGAGCATAGGGCCGCCATGCTGTGATTGCAGGCGATGACCGCGACGACTTGCAAGGCATGTGCTGTTGTCCCAAGCAGGCGCCTTCGCGCCGCGCGAACGCGGAAGCCATTTCGGCGCGCGGCAGCGCTCTTCGCCATTCTCAGCGCGGCACATGCTGTCTCAGCGAACGATGAGGCACCGCCGATCGCGCTCGACACGTGCACGCTGCAACGCGGCGCTTTCACCACCGTCACCGGCGTTCTCGATGGTGAAACCGTCCAGCTCGACGATGGCACCACGCTGAGGCTGGCAGGCATCCTTGCGCCGCGCAGCCGCGATGCGCACGCTGCCGCCGGTAGCTGGGCGCCGGAACGCGACGCCATCGCAGCCTTGTCGCGACATGTCCTCGGCAAGCGGGTGGAACTCGCCTACACGACAACCGCTCGCGATCGATATGGCCGACGCATCGCCCACGCCTTTACATCCAACGGCGGACAGCGGCTGTGGATTCAAGGCGAGTTGGTGGCCTCTGGGCACGCACGCGCCAGCGCCATGCCGGGCGACACGGCGTGCGTCAGCGAACTTCTGGCGCACGAACGCCTGGCGCGCACTGGTCGCTTGGGGCTTTGGCGCGTTGGCACGTATCGCGTGCGGGCCGCGCACCGCACCTTCGAACTGATGCGGGCGCGCAGCACATTCCAGATCGTCGCCGGCACGGTCGACGCGGTGTCGCGAACGCGATCCGGCACCTACGTCAATTTCGGCAGCGATTGGCGGACGGACTTCACGGTGCGCGTGCCAGCATCCGTCATCGCCGCGCATGGCGCATGGGCCGCAGGGCTGGACAGCCTCAAGGGGCGCCGTATCGAAGTGCGCGGCTGGATCGACCGGCGTAATGGACCGTTGATAGAGATTGCGACGCCGGCGCAGATCACAGCGGCGGACGATGCGCCCATCGCAACCACCCGTACGCCATCGCGGGCGGTTGAGGATGCAGCCGGCAGTGCGCCGGGCGATGACAGCGCGGCGCAATCAGACGCACCTGGCTCAGATACGCCCAGCGAAGGCGCGACGGCTACCGACAGCGAAAAGCAAAATCGCCCGGAGCGTGCGGCTCCGGGCGATTTCGATCTCTAGGTCTTTGGCGGTTCCAGTCAGGCGGCTTCGCCGACCGGCTCACCTTCGCCGGCGAGGCGGCGGCTCTTGGCGCTCTTCGAGAGAACGTCGGTGATGCGCTGAACGGCGCCACGCTCATCGAGCTTTTCAACGGCTGCGATTTCACGTGCCATCCGGTCGAGCGCGTCCTCATAGAGCTGACGCTCGGAGTACGACTGTTCCGGCTGCGCTTCGGAGCGGTAAAGATCGCGAACGACTTCAGCAATCGAAACCAGATCGCCGGAGTTGATCTTCGCCACATATTCCTGGGCGCGGCGGCTCCACATCGTGCGCTTGATGCGCGCGCGGCCCTTGAGGATGTCCATGGCCTTCTTGACCACGCCATCCTCGGCGAGCTTGCGCATACCGACGCTCGCCAGCTTGCCTGTCGGCACGCGCAGCGTCAGCTTTTCCTTTTCGAAGGTGATGACGAACAGCTCGAGCGACATGCCCGCGATTTCCTGTTCCTCGATACCGACGATGCGTCCGACGCCATGCGCCGGATAGACGATGAACTCGTTGGCCTTGAAGCCGTGACGCTGGCTGACGGGCTTTTTCTGCGCGGCCAAAAGCTGTCGGGCGGCAGCGGCCTTTTCGGCGATCGCCTTCGGCGTTTCGGCGGCAGGTGCCGCAGCAGCCGAGGCAGGCGCCGTCAGCTTCTGGCCGACCGGCTTTTGCACGGCAGCCGGCAGCGAACGGGCAGCCGACGTGTGATGCACCGACGCCTTCATGGCGTGAATGGCGGGTTTCATGACCGGCTGAGCCGGTGCGCCAGCAAGCTTCTTCGGCGCGGCGGCGTGTACAGCGGCCTTCTCGGCCGGCTTGGCAACCGGCTTCACGGCCGGAGCGCTGGTCTCGGCCTTCTTGACCGGCTTTGCGGCTACGGGCGCAACTTTAGCGGCGGCCGGCGCGACAGCCGGCTTGGCGGACTTGGAAGGAGCGGGGGTCGGCGCGGCAGCCACTGCCTTCTGCGGCACGGCGCTTTTCATCTTAAGGGACTTGGCAGGAGCAGCAGGCGCAACCTTGGCGACTGTCGCCTTCCGAACCGCGGGCTTTGCGGCGGGTTTGGCAGCAGCCTGGACCTTCTTCTTCTGAGCCATTCGTTCATCTCACTCTATCGTACAAGTCCGGCCTACCGGGGATCGGTCCGGACTACGGCCCAGCCCGAAACCTTGGACTGGCCGCATCATCTTGCTGATGTGGCGGAGGACTTCGCCGCATCGTGCAGTTCACACGCGTTCGATCGATCTTTCTCGTCGAAAGACCGAGCGTTGCGTGTTCGTTTTTGGCCTAGCTTTGCAAACCCAGATCGGCGCTACCTTGGCCCAGCGACGCCCCATGTCGCGTCTTCGTCAGCCGCCCATTATTGCGGGAGTGCCAACTTTCGTTCTCAGCCGTTCTGGATTTGTGCATGTTCCTTGCCATCACGCAATGCACACTAGCACAATATTGATGACAAATGAAGGGCCAGGGGGTCGCGGCCGCGCGAGGCGCTTAACGGTTAGCGTTAAGTTGCGCCGTCACGTCGTCTGATGAACGATATAAACATTCCCGCTGCGCTCTATATGCAGCAACTATCTTTTCTCAATCGCCAGTTCCAGGCTCCGGGCTGAAATATTTTTCGAATTTGCCTGATTCGTCTTTAAAGCTGTCAGCGTCGCTTAACGCGGCCTTCTTGGCAGTGATGTTCGGCCACGTCTCCGCGAACTTGCGGTTGATTTCCAACCATTTCTCGGTGCCGGGCTCTGTGTCCGGCTTGATGGCGTCGACCGGGCACTCGGGCTCGCAGACACCGCAATCGATGCACTCGTCGGGATGAATGACGAGCATGTTCTCGCCTTCGTAGAAACAATCGACCGGGCAGACCTCGACGCAATCAGTGTATTTGCACTTAATGCACTTGTCGTTGACGATGTAGGTCATGCTGCTTTCCGGTCCGTGTCTTGTACGGCGATTCCGAGTGCGCCGCTCCTGCTCTTTCCATGCCCAAGTGGCAGACGCAAGGGGCCAATGCGCCCCATCGGTTCACAACCTGCCATCTGGAACGTGAACGCATCGCCATGGCGGCCCGGATGGGCCGATATCGCGACGCCGGCCACACGTCTTACCAATTGGCGAACGCAGGACCCGCTGCCTGCACGTGATCGCGCAATAAAGCGTTAGGGCTTTCTAGATCGACTGGTCCTTGAGCCGGGCGATGGCGCGGCGGTCACGTTTCGTTGGGCGCCCGGCGCCGGCCGGCCTGAGACCGTGATCGGCCATAGCCAGTTCCTCGGCCGAGACATGGTTTGCGGGTGACGCGCCACTCGACGCCGCGGACGCCGACTGCGCCGAACCTGAGCCTGATGCGGTGGCGGCGGGCCGTGGGCTCAGATCTTCAAGCAGCGCCTGCGCTTCGGAGGCCGGGCCGCGTCGCTTGCCGAAGGCGAGCACTTTACAGATGCGCACGCGCGGGCCGAGCGTCATCGTCAGCACATCGCCAACTTTCAGCTTGTGGCTTGGTTTGTTTGTCTTGTCGCGATTGACGCGCACCTTGCCGCCTTCAATCAGCGCCTGCGCCAGCGAGCGCGATTTGGCGATGCGCGCGAAATGCATCCACAGATCGAGGCGCTGGCCATCGCTGTCGGCGGGATCGCTCATCGCGAACTCGGTTCCTCACCCCGCTTGTCCATGGCCGCCTTAAGCGCCGCCAGGGCCGCGAACGGGTTATCGGGATCGACGCCCGCGCGCTTCGGCGGAGCCGACGTGATGACTTCGGGCTGACGCGGCCGGTTTTCGTCGCGCCGGCCTTTGCCATGGGGCGGCCTGCCGCCGCGATCGCCGCGCTGACCGTCGCGGCCGCCGGTTGATGCGTCCCCGCGGCGCTGGTCGCCATGCGGACGCGGGCGCGAACGATCCGCGCCCTCGCGTCCGGCCGGCCGGCCGCCGCGATCACGATCGCGCCGGTCTCCACGATCTCCACGATCACTGCGATCACCGCGGTCTGGGCGCTCGGCACGACCGGGTGCTGCCGCATCGGCCCGGGCTGAATTCGACGCGTCTGTCGGCGCAGCCGTTGCACTGCCCGGCTCCGCACTGACAGCGCCAGGCGCGTGACCGGCGCTCGGCGATGGGCCGTTTCGCTGATCGCTGCGACCACCGCGCTGACCATCACGGCCGCCACCGCCGCGACGGCGATGTCCGCGGTCTGCGCTCTTGCCATCGCCGCGCTCTTGACGCTCGCCGCGATGATGATGATGGCGGCGCGGTCGCCAGACCTCTTCGAAAGCCGGCTCGGCCGCGACAGGTGCGCTCGCTTCCGCGCTTGCTGCAGCAGGCGGCGTCTCCGCGCCCGCGACAATCGCGGTAGCGGCTGCCGCTGCAGCCGCATCGCTTGCATCCGACGCTTCAGGCGCCGCAGCCTCAACCGTCGTTGCAGCGTCAGGCGCAACTTCTGCCGTCGCGACCTCTGCCGTCACAGACGCCGTGTCCGCGATCACCGGAACCGCCGGCGCGCGCACAGGGCGTCGCTCTTGCCAGAAGCCGAGCGACTTCAGCACGTGGCTCAGTTCCTCGGCCGAGCAGCCCAGGATCGACATCATCTCTTCCGTCGCCCTGAACCCGCCGTCACCGGTTGCGCCCTTCGGCGGCGCGACCGAGCCATCTGCCGCGGCGCGAAACGCCAGCAACGGACGGATCAGATCCGCAAGCCGTTCGAGAATGTCGAGACGCACGGCGCGTGGTCCGCAGACATGAAAACCATAGGTGCGGTAGAAGGCATCCGGCACCTTCGGGTCGGCGGCGACCGACGTCAGACCGGGGCGCGGCAGCTCTGGCAACTGCTCCCGATCAAGGCCGAGTGCGGCACCGTTTTTCAGGATGAATAGCGTTGCCGCGAGATCGGCGGCCGCCGGCTTCAACAGCAGCGGGAAATAGATATTGAAGGCACCAAAGCGCAGGCCGAACTTGCGCAGCGAGGCGCGCGCGTCCTGATCGAGCGCCGAAATCTCTTCCGCAACCGTATCGCGTTTCAAGACGCCGAGATTTTCCTTGAGACGGAAGGCGACGCCACGCGCTAAGCCAAGCAGATCCTCCGCTGCCGCAAGTTCAACAAGTGGCTTGAGCTTATCGGCGGTCAGGTCCTTCAGCCACGTCTCGAGGCGCACGCGCACCTTGTCCTTATCGGCGTCCGCCATGTGCTCGTCGGTGAGCAACGTCACCGAGAGCAGCAGCGGATCCTCCGTCGGCTCGACGCGCGCGATCTCGTCCTGACGCCACAGGATACGGCCGTTCCGCGTCAGCTTGAATGCATCGTTCTGCGCCGCCGCCACACGCCGCGCGCGCATGCCGAGTTCGCGCGCAAGCACCTGCGTCGCGGCGGCACGGGTCGCCTTCTCGTGAATGCCGTCCGCCGACGTATCGAGCGTGAAGCGGAACCCCTTCAGGCGGCCAACGAAATGATTTTCGACCGAGATGGCGCCGTCTTCGGCGATGTCGGCGTTGAGTTCGTCTTTGTCTCGCATACCCTTGATCAACGCGCTGGTCCGGCGATCGACGAAGCGCTGTGTCAAGCGTTCATGGAGTGCGTCGGAGAGACTGTCCTCTATAGCCCGTGTCCGTTCCTGCCAATGAGCAGGGTCCTTCAGCCAGTCGGGCCTGTTTGAAACGAACGTCCACGTCCGGATGTGGGCGATACGCGTCGCTAGCGTATCTATATCGCCATCGGTGCGATCCGCAAATGCAACTTGCTTGGCGAACCAGTCTTCCGGAATGCGCTGATCGCCCGTCATGATGAATTTGTAGAGGCTGGCGACCAGTTCGGCGTGGTTGGCACCCGAGATCTTGCGATAGTCCGGCACCTGGCACACGTCCCACAGCTTGGAGACCGCGGCGGGCGAGCGGCACAGGTCCCTGATGTCGCGATCTCCGGCAACCGCTTCGAGCGCGGAGAGATCATCGGACGTGCGCGCCCGGGTGAGCCGCGCCTCTCGCGGATTTTCCCGAAGCGAGTCGAACAGCCGCTCCAGCGAGCCGAAATCCAGCTTGCGATTGCGCCATTGCAGCACGCGCACACTGTCGAAGGCGTGCGTTTCGAGTCGTTGCACGAGATCGGGGTCGAGCCCGTCGCATCCGCCCGTGACACCGAAGGTGCCATCGTTGATGTGGCGGCCGGCGCGGCCCGCGATCTGGCCAATTTCCCCAGGCGTCAGGTTGCGGTGGCTGTGGCCGTCGAATTTGCGCACGGCCGAGAACGCGACGTGATCGACGTCGAGGTTGAGCCCCATGCCGATGGCGTCGGTCGCAACCAGAAATTCGACGTCGCCCGATTGATAGAGCGCGACCTGCGCGTTGCGTGTGCGCGGTGAGAGCGCGCCGAGCACAACCGCTGCGCCACCGCGCTGGCGGCGGATCAACTCGGCGATGGCATAAACTTCCTGCGTCGAGAACGCCACGATGGCTGAGCGGCCCGGCAGGCGCGTGATCTTCTTCTCGCCTTCATAGGTCAGCTTGGACAGCCGTGGCCGCGTGATGAAATTGCAGCCTGGTATCAGATCGCTGATGGCGTCACGCATCGATTGCGCGCCAAGAAGCAGCGTCTCCGATTTGCCGCGCGCATGCAGGAGGCGATCGGTGAACACGTGCCCGCGCTCGAGATCGGCGCTCAACTGAATTT
>JBOFCQ010000134.1:0-6255 GCA_051646145.1 Hyphomicrobium sp.
CAGGCGGCAGACGAGCTCCGGCGTGCCGGCCTGACTGTACCAGAGCTTGAAGTGCTGCAAGCTCTCGCCGCTCACGTCTTCAAAGCAGGTGAGGAAATCCTCGATCGTCGCGGCTTGTCCATCATGGCGCTCGAAATAGAGATCCATGCCTGCACGAAAGGCCTTCGGGCCGAGGATGGTCTCGATCATGCGCACGAGTTCGGCGCCCTTCTCGTAGACCGTCGCCGTGTAGAAATTGTTGATCTCGATATAACTCTCCGGGCGGACCGCATGGGCAAGTGGCCCCTGGTCCTCAGGAAACTGCAGACCCTTCAACTGGCGCACGTCGGCAATGCGCTGCACGGTGCGCGAACGTTCGTCGCTGGAGAATTCCTGATCGCGATAGACGGTCAGGCCTTCCTTCAAACAGAGCTGGAACCATTCGCGGCAGGTGATGCGATTGCCCGTCCAGTTGTGGAAATACTCGTGCGCGACGACGCTTTCGATGGCTTCGTAACTGGCATCGGTGGCCGTTTCCGAGGACGCCAGGATGAGCCGGTCGTTGAAGATGTTGAGGCCCTTGTTCTCCATCGCGCCCATGTTGAAATCAGAGACGGCGACGATGTTGAACACATCGAGATCGTATTCGCGGCCAAAGCGACGCTCGTCCCAGGCGAAAGAGCGCTTGAGCGCGTCCATGGCCCAGTGTGCGCGGCTTTCCTTGCCATGTTCGACATAGATGCGCAGATCGACGTCGCGGCCCGAGTGCGTGGTGAATGTCGAGGCGATAGGCGAAAGATCGCCGCCGACGATGGCGAAGAGATAGCAAGGCTTCGGGAAAGGATCTTGCCAGATGGCGTAGTGTCGGCGTCCGCCCGCAAGCGTGCCGCGTTCGACCGGATTGCCGTTGGCGAGCAGAACGGGCGCCACGTCGACGTCAGCTTCGAGGCGAACGGTATAGACTGAGAGCACATCCGGCCGGTCGAGAAAATAAGTGATGCGGCGAAAGCCTTCGGCCTCGCATTGCGAGCAGAAAATCTTACGCGAGAGATAGATGCCCTGCAGCGCCGTGTTCGCCTGCGGATTGACGAACGTCGTCATCTCAAGCGTGAAACTGCCGGCGGGCACCGTGTCGATGGTGAGGGTCGTCGGCGTTACCGTGTAGGCGCTGGGCGAAAGCTCTGCGCCATCAATGGCGATGCGATCGAGATCGAGGTGTTCCCCATCAAGCACGAGCGGGCCGCTTGCCGCCGCAGCACGCGGATTGCGCGACATCGTCAGGCGTGCGTCGACGCGGGTACGCGTGGCATGCAGCGCAATCTTGAGATCCGTCGCCGCGATCAGGAACGCCGGCGGCGTGTAGTCGGCAAGGCGGATTGTCTTGGGCGTGTCGTGTTGCATGCGGATTTCGACCTGTTTATCCGAGGCGGCGGCGGAATTCGTCATAGCCGTAGGCGCGCACGACCCGGTATGAACCGTCGCGTCCGAGCACCGACAGGCTCGGCAACGGCACGCCGTTGAACGTGTTGTTCTTGACGAACGAGTACTGCATCATATCGGTGAAGATCAGCGTGTCGCCAGGCTTCAACGGGTTGTCGAACGAGTATTCGCCGATGATGTCGCCGGTCATGCAGGTCTTGCCGCCGAGAATATAGGAGTGCGCCAGCACACCCGCCGCGGCCGCGCCGATAATCGTCGGCGTATAGGGCACCTCGAGCACGTCGGGCATGTGGGTCGAGGCTGACGCGTCGAGAATGGCGATGTCTTTCTCGTTGCGATGGATATCGAGCACGGACGCGACGAGATAGCCGGTATCGACGACGAGCCCGGCTCCCGGTTCGAGCACGACGTCGACATTGAATTCGGCGCGGAACGCTTTGATGGCCGCAATCAGCTTTGCGAGATCGTAGTCCGGCTTGTTGATGAAATGCCCGCCGCCGAAATTGACGGTGCGAACCTTGCGGATGTAAGGCGCGAAGTTGCGCGCGACGTGCTCGATGAGGCCGACCGAGCCATCCTCGCGCGCTTCGCACAAGGCGTGCGCGTGGAGAATATCGATCTCGTCCCACGGCGCGCTGTCGAGCGTGTCGCGTGTGGCGCCGAAACGTGAGAAGGGCGCGCAGGGGTCATAGAGATGGCCGCCGAGCGTGGCGCGCGAAAAGCCGGGATTGATACGCAACCCGATCTTGACCGAGGGCGCTGCCTTCACGATCGGCAGATAGCGGCGGATCTGATCGGGCGAATTGAAATAGATGTGGTTCGACAAGCCGACGAGGCGCTCGACCTCGCCCGGCAGATACGCCGGCGAATAGACGTGCACTTCCTTGCCGAACTCGTCGTGACCGAGCTGCGCCTCGTATTCCCCGCTCGCCGTCGTGCCATCGAGTACGGCGCGCATGGTTGGAAACGCGGCCGGAAACGCGAATGCTTTTGTTGCCAGCAGGATTTTGCACCCGGCCTCGCGCTTGAGCCGCGCGGCCGTCGCCAGATTGCGATCGAGCAGCGTCTCATCAAGGATGTAGGCGGGCGTTGCGATGTTGGCGGGGAGGGTGATCGACATGGCGGGACTATAGAGGCCTTGCGGTTGGAGGTCAGTGCGGCGCTGACGCGCTGAGGCTGGACGTGGCGGGGCGCGTGCAGCGCTCGATCCCTAAGCTTTGGCCCACACGGCGTCGTCAGGCCAGCGGAAGAAGAACGTCAGGTAGAACACGGCCAAATAAACGCCGAGGAAGGCGAGCGCGCCAAGGGCGGCGGCAGCCTCGTACATGGTAAAGCCCATGAGCATATCCGGCGACGCGTTGCCGAAACCCGAGATGCCGGTGACGGGCGCGCCGAGTTTTGACCAGGCGCGTTCCGTGCCGAGCATGAGTTCGTTGAGGCCGATCGTCATCACGCCCATGAAGGCGAGACCGATCGACAGCGTGAAAAAAGCAATGAGGCGCAGCCACGCCGGCGCGCGGCGCAGAAACAGCCACAGGCCGGCGAGGTAAGCCGAGATCATGGCGAAACTGACGGACACCACCTGGATGATGATGGCCGTCAGATCGTTGCGGATGGTCAGTATCTCGACTTCCGTCACATGCGCCTCCGCGGTTCAGGCGAGCCGTCGCCGCTGTCAGGTCTTGACGGCGAACAGCTCTTTCTGCGAGGCGGGCTTGATCTCCTTGACGTGCCACGGCAGGCCCTGCTTGCCGAGTTCGTCGAGGAACGGCTTCGACGGCAATTGCTCGACGTTGTAGACGCCCTTGCCCTTCCAGGCGCCCTTGAACATCATCATGGCGCCGACAACCGGCGGCACGCCGGTCGTGTAGGACACCGCCTGCGCGCCGGTTTCCTTGTAGCACTGGGCGTGATCGCAGACGTTATAGATGAGCACGGTCTTGCGCTTGCCGCCCTTCTTGCCATCGATAACGCAGCCGATCGACGTGCGGCCGGTATAGTTTTCGCCGAGCGACGACGGCGGCGGCAGCAGTTCCTTCAGGAACTCCATCGGAATGACGGGGTGGCCCTTGTACATGACGGGATCAATGCGCGTCATGCCGACGTTCTGGAGCACGTCGAGGTGCTTGATGTAATTATCGGAGAACGTCATCCAGAAGCGGATCTGCTTCAGGCCCTTGATGTTCTTGACCAGGCTTTCCTCTTCCTCGTGATAGATGAGGTAAGACTTCCGCGGCCCGACTTCGGGATAATCGATCATGCAGGAAATCGTCAGCGGATCGATTTCGATCCACTTTCCGTCTTTCCAGTATTTGCCGCGCTGGGTGACTTCGCGCAGATTGATCTCGGGGTTGAAGTTGGTGGCGAATGCCTTGCCGTGGCTGCCGTCGTTGCAGTCGATGATGTCGATTGTTTCGATTTCGTCGAAGAGGTGCTCCTGCGCATAGGCGCAGAAGACGTTCGAGACGCCGGGGTCGAAGCCGCAGCCGAGCACGCCCATGATGCCGGCGGTCCTATATTTGCTGTTATACGGCCACTGCCACTTGTAGGTGAATTTCGCCTCTTCGCGCGGCTCGTAGTTGGCCGTATCCATGTAGTGCACGCCCGCTTCAAGGCAGGCGTCCATGATCGGCAGATCCTGGTAGGGCAGCGCCATGTTGATGACGAGGTCGGGCTTGACCTTTTTCAGCAGCTTGACCGTCTGCTTGACGTTGTCGGCATCGACCTTGGAAATCTCGATCGGCGTCTTGCAGCGTGCCGCCACCTTCTCGCAGCTCTCAATGCGGCGCGAGGCGAGATGGACCTTCTTGAAGACGTCGCGGTTCATCGCGCATTTCTGTGCCGTGACGGACCCGGCCGCGCCGGCACCGATGATGAGAACACTGTCCAATTCAATCTCCTGATCCGGGCGCGCAGGCGCCGCCTTTGAGCATTCTGAAACTGATGGCTCGAACGTATCGCGTCTGGCGCGAGATAGGGCAGATGCGTGTCGTTTTCAATATGATTCGGGCCAGCTGAGCGGCGCTTGAGGGCTTTGCGGAAAAAGCGCGCTCAACAGCGTGTCGTAGCGGCCGATTTGGAGCTTGGAATGCGCGGCTCTCGGATGACTGCGCGTGCCGGGTCGGCGCGGGCGCAGGCCCGCCCGTTTAGGTGCCGCCGCGCGCGCGCATGGCCGGCAAGATGGGGGTCATGTCGTATCCGGCGTCTCCCGTGCGCGCCAGGATGTCCTCAATCGGGCGCTGTCCGGCCTCGGCGAGCGACCACAGCATGGCGCAGCGCGTGCCCGAACGGCAGTAGGCGAGGATCGGTTTCGGCAGGGTGTCGAGTGCCGCGCGGAACGCATCGGCATCTGCCGGCGACATGTGTCCCGAGACGATCGGCTGATTGACGAACGCAAGCCCGGCCGCTGCAGCCGCCGCTTCAATTTCGCCATGGCCGGGCTGGCCCGGGCTTTCGCCATCGGGACGATTGCAGATGATCGATTTGAAACCCTGATCGGCAAGCGCCTGGACGTCGGCGGCTGAGATTTGGGGAGAGACCGTCACGTCGTCGGTCAGTTTGCGATCAGTCACAGCGGCAGCCTCATTTTTTGGCGTTTCTGCTTTAGTCGTAGCTGAGCCGCGCGTCGGGCGCCAGCACCCCGGCAAAATCGCCGACAGGCGGCAAATGCCGGCAACTTTCTTTCGCCTGCACGTGTGAACGCGATTGTCGCAATTTGATCTTCGTCAAGGCGAGCCCCCCTGCCGCCGATCCATTTGCTGAGTTCACGATCGATCACACGCACGCACGAAGTGGGGAGGGCGACACGCATGGCCGCGACCAGTGAAGAAGGAATTGCATTCGGGGGAGCGCTGGCCGCGATATCGGCTCTGGGCGTTGCCGCGATTGGGCTCGTTTTCGCGTTCTTTGGAACCGACGAGGCCATCCGTTTCCATGGCGCCGTAACGGCGCTGGTGGGGGCGCTCGGCGTCATCTACATCCTGAATAATCCCCGTCAGGGCGGCACCGTCGAACGCGGCAGCTATTTCGACGGGCCGATCAAGGTGGCAACCATTGCCGCCGTGTTCTGGGGCATCGCGGGGTTCCTTGTCGGCGACATCCTTGCCTGGCAGCTCGCATTCCCGGCATTGAACTTCGATCTGCCGTGGACCAATTTCGGGCGCCTGCGCCCGCTGCACACGTCGGCGGTGATCTTCGCCTTCGGCGGCAACGTGCTTCTCGCAACCTCGCTCTATGTCGTGCAGCGCACCTCGCGCGCGCGCATGTTTGGCCATTGGCTGCCGTGGTTCGTGGTTTGGGGCTATCAGCTCGTCATCGTTCTCGCCGGCACCGGCTATCTGCTCGGCGTCACGGGCGGCAAGGAATACGCGGAACCGGAATGGTACGTCGATCTGCTGCTGACCCTCGTCTGGGTCGGCTACTTCGTCGTCTTCGTTGGCACGCTGGCGCGCCGCAACGAGCCGCACATTTATGTCGCCAACTGGTTCTACCTCGCCTTCATCGTCACGGTTGCGATGTTGCACATCGTCAACAATCTGGCGGTACCGGTCTCGTTCCTCGGCTCGAAGAGCTATTCGCTGTTCGCGGGCGTGCAGGATGCGATGACGCAATGGTGGTACGGGCATAACGCGGTCGGTTTCTTCCTGACCGCCGGCTTCCTCGGCATCATGTACTACTTCATTCCAAAGCGCGTTGAGCGGCCCGTCTATTCCTACCGGCTGTCGATCGTGCACTTCTGGTCGCTGATCTTCCTCTACATCTGGGCGGGTCCGCACCATCTCCACTACACCGCTCTTCCCGACTGGGCGCAGACGCTCGGCATGACGTTCTCGATCA
>JBOFCQ010000147.1:0-2034 GCA_051646145.1 Hyphomicrobium sp.
TTGATGAGCTTCGCCGGATCGTGTTCCTCGGGCTGGCTTTCCGACGGCCAGATCGCGCTCCATTTCGGCGAGATCAAATACCACGCCCACGCAATGCCGAGATGACCGGCGGTCGCGCCGTTGGCCTGGAATGCGTTGAGATTGGTCCTGAGCGTCGCTGCGTCTTCGGTCAGCGGCACGATCGGGCTCGTTGGGCACTGGGTCGGCTTGCCGCCAAAGAACTTGCCGTTGCTCGGCGGTTCGTCGGTGAAGGCATCGGCGCCTTTGCGCTCGCTGACGCAGGTGTTCTTCGTTTTGCCGTTGCCGGGCGTTTCCTTGAACTTGGAGGCGTATTCGCCGGCATTGACGGACGTCGAATAAGGCGCAAAGCCGATGCGAACCTTTTGAAGGTCCGACTTGTTGTCCAGCAGTTCCTCGATCAGCCCGTCGACGGCGTCTTTGAGATCGCCAAGCTTGCCGTTGTCGATCATCGACCCGCTGACGTCGAGCATGACGCCAAGTTCGATGTTTTTGACGGCGTTCTCCGTATGCGACGACATCGACAAGTTCAGCTTGTTGACGCCGACGAGATTGCCGATCGTCGAACTGAGCGAACCTTTGACCGAGAGCGCAACGCCGCCCTGCGCACGATCTATTTTGACATCGAGCGGTTTCAGCGTGGTCTGCCATCCGGCACGGCTCTTCATCGCGGAATCGAAATACGACTGCGCCACGGCGGCAATCACGGCATCGCTGGCGTTGGTGTCGAGCATGGTTTTCGTTGCGGCCAGCGCCGCGGCGTCAAGGGCGGCCTGGGCACGGTCGGCGATGCTCGCGCCGCGGCCGAAATCGATGGCGACGCCGGCCACCAGAACGAGTGCGGTCAGGACCATCGCGAACAGAATTGAAACCGAGCCACCCTGGTGGCGCTTGAAAACGGTAGTCTTGAACGTGCCCATGGAATTGGCCTTTGAGCCTTCGGACGCAGTTACAAACGTGATCATGTGTGTGATCTCGAATGCGGCTCAGCACAATTCAAAATGCTTTTTACGCTTTGCGTGCACTTAATCGATTGCGCCGAATTCCGGGGGCGCGTTTTACGTTTCGACAGGTCCTACAGCGTGCGTATGAACCTCTAGTGTTTGCAGGAGTTGGCGCATAACGAAACGGGCGCGCCGCTGTGGCACGCCCGTAAAATTTCAATCGAGAGATCGTTGGCTGAAAGGCCGCGCAGACCTTATTGGACGGCGGCTTCTTTCTGCGGAGCGCTCAGGCTCGAACGATACTGCTTGCGCAGCACCTGACGCGTGTACTGGCGCTTCGGCTGGCCATCACTTTCGGCGGCGGGCGCTGAATCGCTGGAAGCGACCGACGCACCCGTCTTGAAGCGCTGCCACGTCACGGTCACGCGGGCGCCGACCGGAACGCGCGGGAAGAGGTCAAGAACGTCCTCGTTATACATGCGCACGCAACCCTTCGACACGGCCTGACCGATGGTCCACGGCGCGTCGGTGCCGTGAATGCGGTACGAGCTCGAGCCGAGGTAGAGTGCGCGCACGCCGAGCGGGTTCATCGGATGGCCGCCCGGAACCCAATTCGGAAGGCGCGGATTTTCGCGCTTCATTTCCGGCGTCGGCGTCCACGACGGGTTAACGCGCTTGTCGGAGACGAACGTGGTGCCCTGCCAGCGGCTCTGATTGCGCGGCACGGCGATCGGGTAGCTCAAGGCCTGGCCGGTTTTGGTGACGAGATAAAGCCGGCGATCGCCGAATGAGACGATGACCTGGCCCGTCGAATACTGGCCGCTGAACGACACGGTCTGGCGTCCACCGCCATGCTCTTCGTCGCCGCCCCAGAGGAAATCGATGAGGCCCTGGGCGCTGGCGCCGGCAGGTGCAAGCGTCGCCGCCGCCAGGGCAACGGCTGCAACGGCAAAATTACGCAACGTAGATTGGAAGCTCATCGGGGGATGCTCCGGTGTTCGGGTCGCCAGAATGTCTTGGCAAGGATGACGCCGCCATCCTGCGCAACGATAATGAAGGTTCGGTATATACC
>JBOFCQ010000167.1:0-5762 GCA_051646145.1 Hyphomicrobium sp.
GTGTCGCAAGCGCATCGCTCTGCGCCGCGGCAAGAGACGCAACGCGCGCGCGCACCGGCTCGTCGCGCCATATCGCCAGATTAGCGGCGGCGGCGGCGCATGCGATCGGGTTCGCCGTGTAGGAACTCGAATGAAAGAATGTGCGCGCACGATCCTTGGCAAAGTGCGACTCGTAGATGCGGCTCTGGCACAAGGTTGCCGCGAGCGGCAATGCGCCGCCTGTCAAGCCTTTCGCCACGCACAGGATATCGGGCTGTTGCTGCATCTGTTCGCTAGCGAACATGGTGCCTGTGCGGCCGAAGCCGGTCATCACTTCGTCGAAGATAACCAGCACATCATGCGCCGCTGCGATCCGCTGCATCTCGTCGAGGATGGCTGCGTCGTAGACCAGCATGCCGCCGGCGCCGAGGATCAGCGGTTCAACGATCAGCGCCGCGACATCGCGCTCCGCGCACGCGCATTCGATGGCGTCGTAGGTCGGCTGCGGATTGTCGGATGTGGGGAAGGGCACACGCGTCACGTCGAACAGCAGCGGCGCATAGGCGGCATTGAACACGCCGCGTGCGCCAGCCGACATCGTGCCGATCGTGTCGCCGTGATAAGCATGTTCGAGCGCCAGGATACGGTGTCGCTTTTGTCCGATATTACGCCAGTGGCCGAGCGCCATTTTGAGCGCGACCTCAACCGACGTCGAGCCGCTGTCGGAAAAGAAGACGTGGCTCAGCTTGTCCGGTGCCGCGGCCAACAGAGCTGTCGCCGTCTGCTCGGCGGCAGCATGCGTGAAGCCCGCGAACATGACTTGATCGAGGCGCTCGGCTTCGGCGCGGATGGCAGCCGTGATCACTGTGTGGCAGTGCCCATGCGTGATGACCCACCACGACGAGATGGCATCGCAGATGCGCTGGCCAGCCGTCGTCTCGAGCCACGCACCTTGCGCGCGCGCGATCTCGAGCGGCGAAGGCTCGAGCGCGTGTTGCGTGAAAGGATGCCAGATGTGGCTGGACGCGCGTGCTGTCACGGGCCGCCGTCTCCTACGCCAAGAAGGCCGGCGACGTCGATCGTCTGACGGAACGCGGCGGCAAGCGTCACCCGATCGAGCGGATGGACATGTGGCAGGCGTCCGAGAACGCGCACACCGCCGATAGTGCCGATGGTGCGCTGACTGTCGGCCGCTTCCGGTCCGATGAACGCGATACCGGCGATGGCGATCGCGCGCCGCTTCAGCGCCTCGATGGACAATAGCGTGTGGTTGATCGTGCCGAGCCTGGTCGATGCGCATAGCACGACGGGTGCGCGCCAGCGGGCGATTTGATCGATCTGCAATGTGTCGCGACGCAACGGCACCATCAGTCCGCCTGCGGCCTCGACCACGAGCGGACGCGCGGTCGCCGGTAAAGCCAGGCGGGCGAGATCGATCTCGATGCCATCGCGTTCGGCGGCAAGGTGCGGCGATGCCGGCAGCGTCAGGCGATAGGCTTCCGGCAAGACACGCGCGGCATCGAGGCCGGACAGGCGGCGCACGACGTCGCTGTCGGTCTCGCCATCCAGGCCCGCCTGTAAGGGCTTCCAATAAAAACCGTCGATGGCGCCAGTGAGAGCAGCTGCAAAAACCGTTTTGCCAATGTCGGTATCAGTGCCAGCGACAATGAAAGCGGTCGTCATGCCGCAAGCCTCGCCTGCTCCTCGGCGATGGCGTTGACGAGCGCTGCAACCATATCTTCGCTGGTGTGCAGCGTGAGCGTGAGACGCAGCCGGGCGGTGCCCTCGGGAACGGTCGGCGGACGGATGGCGCGAATGTCGAAGCCGCGCGCCTTGAGAGCGGCGGCGAGCGTCACAGCGCGCACATCCGAGCCAACGATGATCGGCTGGATCTGCGAACCAGACGGCGTCACGTCGGAGAGCGCCGCAAGCTTGTCGCTGCTGCGGGAAATCAATGCGTGCAGTCGCTCGCGCCGCTCTGGTTCTGTTGCCTGAATGCGCAGCGCCGCGCGAACGGACGCTGCAACGAGCGGCGAGGGCGCTGTTGCATAGATAAATGCGCGCGAGCGGTTGATCAGAAATTCACGAATGTCGCGCGGCGCCAAGACGAGCGCGCCCATGACACCAAGTGCCTTGCCGCACGTGTGCAGAGAAATGACGTTTCTGCGCCCTTCGAGATCTGCGCCGAGCCCGCGTCCGCCGCGTCCGAAAACGCCGGTGGCGTGCGCTTCATCGATGACGAGCATGGCGTCATGGCGGTCGGCGATCGCCGCGAGGTCGGCGAGAGGCGCCGTGTCGCCATCCATGCTGTAGAGGCTTTCAACCGCGATCCATGGCTGGCCGGTGCCGCCCGCCGAACGCCAATTGCAGATGGCGTCGTCGAATGCCTGCGCATCGTTATGCGCGACCGAAATGCTGTTGGCCTTGGACAGCCGCATGCCTTCGTGGGCGCTGGCGTGGATCAATTCGTCATGCACGATGAGATCGCCGCGCGCCGGCAACGTCGAAAAGATCGCTGAATTGGCAACGAAACCGCCGCCGAAGAAGAGCGCGCTTTCAGCCCCGAAAAACCTGGCCGCTTCGTCTTCGAGCGATTCATGTTCGACGTGGTTGCCGCGCAGGAGGCGTGAGCCGCCGGCGCCAATCGGCACGCCGCGCGCGATGGCATCCTGCACGGCGACGCGCAGCGGTTCGCTATTGGCAAGCGCGAGATAATCGTTCGACGTGAAATCGCAACCGCAGCGGCTTTCCAGGCTGCGCAAACGGCCACGTCGGTTCAGCGCGTCAAGCGCACGCTCATGACTGGTTGACATTCCGTAGCCCCGCTTCGGCCGCGGGTTCATGGGTTGAACCGTCTGCGGCGCCAAGTTCCAGCGGCGCGAGGCCGAGCTTTGCGAACAGCCGCATGTCGCTGTCTTCACCGGGATTGTCGGCCGTCAGCAAGGTGTCGCCGACGAAGATCGAGTTGGCGCCGGCAAAGAAGCATAGCGCCTGCGTTTCGTCCGACATTTCCGTGCGGCCAGCCGACAGGCGCACGAACGACTTCGGCATCATGATGCGGGCCACCGCAATGGTGCGCACGAAATCGAGGGCATCGAGCTTCTCGACGTTCTCGAGCGGTGTTCCGGCGATGGCGATCAGCATGTTGATCGGCACGCTTTCCGGATGTTCTTCGAGATTGGCCAGCGTGACGAGCATGTCGACGCGATCCTGCGGGCCTTCGCCCATGCCGACGATACCGCCCGAGCAGACTTTGATGCCGGCTTCGCGCACGCGCGCCAGCGTATCGAGCCGCTCGCCATAGGTGCGGGTGGTGATGACCTTGGAGTAGTACGCTTCCGACGTATCGACGTTATGATTGTAATAGTCGAGACCGGCGGACTTGAGCTTTACGATGTCGTCGCCCGACAGCATGCCGAGCGTCATGCATGTCTCCATGCCGAGCGCTTTGACGCCTTCGACCATGGCGACGACCGATTCCATGTCGCGCGATTTCGGGCTGCGCCATGCCGCGCCCATGCAATAGCGCGTGGCGCCTGCGTCGCGTGCCTTGCGGGCTTCCGAAATCACGCGTTCGACTTCCATCAGCTTCGAGGCCTTGAGGCCTGTTGCGTGATGCGCTGACTGACTGCAATAGCCGCAATCCTCGGCACAGCCGCCGGTTTTGATCGACAGCAACCGGCTCATCTGGATCTTGTTGGGATCGAACGTCAGACGGTGAACGCTTTGGGCCTTGAACAGCAGATCCATGAACGGCAGCTCGTAGAGCGCCAGTGCGTCATTGCGCGTCCAATCGTGGCGGATGGCGCCAAGCGAGCGGCGCGACGCGGTGCGTTGAACGGGATCGATCTCGGTAATATTCGAGGCCATAGGCAGCGGCTTCTCCGTAGGGATGGGACGTCGGTCCCGGTCGGAGACGATGTTTGCACCGCATTGGCCCTGGCGGGCAACCGACAATTTGCCTCTGACCCGGCCCCGGGGCCTATTCCTTGAGGTGGTGCCTGCCGTTGACTATGCCGAATGGCTAGACGCCGATGGGCCCGCCGCCTTTGCGGGTGATGGCGACAACCGACGGCCTGGGCGGCATGTCGGCGCGGAAGTCCGGCCAGCGCGTGGATGGGGTCTCGAACGACGCGGGCGGCCCACCCGCATCGTCGTCGGCTTCGCCCGGATGCTGCACGGCGACAAAAAGCGTTTCGAGGTCAGGCGTAAAGCACGGTCCGCACAATTCGGCGCCTGACGGTACGGTATAGAATAGCCGGCCGGTGCCACGCGCGGCGCCCTCCGTTTCCAGCGCCCACAGACCGTCGTTGCGGCCTGTGCGCCCTGGCGAATTGCCGTCGGTTGCAATCCACAGGCGCCCAAGTCCGTCGATGGCGCAGTTGTCCGGCATGCCGAACCAGCCATTGGCTGTGGTCAGCGGATTGAACGTGGCCCCAACGGGCGCGACCGCGGGGTCGCCGCACTTAACCAAGATTTCCCACGTGAAACGGTCGCGTGCGTGATCGCCGCCGTCGGGCGTAATTTCGATGATGTGGCCGAAGGCATTGTCCGCGCGCGGGTTGGCGGGATCGGTATCGCCGTCGCGGCGTTTGGTATTGTTGGTCAGCATGACGAAGACCTTGCCGGTCTTCGGATTGATTTCGATGTCCTCGGGCCGATCCATTTTGGTGGCCGACAAGAGATCCGCCGCCTGACGCGCGAAAATTACCACGTCGCCTTGACTATGAAAGCCGTTGGCTGCAACGAGCGGCCCAATGCCGAATGTCAATGGCAGCCAGATGCCGCTGCCGTCGGCCTCGAAGCGTGCAACGTAGAGCGTGCCGTGATCGAGCACGTCGCGATTGGCCGCAGGGTTTGCCATATCGACACGGCCGTCGGTGACGAACTTGTAGACATATTCAAAGCGCTCATCGTCGCCCTGATAAACGACGAAACGCCCGTCGCTGTTGACGATATTGCCAGCGCCTTCATGCTTGAAACGGCCGAGCGCAGTGCGTTTCACGGGCGTCGATGTCGGGTCGAACGGATCGATTTCAACGACCCAGCCGAAGCGATGCGGCTCGTTTGGCGTCTTGGCAATATCAAAGCGGTCGTGGAATAAGCCCCACCCGAACCATTCAGCCGGGATGCCGTAGCGTTTCAGCGCAGCGCGTTCTGAATGACTGTCGGCGGCAGACATGTTCCAGAAGTAGCCGTTGATGTTTTCCTCGCATGTCAGCCACGTGCCCCATGGCGTCGCGGCGCCGGCGCAGTTGTTCAACATGCCCAAGACGGTGAGCCCGCTCGGATCGGCGGGTGTCGTCATCTTGGCGTGGCCCGCCGCCGGGCCGGATAGGCGCATCGAAGTATCCGCCGTGATGCGGCGCGCATAGCGGCTTTCGGCAACGACGCGCCAGGCGCCATCGACGCGGCGCACTTCAATCACCGAGCCACCATGGGCCGCCATCTCGATCGCGACGAGGTCTGCCGTCATGGCGGCAAAGCGCGCTGCCTTATCCTGCCGGCCGACACCGGGGAACATCAGCTCTTCGCTCGTGTACTCATGATTGACGACGAGCAATCCATGATCGGCGCGGCCGTCGATTGGAAAGAACGCCAGAAAGTCGTTGTTGTACCCAAACTGCTGAGACTGTGCGGCGGCTGTCTGCGCGGCCGGATTGAAAGCGGGCGCAGCCGCCGTCACAGGGTCGCCCCAGCGGATCAGAATGTCGGCCTGATATCCGGCGGCCACATGATGGTCCGCATCTCCGCCGGCCGTCAGTTCCTCGAACGCAAATCGT
>JBOFCQ010000169.1:0-34514 GCA_051646145.1 Hyphomicrobium sp.
GCCCTCGACAACCAGCATGCGGGCGCTGTCGCGCGGAGACACGGGCCGCAGCGCGATGGCGTCCTCTGGCAACTCGAAATCAAACAGATCTGTCCGCACAGTTTTGCGCCTTGAATTACAATGCGTTGGGATCACAACGCCGCAAGTTGAGCTTTCGGCTGTTTGGAACCGGCAAGCAGCCCGAGCGCGATGGTCGCGACTTATCACCGGGACATCGCCTTCGGCAACAGCGCATCCCGCCACCGGTATTCCATCGCGGGCCTCTCGCGCGGCACGGTCCGCGAGTGAGACCCGTGAATGCGCGTTTCCGTGGGGGACCTCAGAACGGCACTTGCTGCCGGCCGCAAACAGTAGCAGCCTTCTCATCGGCGCCGCACGCGCGCGCCTCAAACAAACGACGGAGACCGAGCACATGGCCAAGGAACAGCGTTCGACCAAGGAAAAGCGGAAGCCGAAAAAGGCAGCGAGCGAGAAATCCGGCGGCAAGAAATAAGTCTTACCGTGCCCGGCCGGTGCGCCGCTGCCAAACGGCGGCCACCGCCACCGCACACCAACTCGCAATCAGCAATGTGCCGCCCGTCGGCGCGGCATAAGGGAATATGTGCACGCCGGCGAGTGTGTTGAGCGCGATATCGCCGCTGAACAGCACAACGGCCGCCAGCATCACGCCTGCAACCGCCAGCCACGGTTTTGCATCGCGCGCCACATGCGCCATGGCCACAAGTGCAAGCACTGCTGTTGCGTGGATCATCAGCATGGTTGCTGCCGTCGCCAACGCCGGACTGTCAACTCGGTGCGCGGCGACGGCCGCCAGCGCCACGCCTGCGGCACCGCAGAGCCCCGCAATGGCTAAAACGGCAAACAGCGCACCCGAAGGCGCGCTGCCGTTGTCATCTTTCGAAGTCGATGTCACGCCACGTCCGCCGCAACGCGAACGGTGATCATCTTATCGGGCGCGCGCGGTGGTTCGCCCCGCGCCAGCTTGTCGACGTTATCCATGCCCTCAATCACCTGTCCCCAGACGGTGTACTGCTTGTCGAGGAACGTCGCGTCTCCGAAGCAGATGAAGAATTGGCTGTTGGCCGAGTTCGGCGCCGACGAACGGGCCATCGAGCAAACGCCGCGCACGTGCGATTCCGCGTTGAATTCAGCCGGAAGGTTGGGCAGTTTCGACCCACCTGTGCCGCGCCCCTGCGGGCATCCGGTCTGCGCCATGAAGCCATCGATCACGCGATGGAACACGATGCCGTCATAGAACTTCTCGCGCGCCAGCGTCTTGATGCGCTCGACATGCTTCGGCGCCAGATCAGGCCGCAGCGCGATGACGACAGCGCCTTTGCTGGTTTCGATGATGAGCGTATTTTCAGGATCTTTGTAGTCGGCCATTCTTCCATTCCTTGTTGGTGGTGCGGCGGCCGCATATCGCCGATACCGGCGACACGCGGCGCGCGATGCAAGCGTCAATCAGGGTGCGGTCACTTTGACCATGATGTCGGGCTCTTCAACTTCGCCCGAGCCCGGCGCGCCGCGCTTGATGCGATCGACCCATTCCATACCGCTGATGACTTCACCCCAGACGGTGTACTGGCCGGTGAGACCGGAGCAGCCCTTATCATTGAAGCAGATGAAGAACTGGCTGTTGGCGGTGTTGGGGTCGGCTGTGCGGGCCGCGCCAACCGTGCCGCGCTTGTAGGGTGTCGGCGAGAATTCGGCCTTGAGGTCGGGCAGGTCCGATCCGCTCATGCCGGTTCCCGTCGGGTCGCCGGTCTGGGCCATGAAGCCGTCGATGACGCGGTGGAACTTGAGGCCGTTGTAGAAGCCTTTGCCAACCAGCGTCTTGATGCGCTCGACGTGCTTGGGCGCCAGATCCGGCCGCAGCTTGACGACAACCTTGCCGGAGGTCAGTTCGATGGTGATCGTGTCGCCCTGCGGCGCACCGCCAACGGCAAGCGCCGGGCTCTGGGTCCAGGTTGCGAGGGCCAGCGCCGAGAGCGCGGCGAGCAGACTTTTCAAATGCGTCATGGGAGTTTCCTTGCGACATCGGTGCGGGTTATCGGGAGGGGCGCGTCGGCCTGCCCTGCCCGTGGAGCGCTATGCGCACTCCGCTTCCGCCGCCCTTATGGCGATTTGACGGCCACGGGGCAAGCATCCCGATGGCTGATCCGGCAAGCGCCGGTTGCCCGGAAGGCCCGCGCGCGCGTATATGCCTCGCATTTGCAGGGCACCGTCACGGCCGTGATGCCTGCCGGCCCTGTAAGGTGCACGTGACCATGGCTCGGATCGCCATCAGGGGCGGGATTTCATGCCCCGAGAACGGCTTGTAGGTGCGGCAGGGCCTGGATCAGCCACGTCAGCGCTCATTGGGCGTGCGTTCGACACGCCGGCCACACCTGTCGGCTGTAGGTCGCCCGGCTGTGGCAGCGCCCCGAGAGCATGCCTCGCCATGTCCTGCACGACGCCCGCTGGTGACACCAGAATGCCCTCGCGCACGAGGCGCGCGAATTGCTGATCGCGGTTCGGTCCCCAGCCGATGGCGCCGCCCCGCGCCACCACCCGATGCCACGGCACCGTTTCTCGCTCGATGGCTGTCAGCGCCGTCAGCAAGGTCTGCACCAGGCGCACGTTGAGGCCAAGTTCGGCCGCGAGCACATCATGCGTCACAACGTGGCGCACGGGCAGCGTCGCCAGTGCGGCCAGGATCGTTCGTTTCGCGCGGCGTGGATCGGCGGACGACATCGCGCTCAAGCCTTTTTCGGCGCCTTGCCGGCAAGCCGCTTCAGCACATCCGCCGATACGAAATGCGACGCATCTCCGCCCATGCTGGCGATGGCGCGCACGAGATTGGCCGCGATGTGGCGCACATTCGGCGATGCCGACACATAGACCGTCTGGATCTCTGGCGCCATTTCACCGTTCATGCCGGCCATCTGCATTTCGTAGTCGAAATCCGTGCCGTCTCTGAGGCCACGCAGGATGACCGTGGCTTTGTGCGAGCGGGCTGCCGCAACGGCGAGGCCCGAGAACGTCACTACCGTGATGGCGGTTGCCGTCGCCTTCGCGATCGGCGCGACTTCGGCTTCGAGCATGGCGACACGCTCGGCATCACCGAACATCGGCGCCTTGCCAGGGTTAACGCCAATTCCGATGACGAGTTTGTCGACCAGCGCGGCAGCACGGCGAATGACATCGGTATGCCCGAGCGTCACCGGATCGAAGGACCCGGAATAGAAGCCGATGCGAATTTTGTCTGACACTCTCAGTATTCCCGATTCAATGAAGGCCAAATCCGAACTGCGAGATTACGCGCTGGCGCCGCGCCGGAACAGCCCTCGCCGCAGCAATGTTGTATGCCGAAGTAAACAGGCCTCATCTTTGGCGGCGTATCTGCATGGCGATTGTATCTGAAAGGCGCGGCGGTGTGGGCGCCTGGGATTTCCAAACGGCCGGCAACGGCATTATCGACCCGCAAGAGGCCGCTCGACGTCCAAGGTCGGCGAGAATGAGTTCGCCGAATTCATCGTCTTTGACCCACTCCGCGTTACTCAGGTCAACGGCCCGACACCGCCGCGCGCCCCCGTCGGCGACCGCAAGGTCTCGCAGGGCTCCTGTCAACGCAAAAAAGCCCAGGCGCAAACCTGGGCTTTTTCATCGATTGACGGTCAATCGCCGTTATTTCAGAGACGCCGGCTCGGCGCGCGATCCGAAAATGTCGGACAGATTGAAGCGATAGCCAAGGCCTGCCGAGATGATCCATGGATCGATATCGACATCGCCGCGCAGACCGGCATCGCGCCAGTGAACTTCGGTGTCGAGCCACGTCTTCTTGACGTCGGCATTCAGATACCAGCCCTGGCCGAGCGAGATATCAACGCCAGCCTGGAGCGTGAAGCCGAAGGCGTCGTCGATCTCGACGCGGCCATAGTCCGAATCTTCGCTGAAGAAGTAGATGTACTGCAGGCCCGCGCCGACATACGGCTTGAAGCCGCCAACTTCATCGAAATGATACTGCAGCGTCAGAGCCGGCGGGAAAATCCAGGTGTCGGCCACTTCGCCAAGTCCGGAGATCGAGCCTTCGGCATCGGCCTGATGCTTGGAGAAGCAGCAGAACAGTTCAACCGCGAGGTTCTTGTTCATGAAATAGGTCAGCGTCAGTGTCGGGATGACTTCCGTGCTGACGTCGGCGTCAGAGCCGGCGATCGGACCGGCAGCAGCACCAAGTGCGTTACCCGGCAACGCGGTTACGGTGCCGCTTGCATCAGGCGCCACGACGGTGCCCTGCACCCGCACCATGAAATCGCCGCTCGTGCTGCCGGCCAGTGCGGGCGTTGCGGAAATTGCGGCGAGCGCCACAAGAGCACCCATAATCGACGTTCGCGTCACCATCGTCTTCATCCCCCGTTGCTTCAAGAGCCGCGCGCCGCCCGGACAGTCTTTCGGCTGCGACCCGACAAATCACTTGGCCATATTCGTCGCGGCGCTCGGGTGCGATAG
Organism: Hyphomicrobium sp.; assembly: GCA_051646145.1. GTDB lineage: Bacteria > Pseudomonadota > Alphaproteobacteria > Rhizobiales > Hyphomicrobiaceae > Hyphomicrobium_B. The sequence continues at coordinate 4,492 of JBOFCQ010000169.1, forward strand.
GGGGCGGGGCGGAAGTCTTCTGATGTGCGTCATGCTCGCCGCCGCAAGCGTCAGACGTGTGCCCCACATGTCACGAAACGATTGATCGAAATCAATAAAGTCGCGGCCGGCGTGCTCAAAATTGGTGCGACGCCCCGGCGCTCCCGCGACTTGATATTTATCAAGGCGTTCCTTTGCGTCGCCCATCAGTGTGCTGGAATCGGACATCCGCCATCTGGCGCGCATGAGGATTTTCGACGTGCACTCGCCCACATTGTCTAAACAGAAGACGTCTTTCTCGATCCCGGCATCGCCGTCGATCACCGAGCCCGCTCTCGTACTGCTCAAGGATCTCGCCAAGCCGCAGACGTTGCGTCCGCGTCAGCGCGTGCGTCTCGATCTGCCGGTGCCGTCGACGGCCATCGTCAGTTCGGGCCTGCTGGCTTTGCGCACTACAGTCGGCGGGCGGCGAGTTGGCGTCGAGATCCTGTATACGGGCGACATCGTTTCGGAATGTCACATCTCGGCGCTCCACGACCCGCTGCTGATGGCGGCGACGGTTTCGACCGTCTGGACTTTACCGACCCAGCGCCTTGACGAAGAAATGCTGAACCAGCCGCGCCTTGGCCAATACGTCGCCCATCGCCTTGCCACGCAGCGCACGCGCGCCGCCTTGCATCTGTCGATCGTTGCGGCGCTGGCCAGCGACGAGCGCGTAGCATCTCTATTGTTCGAGTTCGCGCTCAGATTGGGGCGGACCGATAGCAACGGCATTTTGACCGTGCCGCTGCCGCTGACGCGCGAGGATGCAGCCGATCATTTGGCACTCAACGCCGATACCGTGTCGCGCATCATGGCCCGGCTGACGGCCGACGGCGTCGTCGAACGCTCGAGCCGGTCGATGATCCACATCCGCGATCTGAAGCGGCTGCGCGACTTGACCCCCCTGGCGCATGCCATTGAGGGCCTGCACGCGCGCAATCATGCGAGTGAATTTAATCACCAGCATGAAGCCGCGATGTCTCTGCGCCGCTAGAGGCGCGAAGACGGCAGGCCTAAGACCCGCTTTTGACGCCCGATCCAGATCTAAAGTTGAGGCCGCACAGCCTCAAACGGACCGCGCCCGTAGCTCAGAGGCCTGAGCTTACGGGTTGACGGTTCGCGCCGTTAGGCTTCCGCAGCCTCATCGCCCGCGTCTTCCGAGATGCGCTCGACCGACACGACCTTCTCATCGACATCGGTTTTGAAGATGCGCACGCCCTGCGTATTGCGGCCCGCCACGCGGATGTCGTGCACAGGGCAGCGAATGAGCTGGCCGCCGTCCGTCACGAGCATGATCTGATCGCTGTCCTCGATCGGGAACGAGGCCATCAGGCGGCCGTTACGTTCGTTGACGACCATGGCGACGATGCCCTTACCGCCGCGCCCGGATGTCCGGTACTCGAACGACGACGAGCGCTTGCCGAAGCCACGGCTCGATACCGTAAGTACGAACTGCTCCGCGGCCTGCATGGCCTGGAACCGTTCGGCACTGAGTGTCGTGTCGTCGGCAACGGCTTCATCATCCGCAACGACGGCTTCGCTCTCGCCCTCATCGGCGCCTTCCGCACGCCGCGCCGCCGCAGCCTGCTTCAAATAGGCGGCGCGCTCTTCGGCCGTCGCATCGACGTGCGTCAGGATCGCCATCGAAATCACTTCGTCGCCGTCTTCCAAGCGGATGCCGCGCACACCATCGCTGTCGCGGCCCTTGAACATGCGCACTTCGTCCTTGATCAGGAAGCGGATGCACTGCCCTGCGGCCGTCGTCAGTTGCACGTCGTTATCGGGCGTCGCGATCGCGACCTGCACGATCTTGTCGCCCTCATCGAGCTTCATGGCGATCTTGCCGTTGCGATTGATGCTCTCGAAGTCGGTGAGCGCATTGCGGCGGATATTGCCGGAGCGCGTCGCAAACATCAGTTCGAGATCGGCCCAGGTCGAGGGATCTTCCGGCAGCGGCAAAATCGACGTGATGGCTTCATCGGCTTCGAGCGGCAGCAGGTTGATCAGCGCCTTTCCTGGCGACTGCGGAGAGGCCGCCGGCAAGCGCCACACCTTCATGCGGTAGCACATACCGCGCGACGAGAAGAACAGCACCGGCGTATGCGTTGACGCCACGAACAACTGCGTGACGAAATCCTCGTCGCGCGTCGACATGCCAGAGCGACCCTTGCCGCCGCGGCGCTGCGCACGGTAGGCGGCCAGCGGCACGCGCTTGATATAGCCCTTGTGGCTGACGGTGACGACGCAATCCTCACGCTGGATGAGGTCTTCGTCTTCAACTTCGCCTTCGATGTCGACGATCTCGGTCTTGCGCGGCGTCGCAAATTCATTGCGAATGGACGTCAGTTCGCCTTTTACGATGTCGACGACGCGGGCGCGCGACGAGAGGATCGACAGATACTCTTTGATCTCGTCGGCAATCTTATTCAACTCGTCCGCGATTTCATCACGGCCAAGCGCTGTCAGGCGCGCCAAGCGCAGATCGAGGATGGCCTTGGCCTGCTCTTCCGACAGGCGATAGGTGTCCGTCTCCGACAATCTGTGGCGCGGATCGGCAATCAATTCGATCAGCGGCGCCATGTCTTTGGCCGGCCAATCCCGGCTCATCAACTGTTCCTTCGCATCGGCGGGCGACGCGGAAAAGCGGATCAGCTTGATGACTTCATCAATGTTGGCAACAGCGATTGCGAGGCCGACCAACACATGCGCACGCTCGCGCGCCTTGTGCAGCAGGTGCTTGATGCGCCGCGTGACGACCTCCTGGCGGAAAGCCGTGAACGCGGTGATCATATCGCGCAGCGTCAGGCTTTCCGGACGGCCGCCGTTGATGGCCAGCATGTTGGCGCCGAACGTCGTCTGCAGATCCGAATACTTGTAGAGGTTGTTCAGCACGACATCGGCAACGGCGTCACGCTTCAGTTCGATGACGATGCGGATGCCTTCGCGGTTGCTTTCGTCCCACAGGTCCGAAATGCCCTCGACCTTCTTGTCGCGCACGAGGTCGGCGATTTTTTCGATCAGAACGCGCTTGTTCACCTGATAGGGAATTTCGGTAACGATCAGCGCTTCACGGTCCTTGCGCAAGTTCTCGATTTTCACGCGCGCGCGCATGATGATCGAGCCGCGCGCCTTGTGGTAGGCTGAGAGAATGCCGCCGCGGCCGAGGATCATTCCGCCAGTCGGAAAATCCGGGCCCTGCACGATCTGGCATAGCTCATCGATCGTGATTTCCGGGTTCTCGAGTTCCGCCATGCAGGCGTCGATGATTTCGCCGAGATTGTGCGGCGGGATGTTCGTTGCCATGCCGACGGCGATGCCGCCCGCGCCGTTGACCAGAAGATTCGGGAACTTCGCCGGTAGAACGGACGGCTCGAGCAAGCGGTCGTCGTAGTTCGGCTTGAAATCGACGGTCTCGTTATCGAGATCGTCGAGCAGCGACATCGAAATCTTGGTCAGGCGCGATTCTGTGTAGCGTTCGGCAGCCGGCGGATCGCCATCGATCGATCCGAAGTTGCCCTGGCCATCGACCAGCGGCACGCGCAGCGAGAAATCTTGCGCCATGCGCACGAGCGCATCGTAAATCGCGAGGTTGCCGTGCGGATGGAAGTCGCCCATCACGTCGCCGACGACCTTCGCCGACTTAATGTGCTTCTTGTTGAATGCGAGGCCGAGACGATCCATCGCGTACAGGATGCGGCGATGTACGGGCTTCAAACCATCGCGCACGTCGGGCAAGGCGCGGCTGATGATGACGCTCATCGCGTAGTCGAGATACGACCGCCGCATCTCATCGGAAATGGCAATGGGTCGGATGTCGTTCGGCTCTTTGCCGCCCGGTTTTTGGTCGTCGCTTGTGTCGGCCAAGGGGTGCTCTTTCTGGGTCTTTAAGGCAGGTCATTGGGGCGCTGTCGGCGCCTGGACTGCGGCGCGCGGAAACCGGCGCTGCGATCCCAAATCGGTTCTTGAAAGATACTCCAAAAGGGGCCCCAAAAGCAACCCAGCGGCGACATGACACGGGGTTCGATGCACATAAAATAAATCATGTAAATCAGAGTGTTGATAGCGCTTAATGCAATGCTCTAGCGACTGCTTTAGACTTGCTGCGGTCACACTCGAGCGCTATTTGGAAATGGCCGCGTTCAGGCCGTTTGCGACACCCTCGAGAGATCGGGCCACGCAAGCCTCGACACGCGCGCCCGCATTTCGCATGTGCTGCCCGTCACGAAAGGACGAACACCCGATGAAAACCAAGACAATGGTTCTGGCTCTGATCGCCACGATCGCTGCAAGCGGCCTGCCCGCCGCGGCCGATGAGGCCTTCATTCCGGCTCAGCAGCTTACGGAATATCTTGCCAAGGACCGTCTGATCGGCGCCAAGGTCCACGACAAGGACGGCAAGATCGTCGCCGACATTGAAGATCTGATCATCAACAACGACGATAAAGTCGTGGGCGTCGTCATGGGCGTCGGCGGCTTCATGGGTCTTTGGGAAAAGAAGGTCGCGGTGCATGCGAGCGCGCTTCAGCTCGAAGTGACCGACGGCAAGATGCATGTCACCATGGCCGCCGCGAGCAAGGAAACATTTGACGCCGCGCCTGCCTATCAGCGCGCCACGCCGAAGAAGGGCCTGATGCAGCGAGCCATCGAGAAAAGCCAGGAACTGAAGGACAAGTCGACCGAAACCGCGAAGGAAGCCTACGACAAGGCGAAAGAGAACGCTGGCCCGGCAATCGAAGCCGCCAAGAAGAAGGCGAGCGAGGCTCTCGAACAGGCGAAGGGCGCAGCCAAGAGCGCGGTCGAAAGCGCCAAGGATGCGGCTGAGCCGGCGCCGGCGCCTGCCCCCGCGCCAACGCCGTGAGCTAAAGCGCGACCTGCTCATTCGCGTCGCATAATCAATGCACACTATCTGCAAGGCCCGCCGCGGGAACGCTGGCGGGCCTTTCTGCGTTTAGTCGCTAACGTTCAATCGCTGCTGACTATTTCGACGCGCAAGTCGCAACGCGCTGCGGCTCGGCGCTTTTGAGATTTCCGAAGATGTTGCGGCGACGCGCAACTGCGCCCGTCGCGCCCTCACACAGCTAGCTCCGAAATAATCTAAAGGAGATATTCGATGCATTTCTTTGAGAACACTCAGATCACGCCCAAGCCGTGCTCGCCGAAATCATATGCGGCGCGCACTTCGCCCGTGCGCCGCAATTTTTCCTTAGCAACCGCCGTGTTCGCTGCCCTCAGTGGTTTTGAAATCGGAATCGCAAACGCCGCCGACCACCTCGATGGCGAAGCCGCGTTCAACAATTCCTGCCGCACCTGTCATTCCGTACAGCCCGACGACAACCGGCTCGGGCCGCACTTGAACGGCATCATCGGGCGCGCATCCGGCAAGGCGGCCGGATTTCAATATTCAAGTTCACTGGCGAATGGCGCCATCGTTTGGGATGACGCAAAGCTCGACGCGTTCATCGCCACCCCGGATGCGGTCGCGCCGGGCAACAATATGAAGCCTTACACCGGCATCGCCGATGAGACGACGCGCAAAAGCATCATCGACTTCTTGAAGGCCAAGTCGGCGGCGAAGGCGGAGTAAACCCGCGACTGAACCGGCAAATTCGCCGGCATTCGATGGCGCTTCCGTGTCCGGCGCTTGGCCATTGCATATGGGATTTCGGTACGAGATTGGATGCGCGGCCGGCCAAGATCGCCAGCATTAACATTGCCGTCGCCGTCATGGGCGGCGCAATCGCCAACGCCATCACCGGATGCAAGCCGCGGCGCTTCGGCCACCGCGCGACCAAAAAAGAGCGGCGCGAGCAATCTCATGACCGCCCGCGCCGCTCTTAAAAATGCTGATCGTGAAAGCGGCAAGCGACGTGTCGGTCAGCCTGCTGCGGTCTCGTCTTAGAACGGGATCTCGTCGTCGAGCGCTTTGTCGAAGCTGCTGCTCTTAGCACCGCCCGAGCCACCGCCGCCGCCCTTGGCGACGCGCTTGGGTTCGCTGTATCCGCCACCGCTGCCGCCGCCACCCGAGCCGAAGCCCTGCCCGAAGCCGTTGTCGTCGCCGTATTCAGCGCCTGCTTCCTGCATGCCGCCGCCTGCGCTGGCGCGACCGCCATCCAACATGGTCAGCGATCCATTGAAGCCTTGCAGAACGACCTCGGTCGAATACTTTTCCTGTCCGTCCTTGTCCGTCCACTTGCGCGTCTGCAATGCGCCTTCGACGTACAGCTTCGAACCCTTCTTCACATACTGCTCAACGACCTTGCACAGCGGTTCGCTGAAAATGACGACGCGGTGCCACTCGGTCTTTTCCTTGCGCTCGCCGGTCGCCTTGTCGCGCCAGGTTTCGCTCGTCGCCAAACTGAGGTTGGCGATCGGCCGGCCATCCTGCGTACGGCGGATCTCGGGGTCCTTGCCGACATTGCCGACGAGGATCACCTTGTTGACGGAACCAGCCATTTGTCTCTCCTTCTGCGACACGCGGTGCCGGGCAATGCGTATCAAACGCGCCCAGTCCCGCTACATTCCATGACACACCACGCGAGATGTGGCGGTTCGACGATCAAAGCCGCCGATCGGCGCCTTATCACGTGCCCTCGGCGTCGCCATGAAGGCTCGCGCGAACGCCGTCAAAGCACACCGTCGTCGGTTTGGGCGACGATGATTCTCATACAAAGACCGTAGACGGCTCGGGCCCGCATGCGCGGCCGTTCAGAGGTTTGTCCACGCCTTTTGATGCGCAGCCTTTGACTACCCGCCACCAGCGCGCAGCATATGTTCTTTGTTTGTTCTATGGCAGGCCGTGCCAGATTGCAAGCCAAAAATCGGTGCACCCCTCCGGCAGACGCACATCCGGCTGCCGCGTGACGCCCGCTGCCAGCCGACGGGGCTTCGCTCATCCGCCAGCCGCACTACCGATGTCTTCGTCAGTTGACCTTGGCCGTTTCCACCGCGCTGGCCAATCCGCGCATGGCCTTTTCCGACACGCTTCCCGCCGACGGGCAATCGTCGCGCTTGGCGCGCTCATAGAGCGCCGTCACGTTGCCGGTGAATTGCTGCGCCTGGGCACGCCTGACGACGCCCGTGGCAACGCCCGCGTTCGCCGCGCGCGTGCGGCACATCATTTGGCTGAGATGGTCCGTCAACCGTGCGCGCGTCGCATCCGACGGCTCGGCGGTGGCGGGTGCGCTGATGAGTGCGCGCCATTGCTCGTTCGCCGCGGAATTCGACCACGCCTCGATCGATTTCTCCGCCATCAACGGTTCAAGCTTGGCCTTGACACGCGGCAGCACCCGTTCGCCTTGCAGGCGAGCCAGCAAGGCCTTGATCGCCGCGATCTCATCCTTGCGAGGCCGCGTAATCTCTATCGCCGCCCAGTCTGCGAGCGCCAGCGGATCGGCGAAGGGGGGCGACGCCAGCCAAACGCTTGCGCCGCGAACGTCGGCGGCTGTCATGCGTGCACGTGACAGGTCTGCGCCAAAGAGTTTGGCGCGATGCAACGATGCGCCTTCGAGATCGGCATCACGCAACAGCGCCGAATTCAATCGCGCGAAACTGAGGAGCGCGCCTTGCAGATTGGCACTGGAGAAATCAGCGCCGGACAATTCCGCGCCGGTCAGATCCACGCCCTGCAAGGACGCCAGCAGGAAGTTGGCACCTTCGACGCGAATGCCGCCCGTCATGTCCGCTGTGTCGAGGCGCGCGCTGACGAAGCTCGCGCCCGAAAGCACGGCATAGGATAAGTCGGTCGCCTCGAGCCCGGCATGATCGAAAATGGCGGACCTGAGATCGGCGCCGCTCAGGCGCGCGCCTTGCAGATCAGCCCGCGCGAACGTGGCGCCCATGGCCGTGGAGCAGCGTGCGGCCGCGCGATCCTCGGTCAGAATGAATTCGCTGAGATCGCCGCAATTCAAACGCACGCTGCGCAGGTTGGTGCCGATGAGGCTCGCTTCCGAGAGATCTGCGCCCGTGAAATCGGCCTGATGCAGATCCGAACGATCGAGCCGCGCATAGCGCAGATCGCGCCCGCGCAGATTGATCGTCGTCTCATCTGGCGATACGCCCTTATCGGCTACCAGATCGGCATCGGTGACGACGAGGTTGCGCCGGAAGACCCCAAACAGTGCGCCATCCACGCCTGCCGTCACCAGAGAGACCGGCGCCGCCGCAATATTGGCGCGGTCGCGGCTTGGTGTCGCTTTGGGTGCGCCGAACCACGCCTGCGCCTGACGGTCGAGATACTCGTCGGGGATCGTTGCGACGAAGAATGATACGAAGCCGAGAAACAGCAGCAGCATCGACGTGAAAGCGACATTGAACGGATGCGCGCGCGTATTGCTGGCAAGGGCTCCGAAGAACGTGGTTTCCGTGCGCAGCAGAAACGTACCGATCAGCAGCAAGACGCCGAGATCGATCATCAGCGCGATGCGATGCACCCACGTTGCCGCGATGTCGTGATAAGGCAGAAACGCGACTTGAATGTACAGCAGCAGGACGACAGGAATAATCACGGTCGTCAGCCAGCTCATGCCGTGCAGGAAAGCGCTCATCACGCGGCTGCGATGCGGCCCGGCGATCGCCTGCACGAAAAAGAAGTTATGAAGCTCGAGCCGCAGCGGGTGCGTTCGCCGGTCGCTCAATTCCAGCAGCCGAACGGCGCGATCGAACTCGATCGTCTTGCGCGCGAGGAGAACAAGCTGCGCCACGACGCCAAGATGAAACAGCACCAGGATCAGCGGCGCGAACATGAAGAATTGCTTCAACTGGATCGACACCTGCATGATCGGCAGAGCGACCGGCGTTTCCAGCAGGAAATCCTTGTGCGTGACGCCGGCAACCGCAATCAGCACATACGCCATGAGGCCGAGGAAAATCAGCCAACCGGTGTTGACGGTATCACTCGATGCGTTGACGGCCTCAAGCAGACTGTAAGGATTGACGGGCGTTTCCGACTGCGCATCCTGCTTCGCCGCTTGCGACATGGAATTACTCGCTACCCCAACATGACTTTTAACGACCAGAAACCGCCACGCGCATCGCCGCCCCCGCGCACTTCGAAACTTGGAAAGGGCGCGCGCCACGCCGAGCGCGATCCGCGCTAATGGCCATCGAAATACGGCATTACTGTAGAGCAGAACCCCACGCCTCAAAACCGGGCATGGCCTGGGCGGCGGGCGTCAACGTCGATCCCCCGCCATCCGTTGCATTTAGGCCGCAACGCCCGCCCGTCGCCCGATCCCGGGGCCAGGTTTCGACCCAAGCTTGGACCCAAGCCCAGGCCTTCGTGAATTTCGAACGGGCTTGACTGGCATTCGCGATGCGCTATGGCGTTGGAAGATCTCACCGCTATTCGCTCAGCGACATGGCCGGGAGACAATCCAGGAAGTCATGGCCCCGACTGCGAGCAACTTGCCCGATGGCGCACTACAACTGCCTAAAATGTCCGGGGTATTGCTGCTCCTACCCGCTGATCAGCCTGACCAAGCGCGATATTCTGCGGCTCGCCAAGCATCACGACATGACCTTCGAAACGGCTAAGAAGTCGTTCACGCGCGCAGCCTACGGCCACAAGTACATCATGCGGCGCAAGAACGATCCGCACTACGGTCGCATCTGCCGGTTCTTCGACACCAAGGCCCGCTGCTGCACCATCTATAAAGCGCGCCCCGAGAAGTGCCGCGAATATCCAGGCGCCGGCCGCTGTGGCTATTATGATTTCCTGATGCATGAGCGGCGCACACAGAACGACGATAAGTTCGTCGCCATCACCAATCATAAAGATTGAGCGCGTCGCGACGCGCCGGCACGGGCGCACGCCCTTGTGTGCCAACTTTCAGAACCCGCAGGCGATGACGTGAGGCACACAACCAGCGCGTGAGCCGTTGCACATCCGCGCGCACGCCGACGCGCGCATCTCAGCACAGTTAAGTGCGTATCGGCTGAGTGATGCTGTCGCCCTGACACCTGCCGCGTGCACCGCGATTGCCTAAAATCGCATCGCCTGTTCCACCCGTAACATCCGACATCCTCCTGCTCTGGCAGTTTCAATGTGCGGTGTGACCGCCGTTGCAGCTCAGTCCCGGTTGCGGCGTTCCCCTTCATCAATCTGGAACGGAGCAACAACCATGGCTTTCATCAGAGGTAATAACCGGGCGAATATTCTGCTCGGCACCAATCAGAACGACACCATTCTTGGTCTTGGCGGCAACGACGTGCTGTTCGGTTTGAACGGCAACGACTTTATTCGCGGCGGCAGTGGCAATGACAACGTGCGCGGCGGCGAGGGCAGCGACAAGCTGTTTGGCGACGCCGGCAATGATTTTCTGCGCGGCCAGAACGGCAATGACTTCCTTTATGGCGGCCTCGGCGACGACAAGCTGCACGGTGGCAACGGCGTCGACGATCTGCGCGGCAATGACGGCAACGACGACCTGCGCGCTGGAACCGGCAACGACAAATTGTTCGGAAACGCCGGCAACGACACGCTTTTCGGCGAGGCCGGAAACGACACCGTCGTTGGTGGTGATGGCAACGACAAGCTCAATGGCGGCGATGGCAATGACGGCATGCAGGGCGACGCCGGCAACGACCTGATGGACGGCGGCAACGGCAATGACAGTCTGTTCGGCGGTGACGGCGACGACATCATGAAAGGCGGCACGGGCAACGATCAGATGGTCGGCGGCGCCGGGCTCGACATCATGCTTGGCGGCGACGGCAACGACAGCATGGACGGCGGCCTTGGCGATGACGACCTCGAAGGCGGCCTTGGTGACGACATCATGGACGGCGGCGACGGCAACGACGACCTCTATGGCAACGACGGCAACGACATCATGCTCGGCGGCCTCGGCGCGGACGTCGTGTTTGGTGATGCCGGCAACGACACGGTGCATGGCGGCGAAGGCGAGGACTTTGTCAGCGGCGGCGCAGGCATCGATCAGGTCTTCGGCGACGGCGGCAATGACACACTTCTGGAAGTCGACGTCGACGGCCACGTGAACGGCGGGGCCGGCATCGATACGCTCGATCTTTCCGGCGCAACGTCGGGCTTGACCGCCTATCTCGGCGGCAGCGACGCAAACCTCGCGCAGCTCGAAAATGTCATCGGTTCGAACTTTGCAGACGCTCTCCAGGCTGGCGTCAACGGCTTTGCCAGTGGCGGCAACGGCAATGACACCATCTACGGTGCGGCGGGAACGGAAATCCTGCGCGGCGACTTCGGCAACGACACGCTGCGCATGGATTACGGCGCCGGTGACAAGGCTCAGGTGCAGTTGAACCAGGGCGCCGATACGATCGTCTATTTTACCGAAGGTGACGATCTGCTGTTCGTCGATCTGTCGGAATTCGGCCTCGGCACGACCTTCGATAACAACGAGATCGTGAACTCCAATTCCGTCACGGCTGTCGGCACCAACGCGCAGTTCATTTACGAGGACGACGCGCAGCAGCTTTGGTTCGACGCTAACGGAACGGACGCCGGCGGACTATCGCTGGTTGCGACGTTCTCTTTAGCCACGATCAACGGCAACAACCTCGGCACCAACGACTTCGACTTCATCCTGTAAATCGCCTGGAACTGCGACGATCGTGAGGGCGGCAGAAATGCCGCCCTTTCTACATGCCGTCACGGCGCTGCACGGGTCACGATCACGCCTGTCGCATCCACTCGTCTGACAAAAGTGTCATGGCGACATGAGTTCAACGGCAGCGCCCGTCGCGCGCATCGCTGCGACGGCCTGCCGCGCACCCACTTTGAAATTTGACTGAAGCAAGGCGACGCGCAAGCGCGCACGGCTGTAGCCGACGCGACACGACACAACCCCATTTCGTCCCAGTTCACAGGCGCGCGCTGCGGCATCGGTAAAAACGTCCACCAAAAAATGCGTGTCGGCACGCGCCGCGACTTGCCTCGTCCGGTGATCGCTCTACAAAAGCCGCAGCCAGGAACTGGAGCGGGGGATCCCCTTTGCGGAGGGTTCAAGCCGAATAGACAGAATTAGGCTTTGCGGTTCCTGGCTAATTTCTCAATTCTCTCACCAAACAGCGCGCACATTGCGCGCGATGACCGGCAGCGTTCGTCACACTTTCGATGTGCATGCCGCTTGCGTTGAACGCTGCGGACAATTCCGATCTTCGTCAGTGCAATCCAATTTCTGGGGAGCACTTTGCGAGCCTGGCGACCGTGCTGACGATTGCGAGTGCCGGTGCGCGCTTGCAGCGACCATCCGTTGCGCTCGAGAATTCGCGCCAAACTTTTCCCAAGCACGTCTTTGGCCGGCACACTTTTGGCCGGCACTCCGCAGCGCACGCAAAGACGCGCTCACGCCGCATCTTTCAAAACAAGCGAAAGCCCCGAGGCGATCCTTGCGCTGTGGCAGAGGGGCCTGCGGGGCTCGTTACCGTGGATGGATTGCCCGGACTATAACCGGACTTGATGTACGAGGCTCTGGCGACCCGATCGGGCAACCGCCCTCGTTCGAAGAAGACAAATTGTGATTGAACCGGCGAGAACAAGCGCAGCCAAATGCTCGAGCACGCTCATCAAGCCGTGACCTCGTGCTGTGACGAGATCATAGGCCGTGACCCGGTGGAGTCATCCTCTATCCCTTTGCCACTCATGTCTGCGCCTTGCCGAGATGCGAGACCCCTGCGGCCCCGCGTCTTCCGCGCATTAGGCAATGCCGTCCGGCATTCAACCCTCGCGCGCGACGTCCGTTGGCTCACTGCCAGCGACGCCCGTGCCTCAACGCATGTGATGAGTGAACACCCACGGGCCCACAGCGTCAAGACGCAAATTTTGCCTGTGCTTATGCATATTTTAAGAGGTCTCGGTGTAACGCCACCGTGCGTTGGCATGCGCACGTGTCCTGCATCTGGGCAGATGATCAGTGGACTGCAGAGCGCCCAAAAAGATTGCGCCGGCGCGTGATGTCATCGGCGCCGGCGCAGCAATCTTGCAAATCTCGATGCCGGCTCAGTTCGCGGACGGACACGCGTTATCGCAGGCAATCTCCTCGCGCTTTTCAACCGTGCCCTTGAACAGCGACACCGTTTCACGCACGCACTTGTTGTTCTCTTTGACGATGCGGATGATCTGATCGCCGCTCTTCATCTGACACAACACTGCGGCCGTCGCCTGCGCGACCTTGATGTCTGACGCGGATGCAGGCGCCGTAGATTGCACCGCCTCGGCCGCAATCGCCTGCGAAATGATGAGCCCCATGAGCCCGGCCGATTGCTGTGTCGCCGGCTTCGGCAACTGCTCGAACGCGATCCATTCGTAGTTGACCTGGTTGTTGGCGCCCGTGACCTTGATCGAGATATCGCCGGTCTTGGCGCACGAGCCGACCTCGACCCGCGTCGCCGCCGCCGTCGACAACGCGCGATAGTCGATGCGGCAATCGAAATTCTTTTCCCAGAGCGCCGCCTGCGTCAGCCGGTGCTGCACCTGATTGAACGGCACGCCCGTCTTCCAGGCGTAGTAGAGGTTCTGCGCGGTTGGGATCGCCGCGGCGACGGAGACCACCAGCACGCCAAGCTTGACGAGCTGCAGCGTGCGGTTGACGGCCTGTCCGCCGTGCGCGGCAAGCGCATTGAGTGTCGAATTCTGCATTGAATCGGTCATGTCGAAGGCCTCGTCGAAGACAGCGGTCTGAGAACGCATGGATTATCCTTCACCACTATAGCGGGCTTGTGGCGAAACACATACGTCCGCGTCCTTGAACCGGCGTTGAGCGAGCGGTTCATCGGCTGTTCACGCGCACCAAAGGCCGATTGGACCGACTTTTCAGGTCGCGCCCGAGAGATGGCGGTGGGCGGCGTCCATAAGCCGCCGGCTTTCAGCGCGCGCCGCCAACGCTGCCGCCATATCGACGGGGATGAAGCGCGCTTCCGCGTGCGGCGGAAGCTGGCCAATCGCGTCCAAGTCGGCAGATATGACCGTGCCGATCATGAAATACCCGCCGCCCGACACGGCGTCGCGATGCAGCACGATCGGTTCCGTGCCGCCCGGCACCTGGATCGAGCCATAGGGATAGCAGGCATCGACGATATTGGACGGATCGGAGCCGGCGCCGAACGGCTGCGTGCGCGCTTCGAACGCCAGCGGTGTGCCGCCGCGAAAGCGATAGCCGATGCGGTCAGCTTCCGGCGCCACTTTCCAAGGCTCCGCAAAAAAGCGCTCGCGGGCTTCACCGGTCACGCGATGGCTGTAGAGCCCCGGCAGCGTGCGCAGCTCAGCGGGATTGGTGCGCGGCCGACGCAGGTCCGCTGGCAGCGTCACACCTTCGCGGCCGCCTTCGGAACGCCCGACCGGCAGCACATCGCCGGCCGCCAGCTTGCGTCCGTTATGGCCGCCGAGCGCGCCCAGCGCATAGGTCGATCGACTGCCGAGCACGACGGGGACATCGACGCCGCCGGCGACCGCGATATACGCCCGCGCGCCGCCGCGCAGGTAATCGAAGGAGAGCGTCTGCCCGGCGCGCACCTTGAAACATGTCCACAGCGGTTGCGGCTGACCATCGACCTTCGGCGGCAAATCGGCGCCCGTCACGGCGACAAGCGTGTCGTTTTCGAATACGAGTTCCGGTCCCATGAATACAGCTTCCAGCACCGCCGCCGCCGCCGCGTTGCCAACCAGCCAATTGGCGACGCTCAGCGCAAAGCGGTCCATGCCGCCCGAGATCGGAATGCCGAGATGGTAATATCCCGGCCGGCCCAGGTCCTGAACGGTCGTCGCCAATCCCGGCGCTGTCACCTTAATGGCAATGGAGAACGCCCTCCAACTGGCGGTTGGTGCCGGCGATATCGCGATTGAACGCATCGAGCGAGAACGTCACGTCACGCATCAGCGGCGCGTAGCGGCCGGCATCCACTTCGGCAACGGTCGCGTCATATTCCTCGCGGCCGATCGGCTTCCATTTGACGATGTCGCCGGGTTTGAACAGGCACATGAACTCTCTGAGATAGCTCGTCGCGCCGGTTGGATCGTAGATCGGCATCGGCGTGATGCCGAACATCTGATACCCGCCGGCGCCGCGCACCGAATAGATGCAGCCAAAGCATCCGCCGTGGCCGATGGTCAGCTTCGGCGTATCGGTACGCGGCCGCAGATATTTTGGAACTTCGATTTGCCGGCCACGCTCGACCATCTGATAAAGAAACGGCAGCCCTGCAACGAAGCCGACCATGGACACAAACCATGGCGCGCCGGAATGCGCGGCGATAAAAGCGTCCACCCCATCCATCCCGTTGACCTGCGCCGCATACGCGAGATCGGTGCTGTTTGGGTCTTGATGGCGCTCTCGAAACCGCATCAGCGTCTCGTGCGTCCAGGGATCATTGTAGAACACCGGAATTTCGATGATGCGCGTTTTGATGACCGGTTCGGCGCGCGCGGCGGCGGTCTCAAGCGATTTAACTTCGCGCGCCAGATCGTCCGGCGCGATGAGGTCGGGATCGAACTTGATTTGGAACGACGCGTTGCTCGGGCAAATCTCAGTGACGCCGCGAATGGCGCTGGCGCGCACGGCATTGGTGATCGAGAGGCCGGTGAAGAACGCTTCGAGCGACATCTCTTCCGCCACCTCGACGAACAGGTGTTCGTCGCCGCCGAACGCATAGCGCAGATTCATGATTGCGAAACTCCAGGCCTGTGTTGGCGCGTACAGCGAAAGTCTATGTCGGGTGAGACGGCCGGGGCCGTGACGGATTATTCAGCGATGTCCGCGATCGGCTGTCCGGGCATGATCTCGTCGCCGTTGCCGACGAGATAACGCACGAGCTTGCCGGCGCAATCGGCGCGCACCTCATTGAACGATTTCATGATCTCGATGAGCCCGATGACATCGCCGACAGCGACCGCATCGCCCGCCGCTTTGAAGGGCGGTTCTCCGGGCGATGGATATTGATAAAAGAGGCCCGGAAGGTGCGAGACAATCTGTTTCACCGGCGATCCTTTTGCATTTGGCTTTTATGCGTCCCGTCCGGCGCAGCATACGTTGCCATCGGCACCGTCGTGCTGACTTCGGACCGACCTTGAGACCGGCGGGTGCTCACTGCGCCGCCCCCCGCGCCGCATCGTGGTCGCGGAATGGCCTCAGCGCCGCGTTGACGGCCTCTGCAATCGCAACCGCGTTCGGCGTGTCGGAATGGACGCAAATGCTGTCGGCCCGAACGGCGACATCGCGCCCGTTGACGCTTTCGACAACGCCGTCGCGCACGGCGCGGACACTGCGCGCGGCGGCCTGTTCCGGGCTCCGCGCGTCATGCGCCCGTGTGATGATGAGGCTGCCGTCGTCGCCGTAATCGAGATCGGCGAAATACTCGCCGATGAAGCCATGTCCCCGCGCCGCGTAGATCGTCTCATGGCAGGTCTTGATGAGCCCCAGGATCGGCAGCTTGAAGACATCGGCGGCATCGGCGACGGCGTGCGCCACATCCTCGCTGCGCGCCGCCATGCCATAGAGCGCGCCGTGCGGCTTGATATGATTGAGCCGCAACCCTTCCGCGTGCACGAACCCCTGCAGCGCGCCGATCTGATAGATGATGCAGTTGGCCAATTCCTCGCGGCCCATCTTCATCTCGCGCCGCCCGAAGCCCTGCAGGTCCGGCAGCGAGGGATGCGCCCCAATGCGAACGCCGTGGCGTTTGGCAAGCCGCACCGTCGCGCGCATGTGATTGAAATCGGAAGCATGGAAGCCGCACGCGACGTTGGCCAGATCGACCAACGGCATCAGGCTTTCGTCATCGCCGACGCGATAGAGCCCGAAACTCTCGCCCATGTCGCAGTTGAGGGTGACGGCCACGGCGCCTCCGGCATCTTGCCGCCGCGCAGTGCTCCAAGAGGCGCGGCACTGCGGAAGCTAGAGGATGTGACGCCGCATCGCCAGACATCTTCGGTCGAATGCCGCGCTCGTTTTTGTGCACCGCGCGAGGGCACCCGCGCCGCATAACTGACGTGCGCTAACGGCTTTCGGCAATGACCGAGATGACGGCAGGCAATCTTATGTTGCGCTGCAAAGCAACCCGCGGCCGCGGCATGGAGAGCCGTGCTTAGAGGCCGTACCTTAGAGGATGAAATCGACCTTACTCAGGGTCGTGATCCCATTTAGCTGGATCTGGAAATCCGCGTTGCCGTCACCGTTGATATCGCCGGAGATGACGATCCGGTCGTTGGCTTTACCGGCCGGGTTGGAGATCTCGGCGCGCAATTCGCCGGCCACGTTATGGAAGTCCGCAACACCGATGTACTTGAATGATTGGTTGCTCGATTTCTTCGTATTGGCGTCGATGCCCTTGAGATCGATGGTATCGACGAGATGGCGGAAGTCGCCGATGATATCCCGCGTGGCGCTGGATCTGCCCGTTTCCGATGCGGCATTGAAATCGAACCGGTCGCCGCCGCTGCCACCTGACATCGTATCGCGCCCGCGCCCGCCGGTGATGACATCATCGCCGCCGTAGGTATTGATGCGGTCATTGCCGGAAAAGCCGTAGACGCGATCGCCGTCGGTGCCGCCGTTCAACGTATCGTGGCCGCTGCTGCCGAAGACATTCTCTGGCGACTTGTTCGAGACATTGACCGTGAACGTTGCGCTCGAAACGTCGACGTTGCCGCCGACCGTCGGATCGTTGGCCGTGACGACAACCGAAAAACTCGCCTTGGTCTCGAAGTCGAGTTTGACGCCGGCCCTGAGAAACAGCTCCGTGCCGATGATCTCGAACGACGTCGCATCGGGGCCCGTCAACGCCAGCGTCTGCGAACCGACGCCGTCGTCACTCACCACAAGGTTGGCGACCTTGACGCGCGATGCGGTCGAAACGTCCTCGTAAAGTGACGTCACTGTCGCTGAAACGCTGACGGCTGAAGGCGCATTGTTCACGTAATTGAACACGAGTTCGAACCCGTGCAGCATGCCGTCGTCGCTGAACGTATCGTCGGCAATCTTGAGTTTCCATGTGCCAGCGATCTGGCCTGGAATGAGATCGTTAAGCGCCTGCATCGGCCGGAACGTGCCCGAGAACGGCGCCAGCGCATTCTCGATCAGATTGTTCGATGCATCGCTGAACGTCGTGTTCAGGAAGTCGTCGCCATCGTCGCCGATGTTGGAGATGAGCAGCGTTTCATTGCCGTCGGGATCGACCAGATAGATATCGAGATCGGCCACGAAGGGATGCGTAATATTGAGGTTTTTGACCTGAATGCTGGTGATGTTGCTGGCCGGCACGGTGAAGCCCGCCGTACTCACGAGCGCGAACACCGTGGCCTGATCGGGCAGCAGGGTATCGGTATCGAACGTAAATGATCGCGTCAGCATCTCGTGTCTCCAGAGCGGCGCGCGTATGTGCAGGCCCGCCAAATCGTTGAACCGGCGCCGGTTATCGCAGCACCGTTCGGCCGTGATCGCGTCGCCATTTCCGCATCCGCACTATCGGGAAAAATCCCCATAAAACGGGAACATTTGCCTGTTGCGCGTCGGTCACTCGGCAGAATTCTTCTGCGTCCAACGTGTCAAATCGCGCCCACGGGAAATCCACTGCGCGCCCTCAGGAAGTCGTCCTTTGACGAACGTCCGCACCTTTGCCCTCGTGTTGAGCAGCACACCACGGCTGGCTTGCATGAAGATTGCGCGAGGGAGAAACGACCTATGACGTCGAAACGGAAATCGAGAACGCGACTGGCATTGGTGCTCGGCGCGGCGCTTGCGCCCGAGGCGCCGTCGCGCGCGCAAGAACCAGATGCACCGGCCGCCCAATCGCAATCCGCAACCGAGGCCGAGGGCACCGGCGATCTTCCTGAGATCACGATCGAGCAAGCGCCGGCTCCCGCGCCAAAGCCCGTGACGGCTGCCAGCCCCAAACCCAAGGCCAAGCCGCAAGTGCAGCAGTATTCCGCACCGGCACCTAAGAAAAAGCCGAGCGCACCGCAAAAGGCAAAGGCGGCACCGGTACCGGCAGAGCCGATCGACGCCGACGCATCAGAGAATGTTGCAGATGCCCCGCCCCAGGACACCCGCGACGCCGTTGACGGCCGCGTCTCCTCAGCCGCGCGCCCATCGGCCTCACCGGTTCAGGCCAACAGCCTCGTGCCGAAGGACGTGCAGAACTTCGCCGGCGCCGCAACGCGCATCGATACGCAGCAGCTCGATGCCCAGCGTCCGCTGAGCAACCACGATGCCCTCGCGCGCGTGCCCGGCATCGTCACCGTGACGGACGACGGTCTGGGCCGCCACTCAGGCATCGGCATTCGCGGTTCGAACTTCCGCCGCTCGCGCAAAGTGCTGGTGATGGAAGACGGCGTCTCCATCAACTTCTCCAGCTATCTCGATCCCTCGACGCATTACACGCCGCCCGGCGACCGCGTCGAAAACATCGAGGTCATTCGCGGCACCGTCGTCTCGCACGGTCCGCTGAACAATCACGGCATCGTCAATTTCCAGAACCTGTCGCCCTTCGGCAAGGAAGAGACCGTCATCAAGGGCGCGCTCAGCCACACGGAAGGCGCTGGCCGCGAGATCGGCAACTACCGGCACGTTCACACCCGCCAGCATCACGACAACGTCGGCGCGGTTATCTCGTACTCGGGCGCTGAAGCGCCGGGCGCCTGGGAAATCGAGCGCCTGCGCTACAACGATATTTACGGCGCGCTCGGCTGGAAGGGCACCGACCAGGACCTGACCGTGTCGGGCGTCTATTTCCGCCAGCGCGACAATTATGACGAAGACAACTTCCTCGGCTCGGCCGCGAACTTCTTCGCCAACGGCCACAACAAGCCATCCGCCCTGCTCGAGGACGAAGGCTTCCGCTTCAACACATATAACGCCGAGCAGACGAGCCTGCAGGTCGCGCACAACTACTACTTCGATGCCGACACCACGCTGTCGACCCGCATCTATGGCAAGAACCATGATCGCCGCCGCTTCTCGAGCCGCGACGATGGCCCGTCAGCCGGCGGCTTCATGCGCGGCCGCGAACGCGACTACGAAGTCTACGGCACCGACAGCCGCCTCGAATTCGCCAATCTGCCGTTCATCGCCGGCATGTGGCAGGACATCCAGGTCGGCGTGCGCTTTGAACGCCACAAGCTGACCAATTGCACGAGCTTCGGCAAAGTCGGCGCGGTGCTCGATGGTAGCACCAGCGGCAATTGCCGCGCCGAAGGACCGGAGTTCCCGGACGACGGATCGATCGACATTTACCGCGCCGATAGCATCGCAGCGTTCGTGCAATCGGCGATACACGTCACCCGCGATCTGACGATCACGCCCGGCCTGCGCTTTGAGAACTATGACGTGTCGTTCCGCCGTGAATTCCCAACGCCGGCAGCCGGCGAAGGCACCGCCTCGTCCGATCACACGCACGTTCTGCCGGGCATTGGCTTTGCCTGGGAAACGCTGCCGCAGACGACGCTCTATGGCGGATACCATCGCGGCTTTGCGCCCCACATCGTGCGCGATGTCGATCCGAGCGCCTTCCCGCTGGCGGAAGAAATCGGCGACAACTTCCAGGTCGGCATCCGCTCGCAGGCGATGCGCGGCATGACGTTCGATGTCGCCTATTTCCATAGCTTCATCGACGACTACCAGACCAAGGAAAGCTTCTCGAACGATCGCGGCGACGGCGTTTACGGCCTCCTCGACGAGGTCGAGATCAGCGGCGTCGAAGCATCGGTGCGGGT
Source organism: Hyphomicrobium sp. (assembly GCA_051646145.1). Lineage (GTDB taxonomy): Bacteria > Pseudomonadota > Alphaproteobacteria > Rhizobiales > Hyphomicrobiaceae > Hyphomicrobium_B. The sequence continues at coordinate 25,190 of JBOFCQ010000169.1, forward strand.
TGAAAGCCAGCCGTTCACCGGCGGCGCGTGGAACCTGTTTGGCGAAGCGATGTACACCTACACCGACGGCCGCATCAACCGCGGCACCGACGCCATCTTCGAGGATCTCTCAGAGACAAACGTCGCTGGCAACACGCTGCCGTTCACGGTGCAGCATTTCGCCAATCTGACGGTCGGCGTTGCCTACCGCAAATTGTGGGACGCGAGCCTCACCTGGACCTACCGCGGCGCGTTCTTCACCAATGCCCAGAACAACACGGCGTTGACCTGCATCGATGAAGATGGCGGCGTTGATTTCGGCTGCACGGGCGGCGACCTCGATGAACTCGTCGGCGGCAAGGTGGATGATGTCTGGCTGTTGTCGGCGCGCGCCAACCTGCATGTCAGCGATCAGCTCTCGCTCTACCTCGCTGGCAACAATCTCGCCGACGAACTCTACATCGCCGAACTGTCGGATGGCGCCAAGCCGGGCCTCGGCCGCACCATTTACGGCGGCTTCACCCTGCGTTTCGACTAATACTCTGTATTTGCTAAATAATTATCGACGCCACGGCGTCGCGTGACATTCCAAAGCGCAGGCAGAGCTTACGGCCGGCCCGCGCTTTGGATCATGCAATTCAGCCTCGCCCCGCGCCGCATTGCTCCCTCCCCGGGCCTCGGCTAGACACTTCGGCCATGGCCAAAAATTCCAAGTCGTCCCCCGCCCGCCCGCGTTCCGAACTCATGAAGACCATTCATGTGCGCGGCGCGCGCGAACACAATCTGAAGAACGTCGATCTTGAAATTCCGCGCGATGCCCTCGTCGTGTTCACGGGACTTTCGGGATCGGGCAAATCCTCCCTCGCCTTCGATACGATTTATGCCGAAGGCCAGCGCCGCTACGTCGAGAGCCTGTCGGCCTATGCCCGTCAGTTTCTCGAGATGATGCAAAAGCCGGATGTCGATCACATCGACGGCCTCTCGCCCGCCATCTCGATAGAACAGAAGACGACGAGCAAGAACCCGCGCTCCACCGTTGGCACGGTGACGGAGATCTACGATTACCTGCGCCTTCTGTTCGCACGCGTCGGCGTGCCCTATTCGCCGGCAACGGGCCTGCCAATTGAAAGCCAGACGGTTTCGCAAATGGTCGATCGCGTTCTGGCCTTGCCCGAGGGCACGCGCCTGCTGCTGCTGGCCCCCGTCGTTCGTGGCCGCAAGGGCGAATACCGCAAGGAACTGGCCGATTGGCAGAAGCGCGGCTATCAGCGCGTCAAGATCAACGGCACCGTCAGCGAGATCGGCGACGCGCCCAAGCTCGACAAGAAATACAAGCACGACATCGACGTCGTGATCGACCGCATCGTGGTCAAGAAGGATTTGGCAACCCGCCTTGCCGACAGTTTCGAGCAGGCCCTGAAGCTCGCCGACGGTCTCGCGATCGCCGAATACGTCGATAAGCCACTGTCGAAAGCCGATACCGAAGGCGCCAACAAATCCAAGAACGACACACACGAGCGCATCATTTTCTCGTCGCGCTTTGCGTGCCCGGTGTCGGGGTTCACCATCGACGAGATCGAGCCGCGGCTGTTCTCGTTCAACGCGCCGGCTGGCGCCTGCCCGACGTGCGACGGGCTTGGCCAGGAACTGCGCTTCGAGCCTGATCTCGTCGTGCCGCAAGGCGAACTCTCGCTTGCTGGCGGCGCCATCTATCCGTGGGCAAAGACCGGCGCCACGTCGCCCTATTACGAGCAGACGCTCGAAAGCCTCGCCAAGCACTACAAGGTGTCGACCAAGACGCCTTGGGAGCGGCTGCCGAAACACGTGCAACTCGCCATTCTGTACGGATCTGGCGACGAAGAGATCGATTTCACCTATTGGGACGGCGCGCGCGACTACACGACGTCAAAACCGTTCGAAGGTGTCATCGGCAACATCCAACGCCGCTGGCGCGAAACCGATAGCGATTGGGTGCGCGAAGAGCTGTCGCGCTTCCAGGCCTCGCACCCATGCGAAGCCTGCAGCGGCTATCGCCTGAAACCGCAGGCCCTCAGCGTCAAGGTCGGCGGCAAGCACATCGGCGAGGTGGGCGATCTGTCGATCAAGGCCGCCAACCTGTGGTTCGAGGCGTTGCCGCGCACATTCACCAAGCAGCAGTCCGAGATCGCGACGCGCATCCTCAAGGAGATCCGCGACCGCTTGAAGTTTCTGAACGACGTCGGCCTCGAATATCTGACGCTGTCGCGCTCGTCCGGCACACTGTCGGGCGGGGAATCGCAGCGCATTCGGCTCGCCTCGCAAATCGGATCGGGCCTCACCGGCGTTCTCTACGTTCTCGACGAACCCTCGATCGGGCTGCATCAGCGCGACAACGACCGCCTGCTCGAGACGCTGAAGCACCTGCGCGACATCGGCAATACCGTCATCGTCGTCGAGCACGATGAGGATGCCATCATGACCGCCGACTATGTCGTCGACATTGGGCCCGGTGCCGGCATCCATGGCGGCGAGATCGTCGCGGAAGGCACGCCGGCCGAGATCATGGCAGCGCCGAAGAGCCTTACCGGCCAGTATCTGAGCGGCACGCGCCAGATCGCCATGCCGAAGCACCGTCGCGCGCCCGACAAATCCAAATCGCTGACCGTCGTCGGTGCACGCTCAAACAACCTGCAGAACGTCACGGCCGCGATCCCCGTCGGCCTGTTCACCTGCATCACCGGCGTCTCGGGCGGCGGCAAATCCTCGCTGCTCATCGACACGCTGTTCAAGGCCGTCTCGCGCAAGCTGAACAACGCCAAGGAGCACCCTGGCGAACATGATCGCGTGCTTGGCATCGAGCATTTCGACAAGGTCATCGATATCGATCAGAGTCCCATCGGCCGCACGCCGCGCTCCAACCCTGCAACGTACACCGGCGCCTTCACGCCCATCCGCGAATGGTTCGCCGGCCTACCGGAATCGAAGACGCGCGGCTATGAACCCGGCCGCTTTTCCTTCAACGTCAAAGGCGGGCGCTGCGAGAAATGCCAGGGCGACGGCGTGCTGAAAATCGAAATGCACTTCCTGCCCGACGTCTACGTCACGTGCGAGGAGTGCAAGGGCAAGCGCTACAATCGCGAGACGCTCGCCGTCACCTTCAAGGAAAAGTCGATCGCCGACGTGCTCGACATGACGGTTGAGGAAGGCGCCGATTTCTTCAAGGCCGTGCCATCGATCCGCGACAAGCTTGAAACGCTGAAACGGGTCGGTCTCGGCTACATTCACATCGGCCAGCAGGCGACGACGCTCTCGGGCGGCGAGGCGCAGCGCATAAAGCTGTCGAAGGAATTGTCGCGCCGCGCGACCGGCCGCACGCTCTATATCCTGGACGAGCCGACGACGGGCCTGCACTTCCACGACGTCGCAAAGCTTCTTGAAGTGCTGCACGAACTGGCCGACGCCGGCAACACCGTCGCCGTCATCGAGCACAATCTCGAAGTCATCAAGACCGCCGATTGGGTCATCGATCTCGGCCCGGAAGGCGGCGACGGCGGCGGCCGCATCGTCGCCGAGGGCACACCGGAAGATGTGGCGAAAGTGAAGGAAAGCTACACCGGCCGCTATCTCAAAGACCTTCTGGCCCGCCGCCCCGCTGCCGCATCAGTCGCGACAGCCGGCAAAGCGCCAAAAGCATCCGGCGGCAAGAAGCACGCGGCGGAATAGTGCTGCGCTTGCGTCGCCGTGTGCCACGCCCCATGTGGTGTGCGGCAACTTAAACGATCAAAAAAAAGCGGCCCCACTTTTCGGGGCCGCCTTTTCTTTTAGCGCTGCGAGCACAAACCGCGATGCGATTGCGATCTTACGCGCCCGCCGTTCACGCCGCTCTGACGCTCGCCAGGAACGTCTCGACTTGACGCCGGAGATTGTTGCTTTCGCTCGAGAGCTGCTTTGCCGACGTCAGCACCTGCGCCGAAGCCGTTCCGGTATCGGACGCGCCCTTGCTTACGTCGGTGATGCTGGATGCCACTTCCGTCGTGCCACGCGCGGCCTCCTGCACATTGCGGCTGATTTCCTGCGTCGTCGCGCCTTGCTGCTCAACCGCTGCGGCGATGATGCCTGAAATTTCCGACATCGCGCCGATGGTCTGCGTGATGTCCTGAATAGCGATGACCGCATCGTTGGTTACCGCCTGCATGCCGGAAATCTGCGCCGCAATTTCGTTGGTGGCTTTGGCCGTCTGCTCGGCCAGCGCCTTCACTTCTTGCGCAACGATGGCGAACCCGCGGCCCGCTTCACCTGCGCGCGCGGCTTCGATGGTGGCATTGAGCGCGAGCAGATTAGTCTGCCCGGCAATGGTATTGATCAGCCCGATCACGTCGCCGATGCGATTGGCCGATTCCGACAGTTCCGACACCTTCTCGTTCGTCTTTGCCGCCTGCGTCACGGCCTGGTTGGCGACCGAACTGCTCTGCTGCACCTGACGGCTGATCTCGCTGATCGTTGCTGTCAGTTCCTCCGATGCCGCGGCCACGCTTTGCACGTTGGCGGAGGTCTCTTCGGACGCCGCGGCGACGGAACCGGAGCGGGCCTGCGTCCGTTCCGCCGTCTTGGTCAGCGAACCAGCCGAGCTTTCGAGCTGGCTCGCCGCCGCCGACACGGTCTCAACGATGCCGCCGACGGCGCGCTGGAAATCGGCCGCAAGCTTGTTCATATCCGCCTTGCGCTGTGCGGCGGCGCGCTTTTCAAATTCCACCTGCTCAGCCCGCAGGCGCTCGGTTTCGATCATGTTGGTCTTGAACACTTCGACCGATCCCGCCATGCGGCCGATCTCATCGCCTCGGCCAACGCCTGGAATATCAACCGCCATATTGCCGCCCGCGAGAACTCCCATGGCGCTAGTGATGGCATCGATCGGTTGGATGATGCGTTTCAGGGTGAAAAGAATGGCACCAACCGCGACGGCCAGCGCGAGACCGACGATCGACATCAGCAGCGTCGATGCCGACGCATAGGCTGCCGCCGAAGTCTTCACTTCTGCGTCCGAGCCGCGCTTGTTGATTTCCACCGCCTGATGGACCTGCGCGACGAGGTCATCGAAGCTCTTCTTCATGTCGCCTTTGAACAGAATTGCCGCTTCGTCATTCTTGTTCTGGCGCGACAGTCCCAGCAATTTGTCGTGCTGCGTTTTGTAGGCCTCGATCGCCGCTTCGATCTTGCGATAAACCGCGCGTTCTTCGTCGGACGACACCAGCTTGTCATAAGTCGCCAAATTCTCGCTCAGAGATTTAATGGCGTGCGCGACATCCACCTCGATGGCTTTCATTTCCGCGTCGGATTCGGAAAGGATATGCGCCGCCTGCGTCATACGCAGCTCCGCAACGTCTGTCGCGATCAAATGCGTCTCATCGACCGACGGCAGCCAATTCGACCCGAGACTGACAACGTGATCGTTGACCTCACTCAGCTTATTGAGACTGAGAAAGCCGACGCCACCCAACATCAGTGTCAAACCGAGAATGATAGCAGTCAGCGCAGACTTTATTGATATCGAAGACATTGAAGCGGCCTCTTATGTTCAGATGACGTTATGATGACAATTCCGACGCGCCCAAAGCGAACGCGTATATTACGCAATTCAATTGGCGGTAATTTCATGAACGTATAGCTTAATATTTCGGCGCGAGGCTTATTGATTGATATGGAAATGAGCGCGCATCAGCCTCGCGCAAGATTGGCGCTGACTTTCACCCAAAAAAGCAAATCATCGGCAATGACAATTGCTATTCGAATGCGGTCCTTCATATGACGACGCAATAGCGCGCCACCTTGATATGGACCGGCTCAACGAGACGCGACGCGACGCGACGCATCTCACGTGCCGCCTGCGCCTGCGCCTACGTCTTCACCTCACCGCGTCGCGCCAACTTCGGCCGCCATACGCCGAGCACGACATTGGCGATCGACAGCGCCATGATCGCACCCAATGACATCCACTCGCTCGACAGCGCCGTGCGCAGCGCGTCCTCGCCGGCTTCGCCATTGGCGATTTTTGCGGACAGCGTTGCCGCCGTGCTGGCCTTCGATTGAATGATGCCAAGCGTCGCTTCAAACATGCTGAGGCCAAGCAAGGCCTTCACCCACGCCCAGCGATGATTTTGAAACGGCGGATGCGCGGCCATGGAGAGCAGGCCCGTGACGAGCGCGATGGCCAGTGACGGCAGAAGCAGATAGTTGCACAGCGCGCTGATTGTCTGCCGCGCCTCGGCATAGGAACGCGCTGTATCCTGCGGCGCGTAGATCAAGACAATCATATAGCCAAGCAGCGCGCCGATGAGGCCGCATGACGCGAGCGTATGAAAAAACTTCAGCGCTTTCCGCATATCGTTCTGACCGCACGAGTGACGTCGCGGGCCAAACCCTAGCGCGCGGCGGGAGGGGCGGCAATCGGCGGCGGCCGAGATTTGGCGTCGCGCGCAGGTGCCGCCGCATCAGGTACCCCCGCGTCAGGCGCATCCGTGACAGGTTTCTCGCGCACAGGATCGCGTGTCGTTTCTTCTTCAGCTGCCGGCTCATCATCGACGATAACCCCACCGCCCGCCTTTACGCGCGTGCGATAGGTTTCGAGATCGTCTCCGCAGATTTTCTCACAGGGAATGCCGTCGTCATCGCCGTCACGTTTGCTGTGGCCGCAGACGGTCAGCTTGTAATGCGCCTCGGCGCACGAGGCCATCTCGCCGCATTTCGTTTCAGCGTTGCAGTCAAACGCCGCGCGCGTTGGCGTCACGGCACATACGGCAACGGCAAAAGCGAGAACCCAAACAACGGTTGCGGCGCCACCTCTCCTCACGCCCTCATCTCCCGCGCACTGTCCGCATGTTCGACGCCCTCTCCCTGGGCATAGCCGTGGCCGTGACCGTTGGCCGGAACTCGCGCCCGCTTGCCGCGTTAATCGCAACGAGGGTCAGTCTGAAATTTTATGATCAGGGAGCACAACCATGAAATTCGCGCTCGTCGCCGTTTTTGCCGCCTCCATCGCACTCGCCGCCTGCCGCCGCGAGGAGCCCGTGCCCTATTATGAGCCGATGAAGCTCGGCGGCGCCGCTGAGCCCAGCACAGGTTCCGGTGCGCGCTGAACACGTCGGCGCTGACGCTGCCATCACGCACACGTCGTGGCGGCCCCCACTTACGCCCCACGCCGCGTTGGCCGCACGTCACTCGTTGAGAGTGGCGTGCGGTTCGCTTTCGGATCGGACTGGCATGTTTGCCGAAAAGGGTGATGGCGTTCGATAACGCCGCATCTTGGATCAAACGAGCCATGCGCACTAACGGCAACGGCCGGCTACCGTTTTGCCATTGTTGCCTGAGGCGACGCACAGTACAAGTTGATCGGCGGCGCGCGTTTGGCGCCGCGCCGCTTCAACCCGTCGCTTTGGCCAGACCCATGCCGCGGCCGAGCCCAGCGAGCTCCCATCATGACCACCACGACAAGCGTGCCGGACGACCAGCCGGGCAGGCTCCAGGCGTGGAAGCGCCGCCTGCGTCACCTCTATTTTTCCGACGCCGCCGATGCCCAGCGCTTTCGCTACCGCTTGCTGGCGTTCGACGTCGTCACCATCCTGTTCATCGTCATCACATCGTTCCTGCCGCGCTCGCATCTCATCGAATGGTGCGATCTCGCGTTCGGCGCCGCGATCCTCATCGATTTCGTTATCCGGATTTGGATCAGCCGCACGCCAGTTGGCGAATTCGCACATCCCGCCACCTGGGCGGACATGGCGGCCATCGCGTCATTCGTGGCGCCGATCATCGGCGAGGGCGCCGGCTTTCTCCGCGTGTTGCGCACCGTGCGGCTGCTGCGCACCTATCACCTTTTGAAGCAATTGCGCCGCGACGTGCCGTGGTTCCGACGCAACGAAGAGGTGGCGCTGGCCGCCGTCAATCTGTTCGTCTTCATTTTCATCATGACGGCCGTCGTCTACGAGACGCAGCACGTCGCTAATGCGCAGATCAACAACTACGTCGATGCGCTCTATTTCACGGTGACGACGCTGACCACCACCGGCTTCGGCGACATCACGCTGCCCGGCACGTCTGGCCGGCTGATCGCGGTCGTCATCATGATCCTCGGCGTCACGTTGTTCTTGAACCTCGTGCGCACCCTGCTGCAGCCGGCAAAGGTGCGTTTCCGCTGCCCGCGCTGCGCTCTGATGCGCCACGATCCTGATGCGGTCCACTGCAAGGCCTGCGGCGAGGTGTTGAACATTCCCGACGAGGGCATCGTCTAGCAAACACGACCGCTAAGGGCCGTCATCAATCGCCGTAGATACATACACGCGCTCGGCCGTCGCGGCCTAGCCCTTGGGGGCCGCCACCACGGCATTGAGATTGGCGAAGCCTTTTTCGAACATGTCGCCGACCATCTTGTCGGCATTGAAGATCGTGCAGACGATCTTGGCGAAGAACGTCCGTTCGCCTTGCATGTCCCAAGTCAGCTCCGTCTGCTCGCCGACGGGTTTCAGCGTGAAATCGGCCGTGCTGGTGCCGGCCATCGGCTCCGCGAAATCGAGCCGTATCTTCACCGCTTCGTTCGGCCGGCTATCGACGATCGTCATGCGGCCCTTGCCGATCTCGCGATTGCCATCCCAATTGAAGATGGCGCCAACACCCGCCTCCGGTCCCTCGAACGACGTCTTGGCCTCGGGATCGATCTTGGCCCACGGCGACCAGTCCTGCCATTTGTGAAGATCGTTCACATGAGCAAAGACGACATCCGCCGGAGCATTGATGCGGCCCGTGCGCACCACATGGCCGTCGGAGGGTTGCAGCGCGACATAGCCGAGGAACCCCGCGATGATCACCACGACCGCCAGCAAGATCTTCTTGAACATCGCGTCATCCTCCATCATGCGAACCACCGGCATGCGAACCGCCGGCGCCAAGCGGCGCGAGAGCCGGAGCCGCTGTGTCCATTGCCACGCACTGTGACCAACTTCATGGCGGCAGCGACGGAATTCCGCCCGCGCCCGCAGCCACCGCATAGCTAGCGACAACCGCGATTTTGTCTAGCCTTGTCAGGCAGGAAGATGGCAAAGTGTCCGTATGCGAATAGCCCGCCTCAGCCATGACCCCGTCGACGGCGCTGCACTGCGGCGCGCCGGGATCTTGGCTGCTCAGCGCCCGGCGATCCTCATTCTGGCGTGCACACTGCTGTCAGGCCTCGCCGCCGCGCAAATTCCAAAGAGCGACAGTCCCGCAGCCGCGGCCGCACCCGCAACGCCGATCGCTACTCCAGCCGCAACACCCGATGCGGCGCCCGCTCCCGCGTCGACAGGTGCGCCAGATGCCGCTTCGGCAGCCGCGCCCAAAG
>JBOFCQ010000189.1:0-3125 GCA_051646145.1 Hyphomicrobium sp.
CCGGCGGCCATCCCGGCAAGCCGGTGCGTATCGAGTTCAAAGGTCGGCATCTCGATGTGCCGCTGGCGTCCATGGGCGTCGCGCGTTTTCCGTTCGATAGCCTGTGCAATCAGCCGCTCGGCAGTCTCGATTTCCTGCAGATTGCTCACGCCTTCCACACAATGCTGATCGACGGCATTCCCATCATGGGGCCGGACCGTCGCGACATCGCACGGCGCTTCATCAATCTCATCGATACGCTCTACGACAACCGCGTGTGTCTGATCGCCTCGGCCGAAGCGCATCCGGACGCGCTTTATCGCCGGGGGCCGGGGGCCGAACTCTTTGAACGGACGGCGTCGCGCCTGATGGAGATGCGCAGCGCGGCCTATCTCATGAAGCATTCGGATGGGCGCTAAAAGGAATTTTGCCGGGAGCTTCAGGGGCCGAGGGGCTTCTCCGACAGCAATATCAGACTACTCCGCGGCAAAGGTCTTGCAACTTTGGTGCGAAGACTGACGCTTCGGCTTGACGCAATTGCGAAAACGATTACGCAAGCGCAAACTAGTTGTCACAGTTGGCCCTGCCGGGTCCGCGTTCTCAAAAAAACTTCTTTAGAGGAGACGACGCTTATGGCGCGCACGAAGATCGCATTGATCGGCTCGGGTCAAATCGGCGGCACGCTGGCGCTGCTCGCGGGTCTCAAGGAACTCGGCGACATTGTTCTGACCGACATCGTGGAAGGCGTGGCCAAGGGCAAGGCGCTCGATCTGGCGCAGACGGCTTCCGTTGAGGGCTACAACGCACGCCTTTCGGGCGCAGGGCCGGATGGCTATGCAGCGATCGCTGGCGCCGATGTGTGCATCGTCACCGCCGGCGTGCCGCGCAAGCCCGGCATGAGCCGCGATGACCTTCTCGGCATCAACCTCAAGGTCATGGAGCAGGTTGGCGCCGCCATCAAGACACACGCGCCGAACGCGTTCGTGATCTGCATCACCAATCCGCTCGATGCCATGGTTTGGGCGCTGCAGAAGTTTTCAGGCCTGCCGAAGAACAAGGTTGTCGGCATGGCGGGCGTACTCGATAGCGCGCGTTTCGCGTGCTTCCTGGCGGACGCAGCCGGCGTCTCGATCGAAGACGTGCGCGCCATGACGCTCGGCGGCCACGGCGACGACATGGTGCCGATCGTGCGCTATTCGACCATCGGCGGCGTACCGCTTCCCGATTGCGTCAAGCTCGGCATGTTCAGCCAAGAACAGCTCGACGCCATGATCAAGCGCACGCGCGGCGGTGGCGGCGAGATCGTCGCGCTGCTCGGCACCGGCTCGGCATTCTATGCGCCCGCCGCCTCGGCGATTGCGATGGCCGAGAGCTATCTGCGGGATAAGAAGCGCATGCTGCCCTGCGCCGCGTCGCTCAACGGCGAATACGGCATGAAAGACACCTACGTCGGCGTGCCGGTGGTGATCGGTGCGGGCGGCGTCGAAAAGGTCGTCGAGCTGGCGCTCGATGCCGATGAAAAGGCCATGTTCGCCAAATCCGTCGCGTCCGTGCAAAGCCTGATCGACGCCTGCAAAACCATTCAGCCGAGCTTGGCTTAAATTTCCGGGGACTGACATCACATGAACATCCACGAATATCAGGCCAAGCAGCTTTATCGCGAATACGGCATCCCGACACCGGAAGGCTTCGCGGCATTCACGGTTGATGAGGCGGTTGCGGCCGCCAAGAAACTTCCGGGCCCGGTGTGGGTGGTCAAAGCGCAGATCCATGCCGGCGGTCGCGGCAAGGGCACCTTCAAAGAGAAGGATGCCGGCGAGAAGGGCGGCGTGCGCCTCGCCAAGTCGATCGATGAAGTCAAGAAGTTCGCCAGCGAGATGCTCGGCAAGACGCTCGTCACCGTGCAAACGGGACCGGCAGGTCGGCAGGTAAACCGGCTGTACGTCGAAGACGGTTCGCAGATCGATCGCGAGCTTTATCTCTCGGCGCTGGTCGACCGCGCCACGTCGCGCATCGCATTTATCGTCAGTCAGGCTGGCGGCATGAACATCGAAGACGTGGCGCACGATACGCCCGAGCAGATCCACACCGTCACCATCGACCCCGCGACCGGCTATGAGCCGTTCCACGGCCGCACCATCGCGTTCGCGCTTGGCCTCAAGGGCGACCAGGTGAAGGCGTGCTCCAAGCTCGTCGAGAACCTGACGCGGATGTTCGTCGAGAAGGACATGAGCTTGCTCGAAATCAACCCGCTTGTTGTCACCAAGGACGGCAAGCTGATCTGCCTCGACGGCAAGATGGACTTCGATAGCAACGCGCTCTATCGCCACCCTGAAATCGTGGCAATGCGCGATCTTGGCGAGGAAGATCCGACCGAAATCGAAGCCTCCAAGCATGACCTCGCCTTCATCAAGCTCGACGGCACCATCGGCTGCCTCGTCAACGGCGCCGGTCTCGCCATGGCGACCATGGACATCATCAAGCTCTACGGCGCCGAGCCCGCGAACTTCCTCGATGTCGGCGGCGGCGCCTCGAAGGAAAAGGTGCGCGAGGCGTTCAAGATCATTCTCGCCGATCCGAACGTGAAGGGCATTCTGGTCAATATCTTCGGTGGCATCATGCGCTGCGATATCATTGCCGAGGGCGTTATCGCTGCCGCGCGCGAAATGGATCTGAAGGTGCCGCTGGTTGTCCGCCTCGAGGGCACGAACGTCGAGCTTGGCAAGCAGATCCTGCGCGACTCAGGCCTGAAGGTCATCCCAGCCGACGATCTGGGCGATGCTGCCAAGAAGATCACCGACGAAGTGAAGAAGGTGGCCTGAGCGGGCCGCTTCATCGGGCCAACGGATCGGCCCAACGACACGATCGTCGCTCTTGCTGCACTGCAAAAAATGGGCGACACTCAGCTTTCACACGGGGCACCAGATGGCCATTCTCGTCGATAAGACAACCAAAGTGATTTGCCAGGGCATCACCGGCAGTCAGGGTACGTTCCATACCAAGCAGGCGAGGGCCTATGGCTCGCTGATCGTCGGCGGCGTGACGCCCGGCAAGGGCGGCAGCAACCATCCCGACGCCGAACTGGCCGACGTGCCGATGTTCGACACGGTGCGCGAGGCCATCGCCAAGACCGGCGCCAACGCGAC
>JBOFCQ010000199.1:0-2912 GCA_051646145.1 Hyphomicrobium sp.
TTGCGCACCGGCAGGCCCGTCGTCGCGTCGATGTAGAACATGCGAAACGCTTCGTTCTTCGGGCCATCTGAATCTTTTGGCTGTTCGTGTTCGAGCTTGTAGCTGAACACCTCTTTGCCATCGAGTGTGACCTTGCCCCGGCAGCTATAATTGCCAACGTCGGTCTGCTGGTCGAGCACGGTTTCCTGCACCTGCGCCACGATCTGGTTGGCAATCTGCTCGTCGAGATCGTGCCACCCGCCGCCCTCGTTGGACCATGCCTTCTTGCCAACCAGGATCGTCTCTTGCACCGCTTCCTGGCCGACCACCTGCACGCGCTGATGCATGCGATCCGGCAGCACATAGTCCACCGTCATCTTCGTCGGGCCGTTCTCGGTGATCATCGAGGTTTCCATGCGGAACCACGACGAGCGCCGCAACTTCTGCAGCGCCGCCGACACTTCATCCCGGCACGGGTTGGCGTTCGATTTCTGATCGGGTGCGCCGGCAGGGTCGGCGCCTTGGCCGAGGGCTGCCGAAGAGAGGATGGCAAGAGCAGCGAAAGTGCCATTCTGACGGTACATGGCGTGGTCCTACTTAAATTCCGGGGGCAGCGCTGAGCGAAGGCAAACGACGAGGCGGCGGCGCTCACTGCAGTTTTTGAACCGGCGCGCCTTGCGGCGCCTCGATCACGATATCGGTCGGGTAGCTATAGGTCACCTTGGCTGCCGGTGCACTTTCAGCGCCCGCCGCCGCGACGACATTGAACGCCGGAAGTCCGCTCGCCGGATCGACATACACCGTGCGCAGCAATTCGCTCTTGTCGGTACCTGTCGGCTTGGTGCGATAGGCGATGAGGTCGCGGCCGTCGATCGTCGCCTTGCCGAGGCAATCGAAGCGGCCGTCCGTCTTGGGACGTTCGCCGACGGCCGTGTTCACCTCGGCGACGATCGACTGCGTGAAGTGCGGCAGCAGTTCTTCCCAAACGCCGCCCGAACCGGCAAACGCCCGATCGCCGACCAGCATGGTCTGCTGATCGCCCGGCATGTGGGCCGCCGTCACCGTCTGCAGCATTTTGCTTGGCGGGATATAATCGACCGTCATTGTCACCGGCCCCTCGGCCGTCGACTGGTCCATGACCATGCGGAACATTTGCGACATGCGCTGCTTATCGAACGCGGTTGCAACCTCGGCGCCGCAATCGGCAAGCGCCGCGCCAGCGGTGAATGCAAAGAACGCTGAAACGAGAGAGAGTTTGACGGCCACAGTGCGCATGGGTTTCCTCGGGCGGGATAATTTCGCTGAGGGTTATACGCGCCGGCGCGCCATCCGCGACCTAAAAAATAAGAAAGGTTACGGCCACCCGGCACCGGGCGGCGCCGCGTGTTCGGACCATGGGCTCGCCGCGGGCGGGCCTTGGCACGCAGCCGTGCCCACCCCGCGCCGATCACTGCCATGAACTGGCGTTGGCCGGGCCACTCAGGCGCCGCCAGGCCGGTTAGCACAGGACCCGGGCGGCACGTCGACGCGATTTTCCGGGCTTGCGGGCCGGGCCAGGCCGGCGGGGCTAGGCCGCTATTTAAGGTGCAGCCTTCGGCGTCATGCCGGCGCACGCGTCCGCGTGTTTGGCGGCCGGGGTGAAGATCACGTAATCGACCACCGGCTTGCCGGCGGCGTCGCGCGGCACGTAATCGGTGGCCGTGTCCTTGCCGGCCTGCACTTCGACGAACTGCACGCTGACGACGCGCTTCTCGGGCGCGCGGCGCGTGATGAATTGCGGCGCGCCGCGATCCTTGCGCACGTGCTCGTTGCCCGCGAGCACGATGGTGCTGCCGTGCTTGGAAATGGCTTTCAGAGCCGCGTCCGCAATGTGCGCATCGCGGTAGCGCTGCGCGACAGCCATGGTCGTCGCCTGCTCCTTGCTGAGCGCACCGCAGTGGGCGGCTTCAATCTCGGCAACGGCGCTCGCGGCAACCGCGGCGTCGAACGGAACGTCGAGCGCGAGCCGCTTCACTTCGTCCGCCGGCAAAGCGCTCTCGCCTTCCTTGGCCACTTTCTTGATCAAGTCGCGCGGCGGATCGCCGGGAAAGATCGGGCGGCGCGAGACGAGCACAGCGCGGATCAGCGGCTCATAGTTGCCGGAAGCCCAGCCCGATGACTTCCACTCAAGAAGCTTGGTGAAATCTTCGACCGCACTTTCCTTGTAATCGTTCTTGTAGATCGCGGTGTAGGCGTCGAGCGCCGCCGTCTGGTCGGCGCGCACGTGCTCCATGACGACGGATGCAAAGTTGCTCATGCCGACGCGCGAGCGCAATTCGTGCTGGGCCGCGTTGTCGTGCACTTCACCAAACATCACCGCGCCGCCCGCGACGACGGTTTTGCGGATGTCGTCCTTCATCGTGATCCACGCTTCAGCGTCGCACGGTGTCGGGCTTTTGATCTGCTTTTCGGGTTCGGCGACGAGAATGGTGCCGCACAGCGGATGGCCGCACGAGCCGCGCCACTCCTCGAGCTTCTTGAGGAACGGACCCTTGTCGTAGGTGCAGGCGCCGGCATCGGTGGCGATCAGCGTCAAGGTGGCGACTACGACGGCCAGGGATTTATATTTCACGCAAAGTTCCTCCAGAGCTGAACGGCGCGACGGGTCACCGCTCTGCTTTGGTGGCCTCGCCTTTTTGGGCGCGCATCAGATTGACGAAGCGCGTGAACAAATAGTGGCTGTCCTGCGGGCCTGGCGATGCTTCAGGGTGATGCTGTACCGAAAACACCGGCTTACCCTTGACTTCAAGACCACAATTCGACCCGTCGAACAATGATACGTGCGTCTCGGCAACGCCGATCGGTAAGCTGTCGCGATCCACCGCAAAGCCATGGTTCATCGACACGATTTCAACTTTTCCGGTGGTGAAATCCTTGACCGGATGGTTGGCGCC
>JBOFCQ010000208.1:0-10109 GCA_051646145.1 Hyphomicrobium sp.
CTGACCGGTGCGCAAGCGCGCCACGTCGAGATCGAAGCGCAAATCGTGACCATGAGCGAGGGCGAGGATCTGGAGCCGCAACTGAAGGCGGCGCAGATCGATGCCGAGGCCGCACGCAAGGCCGTTGCCGAAGCGCGCGTGCTGCTGGCGACCCTCGAACGCGATCACCAGATCCGGCTCGAGCGCATCCGTCATGTCGGCGCTGACATCGCCCGCTGGCAGACGCGAGAGGCGAGCGCCGCCGAACAGGTTCAGACACTCGTTGGCCGCCTCGAAGAAGCGCGCACCGAACTTGAAAGCTATGCGGGTCTGCCGGAGAAAATCGCCGCGCAACGCGAGACACTGCTGTCGGAATTGTCGCGCACGGAAGCAGAGCGCAGCGCTGCTGCTGACGCGCTCGCTGCCGCAGAGAATGCCGTCAAGGCCGCAACGCAAGCCCTGCGACGTGCGCAAACCGACGTTGCCAATGCGCGCGAAGCTAAGGCGCGCATCGAAAGCAAATTGGAGAATGCCCGCCAGCGGCGGCAGGATCACGCGCGCCGCATCCGCGAGACGTTCGAAGTCGCCCCCGAAAACTGCCTCACGCTCGCAGCGGTCGAGCCGGGCGCGGCCTTGCCGGACCTCATCGACGTCGATCGCCAGTTGACGCGCCTCAAGACCGACCGCGATCGGCTCGGCGGCGTCAACCTGCAGGCCGACGACGATCTGGCGCAACTGACAGCGCAGCTCGACAGCATGACGGCTGAACGCCTCGACGTCGAACAGGCGATCGCCAAGCTGCGCGGCGCCATCGGCCAGTTGAACAAGGAAGGCAAGGTGCGCCTCGACGAGGCCTTCCAGAAGGTCAACGCGCATTTCGAGCGGCTGTTCACGCATCTTTTCGGCGGCGGGGAAGCGCGCCTCGAAATGATCGAGAGCCCGGAAGATCCGCTTGAGGGCGGTCTTGAAATCATCGCCAAGCCGCCTGGCAAAAAGCCGGCAACGCTGTCGCTGCTCTCGGGCGGCGAGCAGACGCTGACGGCCCTGTCGCTGATCTTCGCCGTGTTCCTCACCAACCCATCGCCGATCTGCGTGCTCGACGAAGTCGACGCACCGCTCGATGACGCCAACGTCGATCGCTTCTGCCGCCTGATGGAGCAGATGGCGCGGGAAACCGATACGCGCTTCCTCGTCATCACCCATCACCCGATGACCATGGCGCGCATGAACCGCCTGTTCGGCGTGACCATGGCGGAAAAGGGCGTGTCGCAGCTCGTCTCGGTTGACCTGCAGACGGCGCAGAGCTTCCGCGAAGCCGGCTGATCGGGCTTAAGGACACATGTGCGAGCGCTGAGCCGCCGGCAAACCCGGGCCTGGCATGGAACTTCATCCCTGATGCCGCGTTGTGCTTGCATATCCAAAAAGGGGATTTGCCATGCACAATCGAACCGATCGCTCATCGACGGTTATTTCGTCAACGGACGCCCGCCAAGGCTCGAAGAAAAAGATGTCGTACCGCGTGCTGACGCGCTCGATGCTCATTCTCGCCGTCGTCGGGGCGGCCCTGCTCGCCTTCTTCTTCACGATGACGCCGCGTGATATCGCGCCGACGTCGCCGGCAACAACCGCGCCGGTATCGTCGCCAAGTTCGGGCGCAGCGTCGGGAACAACTGTCGTTGAGCCAACAACGCCGCCGGCCGCCACGGTCACATCGCCGGACCAGCCGGCTGAGGCTCCAGCAGCCACGCCCGCGCCGGACGAGGCAACACCAGAGACAACGCAACCGGCGCGCTAACCGAGTCTATCAGAACCCCCGCCGCCCTCATCCGGCAGCGGCGGGGTCAGAGGAAGAGACGACAAACACGCCGCATACTCTGCCGCACTGCCAAATGCCCCTTGCACTCGGCTGCCAGCAATCTCGAGCCTCGATCGGCCGGAGCGCTGGTACGCCGTGAGACGACCGTGAAATACCGGCGAGACCATGTGCCGCTCCCCCCGGCGGTGTCTGTCTCGATCGGCCCAAGCCGCTGACGCCGCCCCGCGTCAGCGGCTTTTCGTTTTGCCGATGACGTGCAGCGCATTCGTTCAATAGGCTCGCAATGCTGCACTTTTCGACATCTTCCCGACCGTGCGTGCACGTCGTCTGCGGCCGCTGCCTGCGCGGTTTCGCCGTACCGGCCGCACGCCCAAAGCGCGGCCCGTTTCCTTGACACCCATAGCCCCCGAAACTATGGTGCCCGCCGTCGGAAACTCTCGACGCCGTAAGGATTCTCGCAGCGATCGGACGGATTTAGCCATGTCTGCCGAAGACAACGGCCAGGGGCCGGGACGTGGTGAAATCAGTCCATCTGAGCGCGAGGCCTTTAGGCGTCGTTCGGAGGGTATCGGCAAGCGGCTCGATGAGGTCAAAACTCGTCAGGGCGCGGGGCGAGTGGCAGATCCTGCTCGCGGCGCAGCCTACGGCCAAGCCTTCAAGATCGCGGCTGAACTCGTCGCCGGCCTGGTGTTCGGCGGCGTGGTCGGTTGGTTCACCGATCGCTATTTCGGCACGTTGCCGCTGTTCCTCGTGCTCTTCGTGGCGCTTGGGTTCGCGGCGGGCATGTTGAACGTAATTAGAGGCGCGCGCGCGGCGCAGGCGAAAGCCGAACCGCTCCAGCGCGCCAGTCCGTCCGTCAAGGACGACGACGATGAAGACGTATAACGGGGGAGACGAGCGTGGCTTCTGAAGCGGGTGGTGGGCACGGCCCCATGAGCCAGTTCGAAATCAAGCGGTACATTCCGCTTGATCTGTTCGGGCATGACGCCTCGTTCACGAACGCGTCGCTGTACATGGTGCTGGCGGTATCGCTGATCACGATCTTCTTCGTGGTTGCCATGAAAAATCGCGCGCTCATTCCGGGCCGGCTGCAGTCGGTGGCTGAGCTCTCCTACGAATTCGTGGCCAATATGATCCGCGAAAACGTCGGCGACGAAGGCATGAAGTATTTCCCGTTCGTGTTCTCGCTGTTCATCTTCATTCTGGCGCTGAACATGCTCGGCATGATCCCCGGCACGTTCACTGTGACGAGCCACATCGTGGTGACGTTCGCGCTGGCAGCCCTGGTGTTCCTGGTCGTCACCGCCATTGGCTTTGCCCGTCACGGTCTCGGCTATTTGAAGCTCTTCGTGCCGGACGGCGTGCCGATCTGGCTGATGCCGCTCATCGTTCCGATCGAGCTCATCTCGTATTTGATCCGTCCGATCAGCCTCTCGGTGCGTCTGTTCGCCAACATGATGGCGGGCCACACGATGTTGAAGGTGTTCGCCGGCTTTGCCGTCAGCCTGCCCTTCTTCGCCAAGGCGGCGCCGGTTCTGTTCACCACGGCGTTCACGGGCCTCGAGTTCGTCGTCGCCTTCCTACAGGCCTTCATCTTCACCGTTCTCACGTGCATTTATCTGAACGATGCCGTGAACATGCACCACTGACAACAAAGGCCGTCGCTCCTTGAGAGCTGCGGCTTTTTTTGCGAGTTTTTGAATTCCCAATCCCACTTATCGGAAAAACCAAGGAGACTATCATGGACGCGAATGCTGCAAAGTTCATCGGCGCTGGCCTCGCTTGCTTCGCCCTCATCGGCGCCGGCATCGGCATCGGCAACATCTTCGGCAGCTACCTCTCGGGCGCACTTCGCAACCCGTCGGCAGCTCCTGGCCAGTTCACCAACCTGCTCATCGGCTTCGCACTCGCAGAAGCAACGGGTCTGTTCGGCCTGCTCGTCGCCCTCATCATCCTTTTCGGTTGATTTCAACCGCAACGGTTGAAGGAGCGAACCGATGCATGCAGCGATGATGACCGCGGCTCTGGCCGCGGCCGAAGCAGCGGGTGAAGTGGCCCACAAGAGCGGTGGCTTGCCACAGCTCAACACGCATGACTTCGCTCCGCAGCTCATCTGGCTGGCGGCGATGTTCTCGCTGCTCTACCTGATCCTGTCGCGCGTGGCCCTGCCGCGCGTCGGCGAGGTTCTGGGCGAGCGGCGCGATCGCATCGCCCGCGATCTCGAAGCCGCGAGCCGCCTCAAGTCCGAAACGGACAAGGCGCTCGCCGAATACGAGAAGGCGCTGGCCGACGCCCGGGCGAAAGCCTCGACGATTGCCAAGGACACGCGCCAGAAGCTTGCCGATGAGACGGACGCTGAACGCGTGCGTGTCGAGAAGAGCCTTGCGGCGAAGCTGCAAGACGCGGAAACGCGCATTGCGGCCACGAAGACGAAAGCCATGGCCTCCGTCAACGATATCGCGGCCGATACCGCCAGCGCCATTCTGAACCGGCTCATCGGGCAGGACGTCAGCGCCGCGGACGTGAAGAAGATTTTGGCACCGGCGGCGGGGGAGTGAGGACGTAATGTTTGATCCGCATGATCCCGTATTCTGGGTAACGATCTCCTTCCTGCTGTTCTTGGCTCTGCTCGCCTACTACGGCGTGCCGAAGCTGATCGGCAAGGCGCTGGACGAACGCGCTGACGCCATCCGCAAGGAACTGGACGAAGCGCGCCGTCTGCGTGAAGAAGCCCAGGCCCTGCTCGCCGACTATCAGAAGAAGTCGAAAGAGGCGGAAGCGGAAGCCACCTCGATCGTCGAACAGGCCAAGCGCGAGGCGGAAGCCATCGCCGCCGACGCCCGCAAGACGCTCAACGAAACCATCGAGCGCCGCTCGAAGATGGCGGAAGAAAAGATCGCACGCGCCGAGGCCCAGGCCATCAGCGACGTGAAGACGAAGGCCGTGGAAACGGCCATCTCCGCCGCTGAAAAGCTTTTGCAGGCGCGCGTCACTGGCGCAACCGGCGCTGGCCTCATCTCTCAGTCGATCGCCGATCTCAAAGGCAAGCTGAACTGAGCAGAGGCGTCTCGACGACCGGTGCCGGACAATCGGCAGCGGGCCATCGGTACCAGACGGCCGTTCGAGCAAACACAATTGAAAATGGCCGGGCCGCGTGCCCGGCCTTTTTTTTGCGCGGCGGTCCATCCGCTGCACATCATCCGCTTCACATGCCGACCAGATCCGGCGTTACGTGAATGGCCCATTGAAATGCCGCGCATGCGCTTGCCGACACGGCAAGCACGCGCAGCAGATCACAGCGCAGCAGCGGTGAGCACGCAGCCGCCTGCCGTGCGAGCCCACGCGTCGCGGACCTATCGGGCGGGCGCTGAATGATTTTCGAAATCTGGATGTGACGCGCTTCAGAAGCGCCCGGCTGGAGTCTCTGGCTGACGTCTTCCAGCTGGCGTTACCGCTGCGCTCAACCGGCGCCGGCAGCCTTACCGTCGAAGCCGACCTGCACTTCGAATTCGCCCGGACGCGTGCCTTCCGGAATGGCGAATGTGACGGTGCGCACAGTCGAGAAGTAGCCGATCGGCTTATCGACACCGACGATCACTTCAACCGTCATGCGGTCGTCGATGACCTTGGCGCGCTTGGCGTCGTTAACCGAAACGGTGACGGGCAGCGTTACGTTGCCGGGCTTGCCCTTGGGTCCAAGCAGCACACGGCCGGAGAAGCCATAGCGGACGGTGACGCGGCCCGGCTCGATCTGGCACTCACGCGCGGTCTTGGTGATCTCGCCGCGATGCATGATGGCAAGGCCATCGCCGGCGCGGCCCGGCTCGTAGAACGTGATGTGGTGATCGCGCGACGCCACCACAAAGCGCGGGCAGCCGGGCGCGACTTCGCCAATCGTCGTGCTGCTCGTCGCGCCGGGATCGTCGCTCTTGGCGGCGGTCAGCAACTGCTCTTCGGAAAGCCCTTCGCCGGCGGCCTTCTGGCTCGACCCACCGAACATGCCGCCGCCGAGCCCCGAGGTCAGGGAACTCATGCCGCAGCCGGCAAGTGTCAGGGCCAGGGCGGGCACCACGGCCACGGCACACGCGCGCCGTGCGCGGAGGGCACGAGCGGCGGGCTGCAGCCCATTTTGGCCGACCGAAAGAAGGGCAGCGAATGTCTTGAGCAAAGTGTCTCTCCGGGGTGCGTTCCCCAGGCCCCTCGATTTGTGCTTTAAGAACCGTAGCACCACGGAACCGTCACGTCCAACCGCATCGCGAAGCTTCTCGGCTGAAAGTAAAGGGTTTTTCAACTTCATGTCCGTTAATCCACCCTTCAGTGCGGCCCACGGCAAAAGGCCGCTGACCCTGCTGCTTGCGGCCCCGCGCGGATTTTGCGCCGGCGTTGACCGGGCTATCCAGATCGTGGAGCAAGCCCTGCAGAAATTCGGCGCCCCGGTCTACGTCCGACACGAGATCGTCCACAACCGTTACGTGGTTGAGTCTCTCAAGGCCAAAGGCGCCGTTTTTGTGAAGGAGCTGACAGACATCCCTGACACGGGCCAGCCCGTGATCTTTTCGGCACACGGTGTCGCCAAGGCGGTGCCCGAAGCGGCCGCCAGCCGCAATATGTTCGTACTCGACGCAACCTGCCCGCTGGTGACGAAGGTCCACAACGAAGCCACCCGCCATTATGAACGCGGGCGTGACATCGTGCTCGTCGGCCATCGCGGCCACCCCGAAGTCATCGGCACCATGGGGCAACTGCCGGAGGGCGCCGTCACCCTCATCGAAACCGTGGCCGACGCCGACGCCTTCCAGCCGCGTGACCCCGACCGGCTCGCCTACGTCACCCAGACCACCCTCTCGCTCGACGATACGGCCGAAATCGTCACCCGCCTCAAGGCGCGCTTTCCCGCGATCGCCGGGCCGGTCAAGGAAGACATCTGCTATGCGACGACCAATCGGCAGCACGCCGTCAAGGCCATCGCGCCGCGCGTCGACTGCCTGATCGTCATCGGCAGTCCGAAGAGTTCGAATTCGCTGCGCCTCGTCGAAGTCGGCGAGCGCGAGGGCTGCCGACACTCAATCCTCATCGAGCGGGCCAGCGACATCGACTGGACGGCGCTCAGCGACATCCGCGCGGTCGGCGTGACGGCGGGCGCCTCCGCCCCCGAAGTCATCGTGGATGAAGTGGTCAAAGCCTTCCAAGACCGTTTCGATGTGACGATCGATGTCGTAACCACGGCTGAGGAGCGTGTGATCTTCAACGTCCCCCGCGAACTGAGAGCTGGCGCCGACACGCCGCGAAACGGGAATTAAGCGCTTATGGCTGTTTACACCGAAGTCAGCGACGAGGATCTCGCACGCTTCATCGCTGGCTACGGCCTTGGCGAGCTGATGAGCTACAAGGGCATCGCGGAAGGCGTCGAGAACTCGAACTATTTGGTCAAGACGTCGAAGGGGCCCTACATTCTGACGCTCTATGAAAAGCGCGTCGACCCCAAGGATCTGCCGTTTTTCCTCGGCCTCATGGAGCATCTGGCCGCGCGCGGCGTCACCTGTCCGCTGCCGGTGCGCGATGGCGAGGGGCAAAATCTCAAAACGCTATCAGGCCGCAAGGCGGCGCTCGTCACGTTCCTCGACGGCGTGTGGCCGCGCCGGCCGACGGCGCAGCATTGCCTGGAAGTCGGCCGCGCGCTCGCCAGCATGCACCGGGCGGGCGAAGGCTTCGCGCTGACGCGCGCCAATGCGCTCGGCGTCAAGGGATGGCGGCCGCTATTCGAACGCTTCGCGGATCGCGCCGACGACATCGCGCCGGGCCTTGCGCGGCTCATTGGCTCTGAACTCACAACGCTCGAAGCGCGCTGGCCTGCGGCGCTGCCCGCCGGCGTCATTCACGGCGATCTCTTCCCGGACAACGTGTTCTTCATCGGCGACCGTTTGTCGGGCCTGATCGACTTCTATTTCGCCTGCAACGATGCCTACGCCTACGACATCGCGGTGGCCCTCAACGCCTGGTGCTTTGAGCCGGATATTTCGTTCAACATCACCAAGGGCCGGGCGCTCATTCGCGGCTACGAGGAACGCCGCGCGTTGCTGCCGGAAGAACGCGCCGCCCTGCCGACGCTGGCGCGCGGGGCTGCCATGCGCTTCCTGCTGACGCGCAGCTACGACTGGCTGAACACGCCAGCCAACGCGCTCGTCAAACCGCACGACCCGATCGCCTATCTTCGCCGCCTGCACTTCCATCAGTCGGTGACATCGATCGCCGACTACGGCGCAGAGACGGGCGCATGACGGCAACGCACCCGCACATCATCGTCTACAGCGACGGCGCCTGTTCCGGAAATCCGGGTCCGGGCGGCTGGGGCGCCGTCTTGATTTCCGGCACGCATCGCAAGGAATTGCACGGCGGCGAGGCCGACACGACGAACAACCGCATGGAGCTGCTGGCGGCGATTTCCGCGCTCGAAGCATTGAAGCGCCGCAGCAAGGTCGAACTGTGGACCGACAGCGCCTACGTCAAGAATGGCATCACCGCCTGGATCCACGGCTGGAAGCGCAACGGCTGGAAAACGGCTGACAAGAAGGCCGTGAAGAATGCCGAGCTATGGCAGCGCCTCGACGATCTGCGCCTGAAACACGAAGTGCATTGGCACTGGCTCAAGGGTCATGCCGGCCACCCCGAAAACGAACGGGCCGACGAACTCGCGCGTCTTGGGATGTCTCCCTTCAAGACGCGCTGACGCTCGCCGGCCTCGCCGCTTGGTCTTTTCTTTCTGAATTAGCCGAGCGAACGATCAACCATCGAGCACAGCGTTTCAGCGCTCGACTTATCGACCTGCGGCGGGCTGTCTTCGATATTCAGAACCTTGACCACGCCGTCTTCGACAAGCATCGCATAGCGCTTCGAGCGCGTGCCAAGACCAAAGCCCGCGAGATCGATATCGAGGCCCGTCGCCTTGGCGAAATCTGCCGAACCGTCAGCCAGCATTTCGATCTTGCCGTCGGCGCCGGTGTCCTTCGCCCAGTTCGAAAGCACGAACACATCGTTGACCGCTGTGCAGGCAACGGCATCGATGCCCTTGGCTTTGAGTTCCGCAACGCGATCGACGAAGCCCGGCATGTGGTTCTTGTGGCAGCTCGGCGTGTAGGCGCCGGGCACCGCGAACAGCGCCACCTTGCGGCCCTTGAACACATCGCTCGTCGATTTTGCGGCAGGACCATCCGGGCCCATCACCGTGAAGTTCGCATCCGGAAGGCGGTCGCCGACTTTGATCGTCATCTCATATCCTCTCAGTGGTCTTGTGAAGCGTTGCGGGTTCGTTGGAAATCAAAATTGCGCGTGAACGGTCTGGTGCGAATTGCCCTCAGGACGAGAGCAGCCATCGCACCTCAATTGAGTTTGATCGGTAATTCGGATTGGCCTTTTGCGCCGACCAGCGTCACTTTCAAAGTTCCAGCCTTGAGCGCCGCAAGGACATCTTTATCCGAGACATCAACGTCGAAGCGCGCCGCGGCGTTCCCGCTGCCGTTGCCGGCCGCCGCCAATATCGGGCGCGGCACGAACACGCCGTCCGGTCCTTCGACAAACGCTTCGCCGTCGGCCTCGCCGAGATCCTTGACGTCGAGGTGCAGCACAGCCGCGGCGCCGCTGGTATCGAGCGTGGCGGCAACGAGTGTTGGATCTATCCCCGCGCGCGGCGATGTCGACGGCACGCGCGCCAGCGCTTCGGCAATGGCGTCCGATGCCGACGGCTCACCGCCAGCGGGCAGCGCGAGCGATACCTCTGCTTCCGACGGCACGCAGATGTCTTTGCAGATGCCATATTCCGCCTTGAGCTTCAGCTCGATCGGCAGGCTTGCGTCCTTCGGCGTGATGACGACCGGAAAAACCACCGCATCCTTGTAGCCATACGTGGCGCCCGCCTTATCGATCAGCGTGTGGGGCGCGGGATAGAGCACGTCTACACGCGCGACGTTGACGGATTGCGACCAATCGAACGTCGGCGGAATGCCTCCCGCTTCGCCCGGGTTGCGCCAATACGTCTTCCAATCCTTCGGCATGACGATTTCGATCGCGGCATAGGAGCGGCCATCGGAACCACCGGCCAGCAATCGGATTTTATTGTTGTAGAGCTCGACCCACGGGCTCGCGATTTCGGCACGCACAGGCGTCACCGCCAACAGTGCGCCGGCTATTGCCACAAGGCGCAACGCTAGACGGAAGTGAGGGCCTAAAATGTCGGTCACGAGACGCCGGGTGCTCATAGCGCGTTTTCTAGCGTTTCGGCGCCGGACTGCCAATCACGACTTGCTGACTGGCCGGCGCC
>JBOFCQ010000232.1:0-5000 GCA_051646145.1 Hyphomicrobium sp.
ATCGCGGATCACCTGACATGACGGATACGCCCGAGCGCCCAACCCCAGACCGCGCGGCCAGCGCTGAGCCGCCGCGCGCGCCGCGCGCATTCCGCCCCGACGATCCGGCTGTCAGCGGTGGCGAGACGACCTTCGATCGCGACGCCCAGAGCGCGCGCACCACACCGCGCGGCGGACGCGGCGGGGCCATCGAGACGACGATCACGCGCATGCCGACCGGAGAGATCGTTCGGCGCGGCTTCAACTTCGGCGCGCTGATGATGTCGGCGATCGGGGCATTGACGGCGCTTGCCGCCGGTCTCTGGTTCACGCGCTTCATCACCATCGCACTCGAACGGCAGGATTGGCTCGGCTGGACGGCAACCGCGCTGCTTGGCGCCATCGCAGTTTCGGGCCTTGTGCTCGTTGGCCGCGAACTCATCGGTTTTCGCCGCTTGGCCCGCCTGTCACGACTGCGCCACGCCGTCCAGGCGGCCATCGCCGCGCGTGATCTGAAACGGGAACGCGCGGCGGTATCGTTGCTCGTGCGCCACTACGGCGGCCGCGCCGATATGACGTGGGGCCTTTCCGAACTGAAGGCGCACGCCAACGACGTGCTGGAGCCCGGCGAATTGCTCCGCCTCGCCGATCGGGCGCTGCTGGCGCCGCTCGATCAGGATGCGCGGCGCATCATCCTGCGATCCGCCAAACGCATCGCGACCGTTACCGCGCTGTCGCCAATCCTGTGGATCGCGCTCGGCTATGTGCTGGTCGAGAACGTGCGCATGTTCCGCGCCATCGCCGGCTTGTACGGTGGACGGCCCGGCACGCTTGGCGCGTTGCGCCTGGCGCGGCTCGTCGTCACCCACATCGTCGCGACCGGCGGACTTGCCATGACCGATGATCTGCTCGGTCAGTTTCTCGGACAAGACGTGCTGCGCCGTCTGTCGCGACGCCTCGGCGAAGGCGCGTTCAATGGCGCCTTGACGGCACGCCTCGGCGTTGCGGCCATCGAGGTGACGCGTCCGCTGCCGTTCCTCGATGCGGACGCGATCCGCGTGCGCGAAATTTTCAGCGAGCTCTTCAAGTCGTTGCGGGCCAGCGCCGAGCCGGCGGGGAAGCCGTCGCGCGCGGACAGCGCCCGCATTTAACAGCCAGCAGCAATCGGCGATCGTTTGCGTGCGAGACTTTTGATTTCGCGAGCCAAACGTTGACGCGCTTTGGACTTCACAACGTCATGTGCGCGCTGCGATTGATACGGCGTCTCACGCCGCTTTCGACAAACGCCCGCCATCGGGCGCGTCATGCGCAATGCGTTCCGCCCATTCGCGCGCCCTCTCCTCGACAGCGGCGAGAATGGCTGGCGGCGTCAGATCTTCCTTGGTGGCGAGCGCCCAGCGCGCAAAGGCGCCGGCCGGCCGCGACGTCCACCAACTGACGGGTCCGGCGAGCACGAGGCCCGCAACCACGGGCGCCATCCAAGCGAGCAGCCCCGGCGAGACCTTCCAGGCGATCGCCGCAACCACGACGCCGATCAGCGTGTGCCAGCGCGCAAACGACATGGCCTGCACGAACGTCAACGCGCCGTCATCGCGCTTTTGCGCTTTCCAGCCGGAATCGAGACCGGCAAAAATCTGCGCCGCGCCGACAGTCTGTGTGACCATCAGGATCGGCGCGATCAGCATCGAATAGAGCGTTTCATAGAGTACGCCGAGCGTACCGCGCGCCGCAGCCCGGCCATCCCGCGCCATGCGCGCGTGCTTGAGGTGCAGGATGAGACCAAGACCCTTCGGCAGCAAGACGACGGCAAGCGTGGCGACGAACAAGCGCAAGGCCGCGCCGGCGTCGATCACCGGCCAGATCGGAAACAGCGTCTTGCTGTCTTCGAAGTAGCTCGGGATCATCTGTCCACCCTGCAGCGCCAGTACGACGCCGACGATCAGCGACAGAGCCCAAACGGCCGAAATCAAATACGACGTCGCGCCCATGCCGAGATGCACGCGCCCCATGGCGGTGACGCCCGGCTGCGAGACGATGGCAAGATGCTGCAGGTTGCCCTGCGCCCAGCGCCGGTCACGCACGACGACGTCGATGATGTTCGGCGGCTGGCCCTCGTACGACCCTTCCATCTGCGGCAGCATATGCACGCCCCATCCGGCGCGCTGCAGCAGCACGGCCTCGACGAAGTCGTGACTGAGGATGTGCCCGCCGAACGGTTTGCGCCCCGGCAGTTCCGGCAGACCGGCCGCGGTTGCGAAGGCGCGCGTGCGGATGATGGCGTTGTGGCCCCAGTAATTGCCCTGGTCGCGATGCCAGAATGCGATGCCGGCGGCGACGGCTGGACCATACGTGTTCGACGCATACTGCGTCAGGCGCTGGAGCAGCGTCGTCGCGCCGACGAGACGCGGCACGGTCTGGATGAGGCCGGCTTTGGGATTGGCATCCATGGCGCGTGCAAGCTGAATGAGCGTGTCGCCGCTCATCACGCTGTCACCGTCGAGGATGATGAAATTCTCATACGCGCCACCAAAGCGCGTCACCCAGTCGGCGATGTTGCCGGCCTTGCGATGCGTGTT
Source organism: Hyphomicrobium sp. (assembly GCA_051646145.1). GTDB lineage: Bacteria > Pseudomonadota > Alphaproteobacteria > Rhizobiales > Hyphomicrobiaceae > Hyphomicrobium_B. The sequence continues at coordinate 2,556 of JBOFCQ010000232.1, forward strand.
CTCGATGCGGCGGCGATAGAAGACGTTGATGCGGCCCGCGAGGCGCTGATTGAGGGCGCGATACACGCGATCCTCGCGCGCGCCGTCGGTTTCGCCGCGCGTATCGGAGAGAACGAAGACGTCGAATGTGGCCGCTGCATTGTGCGCGACGAGTTCGTCGGTCATCGCTTCGATGGTGCCGGCGATACGGGCCGGGTCTTCGTGATAGACGGGGAACAACAGCGCCGTTCGGGCATCATCTAGCGCGGCATCGGGCTCAGGTTGCACGATCGTCGCCACCCGCTCGCCGGCAAAGAGCGGCAGGAAGCCGAGCGCGGCGCTGAGCGACCCAAGCGCGATCCATCCGAAAGCAATGGTGGACAACACCAGGAACAAGAACTGCAGCGGCGTCATCATCGAGGTGTAGGCGAGAATGCCGGCAAGCTCGATGGCGAAGGCCAGCGTCAGCACGCCCGCGCCCGCGAATACGGCCGAGCGCGGCACCCAATAGCCGCGCCTTGGCGTATCGCCGACGGCAATCGGCTGGGCGAAGTCCTGCTCCGGCATGGCGATCGGCCCCTGCTCGGGCAGCGTTGTGAAACCGATGTCGCGCGGGGCGCGCGGCGGGGGAAGCACGCCGATGAAATTCTCGTTTACGGCTTCGTCCATCGATACAACCAGCTTTCGGAAATCAATTGATCGGCAGCCTTGATCGCTAAACGCAGTTCGACAAGTTCGGCGTCGCCCGGGTTCATCTCAAAAGTCACGCGGATGCCCGAGAGTTCCGGATTTCTTTGCACAACGAGGTTCAAGCTCTCGCCGGGACTGACGCTGAGGTCGGCCACCGGCAGGTCTCTCAGCTCTTTCACAGCCGGGCCATCGAAGTCGACGACGAAGACGATCGTGCCGGCCTTTTTCTTCTGTCCGATCCGCGTCTTAGCGACGCGGGCGCCAGTCCAGGCGGCGGGCACGTTCTGGCTCCAGTGGAGGCGGTAGGCATAGTCGTGGGCGCTGCCCGGCTCGAGGCCCTTTTCGGGCTTCCAGTAGGCGACGATGTTGTCGTGAATTTCTTCCTCGACCGGAATTTCGATGAGTTCGATGTACCCGGCGCCCCAGCCGCCCTTTGGCTCGACCCAGACGGTCGGCCGGCGGTCGTAGCGGGCTTCGAGATCCTCGAACGCCTGAAACGAGCGATCGCGCTGTGCGAGGCCGAAGCCTTTCGGATCTTTGTCGAGAAACGCCGAGGTCTGCAGCATCTTGGGGTTGGTCAGCGGACGCCAGAGCCGCTCGCCATTGCCGTTGAACACGGCAAGACCTTCGCTGTCGTGCACCGAGGGGCGAAAATCGTGCGCGATGCGATCGTCGGCGGGGCCGTGCAGGAACATGCTCGTCAGCGGCGCGATGCCGACATGCACCAGCGTCTTGCGCGGGTAAAGCGACAGCTCGACATCCATCACCGTCGCTTCGCCGGGCTGGATCGCAAACCGATAGGCGCCCGCAACCGACGGACTATCGAGCAAGGCGTGCACGATGATCTCGGCCGCGCCCGGCGCCGGCTTCTCGATCCAGAAGGCGCGGAAGAACGGAAACTCTTCGCCGCCCGGACGCGCCGTGTTGAGCGCTAGGCCACGCGCCGACGCGCCATACTGCTGGCCGCGCCCGACGGACCGCAGATAGCTCGCGCCCTGGAACACCACGTACTCGTCGAAATAGTCGGCGCGGTTGATGGGTCCGTGAATGCGCAAGCCGGAAAATCCAAACGGCGCGGCTTCGGGCCCGGGCCCGATCAGTGGTCCGAGCGAGAACAGCTTGCCGTCGGCCTTCAACTGGCGCGGCTCGCCGTTTTCGATGGTCCAGATTTCAACCGGCGATTCATAGAGCCAGCCCATGGGGAAGAGCTGGATCTGGAAGTCGAGCTTGTCGCCGTTCCACAGCGCCTGATCGGTCTTGAAGCGGATGTCGCGGTACTGGTCGTAGGAGAGCTTGTCGAAGGGCGCCGGCAATTCCGCGGTCGGCTTGGCGAAATCGGTGGTCGCGAGTTGTCGGGCCATCTCTTTGATGTCGGCGGCGCCAAACGCCTTTCGCGCCGGCGGCGCGTCGGCTGCGGGTGCGGCAGCGGCGGCATCGCCGCTCGCTTCATCGGCCGCCATCGCTGCGCCAACGGCTGCAAGTTGGCGCGCCAGCACAATGGCCGACGAGAGCCCTGCGACCTGCCCGAGAACCGTCCGGCGGTCAAAATTCAAGTCTGCCATGCCCCTCTTCACCCGTTCGGGCGTGCGATCCATCAGATCACCAGCGCCGGTGACGGTCCCCCGACCATCGATATCAGACAATGCTGCACCAGCTAACAAACGATTGTGGCGGATTTTTCTCATTCCAACCTGACGGCTGCCAAGCGAAAACTGAACCTGCGACTTCGAAAAGCCGCGACACATTTACAAGACATGCGCCGGCACACACCGAGCG
>JBOFCQ010000249.1:0-16212 GCA_051646145.1 Hyphomicrobium sp.
AAATTCGTCGAGCGCGGCGATGTTTCCGAAGGCCTGAGAACGGACATCGCCGCCTCTTGGAAGCGCTGCAGCGATCTGCAGGTTTCAGCCGAAAGCAAAGCCGCGCCGCTCGCCGGCGAAGGCGAGATCTTTCGCCATCGCGCCGCGCACAGTCTGCTTGCCCAATGCGCCCGCCCTGTCTTGGACCGCGCCAGCAAGTTCATGAATGAATCGATCTCGATGTTCATCTTGACCGATGCCTCGGGCCTTATCATCGAGACGCGGGGCGATGAACGCGCCGTCGATTCCGGTCGCGAAATTCATCTCGAGTACGGCGGGCGATGGGGTGAATCCGACATCGGCACCAATGCCATCGGTACAGCCGTAGCCCTGGCACAGCCGGTGCAGATCAACGGCGCCGAGCATTTCTGCTCCAAGGTGCAGCGCTGGACGTGCGCCGCCGCACCGATCCGTCATCCAACGGACGGCGAAATCCTGGGCGTCGTCGACATCTCCGGACCAGCGCAGCACTTCAGTTCGCAGAGCTTGGCGCTGGCGATGGTCATGAGTGAATACATCCAGTCGCTCATGGCGGGCTCCTGCAAATACGATCGCGATTGCCTTCTCGACTATTATCGATCGAAGCAGGCCAAGTGGCTGAATGACGAGGTTTTGGTCATCGATCGGCGCGGCAACATCGTGCACGCAACCGACAATGCCATCAAACTTGCCAGACACGCGCCGGCCGGCGCCCTGCAAGGCAACGCGCTGCCGGTTCTGAAAAACCTGCCGTTTGACCAGTGGCAGTCGCGCCTCAAGGAACTGCTGCCCGGTGCCAGCACCGACATGGTGGCCAAGAACGAGTGCGAACTTGGCGCACTCATCGTTCTCCGCTCAGGCAAGAAGCGTTCCTCATCGCAGCCGAATGTCTCTGAGGAAGCGAAGCCCTCCGTCGTGCCGTGCGACGGCGATTCCCACGACTGCGGTCGTGACGGCTGCACCGCGACCAATTGCGAAACGCGTATGCGCAAGAGCCGCTCACGTTTTGTGACCTGTGATCCCGCCGTTGCCGCCATCGTCAAGCAGATCGAACTCGCCGCCCCGCGCAAGATGCCGATCCTCATTCGTGGCGAAACCGGCACCGGCAAGGAAGAATTAGCACGGCACGCCCACGCCGCCAGCGGACGAAAGGGCACCTTTGTGGCGCTCAACTGCGCGGCCATGCCTGAGACACTTATCGAGGCTGAACTGTTCGGCTACGTCGAAGGCGCATTCACCGGCGCACGCCGTGGCGGTTCTCCGGGTCTCGTCAAAGAGGCGGATCACGGCACGCTGTTCCTCGACGAAATCGGCGACATGCCAATTTCATTGCAGCCCGTGCTGTTGCGCTTCCTCGACGACTGGACGGCGCGGCCGATCGGCGGCCAGAACCAGGTGGTCGATATTCTGTTGGTTGCGGCGACAAACGCCAAACTCGATCGCGCCATTGCCGAGGGTCGCTTCCGCTCAGACCTCCTCTATCGGCTGAATACCGTCGACGTATCGCTGCCAGCGCTCGCTGAGCGCACCGATTTTGAGATCATCGTGCGCCATCTGCTGGCGACGATCGATCCCTGCCTCAACATAACCGATGAGGCGATGACACACTTGGCGAGCCGACGCTGGCCGGGCAATATCCGCGAACTGCGCAATATGTTGGCGCGGCTCAGCCTCGCGGCCGTCGAGAATTGCATCCATATCGCGCCTCAACCCGCAGACGCCGACATGCCTGAGGCGGCAGCCGGCAACGACTCGCGACTTTGGGAAATGCAACGCGCGCGCGTTCTCACCGCATATGAAGAAACGCGGGGTAACGTCAGCGAAACGGCGCGCCGGCTCGGCATTTCGCGAAACACGGTCTATCGCGCGCTCGGTCAAACGCCGAAGCGCTGAAATATCGCGCATGTCGGACGAGAGTGACGGCGGCGGTTTCAGCGCCTAGTCAGCTTCGGCGAGCAACTGATCGAGATCGAGCGGCAGCGTATGCATGGCGAGTGCGCCGTCGGATGCGCGCGGCCATTCCGCCGGAGGGCGATCCCAATACAGTTCAAGCCCGTTGCCATCGGGATCGCTCAGATACAGTGCCTGACTGACCCCGTGGTCGCTGGCGCCTTCAAGCGCAACGCCGGCCGCTATCAATCGCCGCAAGGCATCAGCAAGTGCGCCGCGCGTTGGATAGAGGATAGCGGCATGGAAGAGGCCCGTCGTACCGCGCGGCGGTGGCGAGCCGCCTTTGCTTTGCCAGGTATTGAGGCCGATGTGGTGGTGATAGCCACCGGCCGAGACAAAAGCGGCATCGCGGCCATAGCGCTGCGTCAGCGCAAAGCCGAGCACGCCACAGTAGAATGCCAGCGCGCGGTCTAGGTCGGCGACCTTGAGGTGAACGTGTCCAATACATACTCCGTCGGCGATCGGACGTGGCGTCAAATCAGGCTCCTGGGATGGCACGTGACCCGTCTTAGGCTTGAGGCTCATGGTCGGGTGTCTCGCGCAAATATCGGTGATGGCGTGTCGGATAACGACAGAAGACTACGCCGCTTGCGATCCAAATTCACGGCTTTAAGCTCGCGACACGTCTCATAACGACGACGACATCGGCTCTGACATCATGCGGCGGAATTTAGCAAGTGCCGATACCGCAAGCCAGCCGCTGGCCATCAGCGCGAAGATCGAAACCGCGAGCGTCAGATAGTCAGCAAGTGCCAGTTCGAAGGCACGCAGCGTGCGTCGCGCAAACGACACACGCACCGGCTTATACGCCTCGCGCAGAGCCAGTTTCACGGTGCACAGCTCATTCTGGCTATCAAACTCGCCAAGCGAGACGCCGAGATCCTGGATCTGCTGCTCGACTTCCGTCAAGCGCGTCTGCACATTAACGCGTTCCGCCGTCGATCCGCCGCCCGCTTTCAGCTCTTCGAGAGCTGTACGCGCCTTGACGAGCGTGTCGCGCTTCGCGCGCAACTGCAGATATTCGTTGGTCTTGTCGTTCTTGATGATCTCGATTGACTGCGCACGACCGATGGCGCGCGCGCCATCAATGAAGGCGTCGAATTTTTCAGGCGGCACGCCGATACCGAGCTGAACTACGCGCCCGCCCTTGAGGCCAATCGCGCGCTCCAACTGCACAATGCCCTCAACGCCGGCGATAAGCGCATCAATACGCTTGCGGTCGTCATCGTAGGCGTTCGTCACCTGCGTGAGATTGGCAATCTTCTCGTACTTCTGACTTTCAGGATTGATTGGCCCGACCTGTGGACCAGCCGACGGGATCTGTCCGCCGAGGCGCTTCGAACTCGCATAGTTTTTGCGCCCAATGTCGAAGCCCGAGGCCGCGGACTGGCTCTGGTTCATATCGTTCTGGATGATATCGAAGCCGCCACCGCCGACAGTCGTCGGTTGAGCGATCAGGCGGATGACGAACAATACCAAGAAAAGAACCGCGGCCCACATCGCCGCGCGACGCCAATTGAAGCCCATGAAACGCGTGCCCTCCAATTACAGGTCAGCGTTGAGGGTTGTCAGCGGCAATGATGGCGGGATTGCGAGACGCGCCCCGCATTACTTTTCGTTCACGCCTGATGCCGCCACGTTTAAGCGCGCCTCAGGCGTTCTTCTGCAGCTTCGGATCAGCCTGCTCGTAGATCGAGTACAGTGGCTCATCTTGCAGGATCACTTCGTGGTAGGCGCCATAGCCGTTGAAGCGGCTCGAAAGCGCGCGGCCATATGCACCGATGTTGCCGATCTCGATGTAGTCCCCTTCACGTACGGACGCGGGCAACAGAAACGGCCCCTTCATGTGATCGATGGAGTCGCACGTCGGCCCCCAGAATTCGAACGGCACCAGCGGCTCGTTCGGATCGATGTTCTCGCGAATGAGCCGCACCGGAAAGACGAAGCCAAGCTGCGCACTGTCGAAGAGAGCGCCATAGCCGCCGTCGTTGATGTAGAGTTCGTCGCCCTTGCGCAGATCAACCTTCACGATCAGGCTTTCGGCCTCAGCGACAAGCGCGCGGCCCGGTTCGCAGATCAAACGGCAATGTTCCGTCACCGGCATCTTGGCCATCGATTGCTTGATGACGGTGATGAAGTCGGAAAGCTGTGCCGGCACACTGTCCGTATAGCGCGACGGAAAACCGCCGCCGACGTCAATGGCGTCTACCACCACGCCAGCCTTGACGATCAGCTTCTTCACTTCCTCAAAGGCCATGGCATAGGCGTCAGGCGTCGTCGTCTGCGAGCCGACGTGGAACGTGATACCCAGTTCGTCGGCAACCTGACGCGTTTTGACGAGCAGGCGCTGAGCTTTCTGCCCGACGACGCCGAACTTGCGCTCCAGCGGAATGCGGCTGTTCTTGGCCGGCACCGCAATGCGCACGAACAGTTCGAGGTCTTTGGCGCCGCCGGTTTCCTCGACGATCTTCTGCAGTTCATCTTCACTATCGAGAGCAAAGCAGCGGATATCATAGTCGAAGTACGCCTTGCGAATGGCGTGGCGCGACTTCACCGGATGCATGAAGTGCAGACGCACACCAGGAATGGTGGCGGCGTCCTCGAGTTCGACCACGGAGGCGACGTCGAACTGGGTGATGCCCGCGCCATAGAGCGCACCAAGCAGGAAGACCGAGCTGTTAGCCTTGTAGGCGTAGGCAACCTCACCCGGAAAATTGTCGATGAACCAGCGTGCCGCGCGCCCGGCCGCGTGTGGCCGCGCGGCAAGCACGGGAATGTCAGGCTCGAGCGCCTTCACCATGTCCAGGGCGGTTTGGAACTTTTCCATGCCTAAACGTGGACCTCTTCGAAAGGGCAATCCGGCCCGGTTGACCAAACGCGCGCGACAGCCAGCGCGCCGCACCGCCAAAAGATCGCTGGATTTAGGGGTGGTACCCCCCCCTGTAAAGTCCTTTTATCGCCAGGAGCGCGGCGGACGCTACGAGTCATAGCCGATGCGTGCCCATTCCTGATGACAGTGATTGACGTTGCTGTGGCGTCACCGCAATCTCCGCCCGCCCGCAACCCTGGGGAAGACATGCTTGCACTCGGCGATTTGCTGGCGCGCGACCCGGCCACCGGACTTGCTCTCGGCGGCTTGGTGATCGGCTGCCTGTTTGGCGCGCTGGTGCAGGCAACCAATTTCTGCGTCATGGGCGCGATCTCCGACTGGCGCGCTTTTGGCGCGACGGGCCGCCTCGGCGCGGTGGCGCTTGCAGCAGCCGTCGCCATTGTCATGACGCAGGCCATCGCCTCGGCAGACCTCGTGGCGCTCGACCGCTCAATGTATCTGGCACCACGCATTAACTGGTTCGGCGCCATCGCCGGCGGAGCACTCTTCGGCTACGGCATGGTGCTGGCCGGCGGTTGCGCCAGCCGCAATCTCACCAACGGCGGCGGCGGAGATTTGAGAGCCTTGGTAACCGTTTTGATGGTGGCTGTTGCAGCCTATGCTGCGATGGGCGGCGTCATCGGTCCAATACGTGCAGCAATCGATGACGCGACGGCCTTTCGCCTGACCAATCCCAACTTCAGCACGCCATCTCTGCCGGCTCTGGCGGAAATGCTTGGGTTCGACGAACCGAAGGCGCGCTTCATCGCAACTCTTGCGATCGCGCCACCCCTCCTGATGTTTGCGTTTATCCGTGCGCGCCTTTTCCAGGACGTTCGCAATCTCATCGGCGGCATCGGCATCGGGCTACTTGTCGGCGCCGGATGGCTGCTGACAGGCCTCGCCTTCGACGACATGGTGGTGCAGCCGCTGCCGCCGCAGTCGTTGAGTTTTGTGCGGCCGGTCGGGGACGCAGTCGATTGGCTGCAACGGGCGACGGCACTCGGCCTGCCGAACTTTGGCGCGGCGAGCGTGTTTGGCGTGCTCATCGGCAGTGCGGCAATCGCAGGCACCCAGCGCCGATTTCACCTGGTCGGTTTTGCCGATCGCGCCGACCTCGTGCGCCACATCTTAGGAGCGCTGGCGATGGGCATCGGCGGCGTATTCGCGCTTGGCTGTTCCATCGGTCAGGGCATTACCGGCGTTTCGACCCTCTCCTTGCCGTCCATGCTGGCGGCAGCCTCGATCGTAGCCGGTGCTCTGTTCGCGTTGAAGAGGCTCGAAGACAGCCTTTAACCTCAGCAGCAGACGCGCCGCCCAGTCACCGCGCAACAGGGAAAGGCCTCACTCGCTTTCGATGACGATGACGGCGCGGCCGTCGCGCGGAGTGGCGGATGCGTTGGCGCTGTTCAAACGCCGAATGCCAACCCGATCCGCCCGCTCGCGCCGCTCGGCGGCGGCTCGGACCGCTCGGGCGCGCTCAGCCTTTTGCGGGCTGCGCCGCAAATCAACATCCGTCGTGATGACGTCGCGAATGAAGTTTTCCCAATTGCCGAGGACCGTGAAACGCGCGCGGCCGAATTCATGATCGACGCCCGTCGGCGGCGCTTCCGACACGGAGCAGTGCGCGACGATCGTCTCGCGTCCCTTGTCCTTCATGCGCAGTTGATACGGCGCGTCGTGGCCGGGCACATGTGCCGATACACCGGCCGTCATCAAATTGTCGGGCTCGAAATCGTTCGGAAAGAGGACCGTTGCCTTCCCTTCCGGGCCGACACTGATCACCGTCAAATAGCAATCGCGATCGGCTTCGGCGGCCACCGATATGATGTCTCCGGCTTTCGGTTTCAATTGATCGATCCAGATCTTGAGGCCGATCGATGACGGCGCCGGAATCGGCTTTCCAGGGGCTGCTTGCTTTGCAGTCGCGCGACCGGCCAGCGCCGCGATCAGCGCATTGATTTCGGCGCGTTCGAGCCGCCCGTGTTGCAGGCGGCGCGCTGCGATCGCATCCGGTCCGGCGGGCAAGCGCGCAAGTTTCTCAGCCAGGCCTGCTGTATCGAGATCGAGTTCGGCGGCCAGCATCCGCATGTCGGCGCCTTCGCTAAAACGCCGTGCCAATGCATCGATCGGATCGAGGCCGCGCACGAACTCAGCGGGATCGACGCCGGCCGCGCGCACGGCGCTGAGGTAGCGTTCGTTGTCGGCATCGCTGAGCAAACGCATCTCGCCGACGTTAGCAACCAGTTGCAGCGCCACCGTCTGATCCGGCGATTGCGTTACGGGTCTGCCGGTAACAGCGCCGCTCGTTTGGACGTCGCGGGCAGCCGCTGACGGTGCCGTGACAAAAGCGCGGAAGTCGTCGCTGACAGGCCGAATACCGTCGCGGTGGCATGTTTGGCAGGACGCTCCCGCCCGTGTCGCACGACGTAGTGTGGGCGAAGATCCTTGCGCAAACGACGCAGCGTCAAGCGCCGCCGGCACGGCGTCGATGCGTTTGCCCGCGGCATCGAAAATCGCGCTTGCCAGAAATCCGTTCGGCAGATTGAACAGCAGGCGCATGGCGTCGTGCTTGAAGGGTGTTTTGACGCCGCGAATTTGTGCCGGTCCAAGCGGGCGGTTGAAGAGATCCTTGTCACCCGAGCTATTGGCGAAATCGTAGCTGAGCCAAAAGCCGCCTCGCGAACCGGGATGGCGCTCGATGAGCCGATTGGCATTGGTGACGCCACTGCTGCGCACCACAGCGCGGCGCGCGCGATTGGTGCGGATATTCTGTTCGATGTCGATGCCGTTCATCTTGGCGACGTCCGCCAGCCGCGACGGCAAACCGAGTAGCGCGTAGTACAATTCCCCGCTTGCGGCCGTCGCTGCGAGCCAATCGCCGCGCACCATCGGCGTCGCCACGCCCGAAAGCTTGGCGATGTCTTCCGGCACCGGTTCCGCGAAAATGGCGGGATAGGCTTTGACGATAAGGTCCCAATGCTGCGGCACCCATCCGAAATCCTTGAGGCGAAACGACAGCAGCGCGCCAGCCGGATCGAGGGCCGTCAAGGTCTGCGGCGACGCCGTCCACGATAGACCGTTGAGTAAGCGCGTGATCGCGTTTCGGCTTGCCGCGATCTCCGACGCTGGCACACAGCGACGGGCGAGATGCGCCAGTGAGATGAAGCGCACATCGGCCGAACCCTCTCGCTCCAGCAGCAGCGCTTCACGCATGAGTGCGTGTGCACTGTCACGACGCAACGGCGCCACGTTGCACGTTTGCGGCGGCACGCGCAGATCGCGGATCCAATCGCGCACCGCTTCGATGTCGTCGGCGACAGGTTGGCGATCATCCGCTGCGTCGAACACGCCTGCGTCTGCGTGCGACGTCATGAGGATATCGATAATCTTTGACGCATCAGGCGAGCCCTGCACGATGAGGGCCGGATCGGCCGCGATCTCGTCGAGCGCCAGGACGTTAGCGAAGCCGCCGGCTGCGGTTGCCGCCGTCACAAGGCCAGTTTGATGGCAGCGCGCGCAATGCGTCTCAAGAACGCCGAAGGCTTTCGCCGCGCGCGGCTCATCAGGTCTTTGCGGAAGCTTGTATCCCGGAATAAGCGAGGTCGACGTCGGAACCGGCATGGCTGGATCAGTCAGCGCCGCGTCCGGTGGCGCGGCAGACGGCTGCGGCGAAACATTATCAGGCGGCGTGCTCGGCCCAGATGGCGTTGAGGGTGTCGTTGGCTCAGCAGGCGCTACGGTGCCTTGTGCGCGCGGCGCATCTTGCGCACGCACGGCATGCGCCGACAGTGCAATTGCCGTGCACGCGAGAGCTGTGGAAAGCGCGCGCATCCCACTCCACATCCGGCCCCTGCACGTCACGCGCATTCCCACTCCAAGATTGAAAGGCAAGTCTTAGTCACGGCGGCACCTTAGCTGCCGTCGGACCTGGCGGCCAGTTGCCGGGCCAAACGCGGTTTTTTCATTGCCACAGCGTGGCCGGGCTGTGTCTGGCCGCGCGTCAGCGCTGAGCAACTGCTATCAGCGCCTTCTCCGTATCACGATTGAAGTAGCCGTGAATGGCCCCTTTATAGAGACCGGTGTCGGCAAGCTGCCGCTGGACTTCGCGCCGGGTCGCGAACGTCCATGCCCGCCCGACGACTGGAATTTTCTGGGCGTCCTTCGCCGCCATTTGCAACGCGGCGATGAAATGTCGCGCCGCCAATTTCGGATTGCGGGCAACCCCGCGTCCTTCGTCGTACAGATAGGCAAGTTCGAGATGCGCGCGTGCATGGCCCTTCTCGGACGCGGTCTGCAGGCGTCTGACCGCACGCACGAGATCGGCCGCCCCGCCCTCGCCCTTGATCTCCATCAGCGCCAGATTGTAGAGCGCGCGCGGATGATCGCGATCCGCAGCCAGACCATACAGGCGACGCGCCTCGCGCGGGTTGCGCGCTACGCCCTTGCCGGTGGCATAGAGGTAGGCGAGGCTTGTTAAACCAGACGCGTCATTCGCGTCAGCCGACAAGCGATACAGACGCAGCGCTGAAGCCAGGTTGGCGGCTGCACCTTCGCCGAACTCGTACATCGTACCGAGTGCAGCCATCGCGCCGGCATGGCCAGCGTCCGCCGCCATCTCATACCATCGCGCGGCCTCGACGAGATCTCGCGCCACTCCAAGACCTTTGTCATGAGCGCGGCCGAGCGCGAACATGGCGTTGGGCAAGCCGGCCGCCGCCGCCTCGGCATAGAGCGACGCCACCACTTTGCGATCGCTTGGCGTGACGGCATCCGCTTCGAGCTTCACAGCCCGCTCAAACGTTGCGGCTGCCTGCTCGCGCCCGACGTCGCGTTCGACGCCGCCCGTCATCATCCAGCTCCACGGGGTCTGCGCGCGCATGGCTTCGAGCTTGCTCAACCGCACTGCCGCCAGCTCCGCGAACAGACCGTCTGGATAACGCGTAACGTGTGCCTTCAGAAGCTCCGGATCTTTCGTCGCCTTGATCACTTCCCAGTCAGCAATTTCTTTGAGGCGCTCGTCGCCTGATGCCGGCGGGTCACCACGCGCGCCGCTCGCCTCAGGCTCCGACATCTTTGGCTTGAAAAAGAAAGCGCCAACGAGCGATGAGTGCTCCCAAGGCGTCTGCCGCCCGTTGGTCAATTCAAGAACACGGCGCCGCGTATTGCGGAACACTTCTTCAAGCGTCAGCCCCGCGAGCGGAAGATTTTCAGCGAGCGCTGCCGTGTATGGACTGTTCGAGCCATCGCCGTCGCGGGCCACTTGCCCCGGAGCCGTCGCATAGGCGATGAGTGTTCCTGACGGCGCGGTAACAGGCGCCAGGCCGCCACTGCCGATGCCGCGCGTCTCTTCACCACGAAACGGGTTATCGCGGCAGGCATCAAGTACGACGATGTTCAGCCGCGATTTCGAGTTCGCCATGACCTCAAGCACGCGACCGAGCGCGACGCCGTGGGTCGCAACGCCGGCGAGATCGGCAATTTCGGCTCTGAGCGGCACCAGATAGTTTTCCCCATCGGCCTGGACGCCGTGTCCTGCGTAATAGAAGAGCGCGACGGCGTCAGGTGCCGCCAGCCGGCGCGCGAATTCAGCAATGGCGTTACGCATCGCCGCGCCATCGCCATCGTAGACGGTGAGCACGTGAAAGCCGACGTCGGTCAGGCGCGCGGCCATCAGTTCGGCGTCGTTGCGCGGGTTCTTCAGCCGACGGGTTTCATAGGCCGCATTGCCGATGACCAACGCCACGCGCGTTTCCGCATAGGCGCTTGAACACGCGAGCGCTGTCAGCCAGACCGCGATTGCGACGCCGAGCGAGGGTCTCCGCCCGCCACCTTTGTTCCGGCTATGGCCATGATACGTAACTGCTGCCACGGCCGCCTCGGTGTCCCTTCGAATCCGCCCCTGTTTCCGACACCTGTCATCGGACAAATGAGGGCTTCCGGCTAGTTGCCGGCCCTCATCTTTCCCCGCCTTAATTGGGCTCGGCGCCCCGAAATAACCGAATGCGGCCAAAGTGCTGGCACGACTGGGGCCGTTAGGCGACACTTCTGACGCCGCGCCAAAGCGTGGACGGATAAAGGCGCTGCACGATGCGTACAGGCGGACAACTGCTGGTCGACCAATTGGCCCTTGAGGACGTCGCGCACGTCTTCACGGTGCCGGGTGAGAGCTTCATCGCCGCGCTCGACGCCATGCGGTCTGGCGAGGTGCTCCCGGTCACGACCCGCCACGAAGGTGGCGCCGCCATGATGGCAGCCGCAACCGCGAAACTGACAAACCGCCTTGGCGTGGCCCTTGTCACACGCGGCCCCGGCGCCGCCAACGCCGCCGCCGGGGTCTATCTCGCTGCCCAAGATCACGCCGCCATGCTGCTGCTTGTCGGACTACCACCGCGCGCCATGGACGGACCAAACGCCTTCCAGGCCATCGACCTCTCGCGCCTCTTCGGTGGCATCGCCAAGCATTGTGCCGTTGTGCCCGACGCCGCCCGCATGGCGCTCTTCGTCAATCGTGCGGCGGACATCGCGCGCAGCGCCCGGCGCGGACCGGTTGTGCTTGGTCTTCCAGAAGACGTGCTTTTCGAAGTGACGGAGGGGACAGCGATCACGCCCACGACGATTAGCAGCAATGTGCCTTCGATCGCGCACATCGATCGCCTCAAAGCTTTGCTCATCGCTGCGGAACGCCCGCTGGTGATCATCGCAAACGCGATGTGGGATGAAGGCGCGCGCATTGCTCTACAGACTTTTGCCCAGCGCTTCGATCTGCCGGTTGCCGCCGCCTTCCGCCGCCAGGATCACATCGACAACCGGCACCCAAGTTACGCGGGGCATCTTGGCTTCAACCCGAGCAGCGCGCTCGTCGCCGGACTGAAGGCCAGCGATCTGATCGTCGTTATCGGCGACGACCTCGACGACGTGACGACAGGCGGCTACAGGCTGATCGACCCGCAAAGCGCAACGCAGCGGCTCATCACGATCTCAGACGCACCCTTCAATCCCGCGTCTCCCTATCGGCCGATTTACACGATTGCCGCATGTCCGCTGGCGGCCATGCGCGCTCTGACCGGCATTCAACCGGCGAACGGCAATGGCCCTTGGCCAGCCCCCTGGCGCATCTGGCGGCGGGATCTGCGCCGCGCATACGAAGCCGCCAACGCGCCGCGCTCGCACGCAGCGCAATCCGGCGAGGCCCGCGCGACAAGCTCCGCAGGGATCGATCCGGCGGCTGCCATGGTCGCCCTTGGCGACATGCTGCCGGCGGATGCCATCGTTTGCAGCGGCGCTGGAAATTATGCCGCTTTCCTGCATCGCCACGTCGGATTTTGCGATCGACAGCGGCAACTCGCGCCGAAATCTGGCTCGATGGGCTTTGGCCTGCCGGCCGCTATCGCCGCCAAGCTCGCGGCACCCGGACAGTGCGTCGTAGCCATTGCGGGAGACGGCTGCCTGCAGATGACCGGGCAGGAACTGGCGACCGCGGTTCAATTCGGCCTGCCCATCATTATCATTGTGGCCAACAATGCCATGCTCGGCACGATCCGCATGCATCAGGAGCGGCAATTCCCTGGCCGAGTGGTGGCGACCGATCTCGTCAATCCCGATTTCGTGGCGTTGGCCGCCGCCTATGGCATTCCGGCGGAACGCGCTGACACGATCGCAGGCTTCCGCGATGCGTTTCAACGCGCGCATGATTCAACACGTGATGGATGCCGGCCCTACCTCATCGAACTTGCATTCGACAGAGCGGCCATCGCGCCAGATGTGCGCATCGATCTCTGATCGGAGTAGCGATCGATACCAATGCCATCGCTCCGCCGTACCACGCAGAAGAAAAATCAGCGCTGTTAACGCGTGTGAAGAATGTGTGAATTCACACGTATTAACATTAGCCATAGCCACGCTTGGAATTGGACTAACAAAACCTTACGGGTTACAAACTTCTTACTCCGACGATACAAATCCAAACGGGCCGGATCAGACATGGATCTGAACACACAGACAGGGAGCGCGCGGATCTCGATAGTATTCCGCATTACGATGGCCGCCTGCTTCATCATGGCAAGCGGCCTCCTGATTGCTTCTCTGGATCGTTCGACCACGAAGATCGGTTCGGCCTCGAGTTCAAGTTCGACAAGCCTCACTCACTAGAAAGTTCGCGCCGCTTCCACCGGCTTGAACTGACGCCTCCCTCCACTACTGCTCTCCCTCCAGGGCCCTGCACTCGGACACGAGTGTGGGGCCCGCTCCGTTCTGGGCCGCCCATGTATCCAATATTGCATTCGGATCATTCATGCCGATGCGACGCACAGACCAGCGCGTCAGCGATATCAGCGCATACCAGCGGCGCCTGATTTGGCGAGCACCGCGTAGCCCGCATCGCGCAGAGCCGACACAACGGCGTCAAAGTGCCCACGGTCGCGCGTTTCGATCACGAGGTGCAGTTCTGTGCCTTTGGCGGGCAAATCCGTAAAAACGCGTTGATGGTAAACCTCGACGACGTTGGCACCCGCGCCACCAATGACGCCAGCGACCCGCGCCAACTGACCCGGCCTATCGGGGAGATCGATGGCAATGCGTGACAAGCGGCCGTCGCGCGCAAGGCCGCGTGTCAGAACACTGGCCAAAAGCCTGGTGTCTATGTTTCCGCCGCAAAGAACGAGGCCTGTTTTCGATCCAGCGAACCGCTGCGGCGTGGCGAGAAGTGCAGCGAGGCCCGCCGCACCCGCCCCTTCTACAACCGTCTTTTCGATGGTGATCAAGAGCGTGATTGCGCGCTCAAGATCGGCCTCCGACACGAGCACGATATCGTCGACATAGCGCTCGATGATGGCGCGCGTGATGCGGCCCGGCGTCGAAACCGCGATACCTTCGGCCAGCGTATCGCCCCCGAGCGGCAGATGCGAACCCTTGATGGCATTGAGCATCGAGGGATAGAGCTGCGCTTCGACACCGATGACGCGGATGCTTGGCTTCAAGGTTTTGGCGGCGATGGCAATGCCGGAAATCAATCCGCCGCCGCCAATTGGCACGATGAGCGTATCGAGATCCGGCACAGCGGCCAGCATTTCAAGACCGATTGTGCCTTGCCCTGCGATCACCAGCGGATCGTCGAAGGGATGGATGAAGGTCAGGGCATTCTCGATGCCATACGATGTCGCGAACTGCGCGGCGTCTTCCAGCGTATCGCCGTGCAGGATGACCTTGGCGCCAAACGCGCGCGTGTTCTCGACCTTCACCGTCGGCGTTGTCGCCGGCATGACGATCGTCGCTGGAATTTGCAGTCGGCCAGCGTGATACGCAACGCCTTGGGCGTGGTTGCCGGCCGACATGGCTATGACGCCGGCGCGCCGTGCCGCGTCCGGCAGGGCCAGCATGCGGTTCAAGGCTCCGCGTTCCTTGTAACTCGCGGTGAACTGCAGATTCTCGAACTTGAGCCAAAGCTCGCAGCCAAACATGCCTCCGAGCGTGCGGCTCTGATCGAAATCGGTGTTGAGGACGGCGCCCTGAATGGCCCGCGCCGCCGCTTCGATATCGGCGAGCGATACAGGCTGTGCGGGCTTGGTATCCTGAGTGTCGGCGGGGCGCTTCGACGTCATGCGGGTTCGTATTCCAGTCTGGCTTGAGCCGTCGCCGCAGCGTTGGGCGTCAGGGCGATTCTCTCGATGGGACCATCATAGGCCGAGTTCGCTGCCGATGCGCAAACATCCACGATCTCAGGAGCGGCTAGGCGCTGGCTGGATGAACCGCCGATGACCGGCCCGTTCAAGATCGGCTCAGACCAGCCTCGCTAATGTGGGTCTCAGGCTCGCAAACCCCACAGCCCCAATGCCGAGCCAGCCCCAGTCGCAGGAGTGCCGTCCATGTCCCGCCCCTCACACACGTTTACCAAGACACCTCGTATCGTCTCCGGCTTGCTTGCGTTCGCAGCCCTTGCCGGCCTCGGCATCTCCACTGTTAACGCCGCCGACTATGGCGATCGCCAGCGCCTCGGCAACCGCGGCGCGGCAGACGTCCGCGTGACGCCGGAGCCCCGCCGCGCCGAAACCGACGACTACAGCTACGAAGATTATGATGAGACTCGTCGCCAAGATCGCCATGGCAGGTGGAATGGCCAGAGGGACGGCCAATGGAATGGTGAGACGCGCCGCCACGACGGTCACGGCCCGTGGCGTCCCGGGTATCGCCTGCAGCGCGTTGAAGCCGTGTCGAGTTACGCCAGCGATTACCTGCCCCATCACGTCAAGCGTTGGCGTGCGGAACGGTCGGCCATTGAGGCTTGGTCAATGAAGGTCGAACGCCTATACGGCCCAGAGTTCGCGAAGTGGCGCTCTGCCGAAGGCCAGAACGTGTCATGCGATGGTGGCGCCGGCTCGGTTTATTGCACCGCCAGCGCCCGGCCGGTTCGTGGCTGGTCGCGTTGGGGATCATGGCGCAACCGCGCCGCATACTAGGGGTTGCCGCAAGGCCGCAAGCCGCGCGATCCATAAGCCAACTATCAGACGATGCGCCAAGGGAGGGGACCACCCCTCCCTTTTGTTTTACAAGGTCGCACTTCGGCGGCTAGAAATCCGCTCATCGGCGGCGCGACAGGGAGACGGCATAGACATGGCAAAGGCGGCTTGGCTCGGATTGGGCGTGATGGGATATCCGATGGCGGGCCATCTCGTCTCGCGTGGCGGCCACGAGGTCGTTGTCTACAATCGCACGCCGGCCAAGAGCACAGCCTGGGTCGCGGCTTTCGGCGGCGCGAGCAAACCAACACCCGCGGAGGCGGCACGCGGCGCCGACGTCGTTTTCTCGTGCGTCGGTAATGACGACGACCTGAGGCAGGTGACTGTCGGTCCAGACGGTGCGTTCGCAACCATGCGGCAGGGCGCGATCTTCGTCGATCACACGACCGCTTCCGCCGACGTTTCGCGCGAACTCTATGCCGCCGCCAAGGCGCGAGGCATCTCGTTCATCGATGCGCCCGTATCCGGCGGCCAGGCCGGTGCCGAGAACGGCGTTTTGACAGTCATGGCCGGCGGCGATGCCGACGCCTTTGCATCGATCGAACCCGTCATCGCCAGCTACGCCCGCATGGTGCGCCGCATCGGCCCGTCAGGTGCCGGACAACTGACGAAAATGGTCAATCAGATCGCCATCGCTGGACTGGTGCAGGGCCTATCGGAAGCCATCCATTTTGCCGAGCAAGCCGATCTCGACGTCGCCGCCGTGATCGAGACGATCTCGAAGGGGGCCGCACAATCGTGGCAGATGGAAAACCGCTGGCGCACCATGCACGAGCGCAAATTTGATTTCGGCTTCGCCGTCGATTGGATGCGCAAGGATCTCGGCATTTGTTTTGAGGAAGCCCGGCGCAATGGCGCGGA
>JBOFCQ010000250.1:0-3027 GCA_051646145.1 Hyphomicrobium sp.
AAATGCGCCGTTCGACACGGTCGATGAGTTGGAGCGCGTCTTCGGTGTCAACGCCGCCATAGCCGAGCGTGCGTATCCACACATCACCGTTGATTCAGGCGCGGCCGCCGTCGATCCGACGGCCAGCACGGCTGAACTGGCGACAATCCTCGCGACAGGCCGCGCTCTGCTCGCCGCAACCGGAGCGCGCGCCATAGAACAGGATGTGGGCACGTTACCCGGCGAATTCGCAGGCCCTGCCGCGCGCAAGACGTTCTACGTGCGTACTGAGGGTCGTGTCGGCGAGGGCGTATTTGCGCGCGAAGCCGTCGTCGATCTCGGCGGTCGCCGCACGCAGATTTACGGCTTCCGAAGTTGGCGGCAAGGCGAGCGCACTGTTGGCGATGTCGCGCCATCCGGCACGCTGCCGCCATGCACGGGTGTCATTGGCTCAAAAGGCGCCTGACGACATCGACCATCTGCTTTTCATTCGCACCGACTGACAGCGAGCGCGCCAAGAGCCCGAAGCGATCCATGAAAAAAACTTTAAGCGTGTGATCGACCGTATATCCATCGTCCATTTTGACTTTTTCAAAGTAGGCGTTGAACGCACTCGTGACCGCCGTGACGTCGATGACCGATCCCGTGAGACCGACGATGCGCGGATCAAACGAGGTCAGGTACGCCTTCAGCGCCTCGCTCGTATCGCGTTCCGGATCGACGGTAATGAAGACGATCCTCAACCTGTCGCCGTCGTCCTTCAAGGTCTCGAGCAGCGTCGTCATTTCGGAGAGCGTGGTCGGGCAAACATTTGGGCAATGCGTAAAGCCAAAAATGACGACGAACGGCTTGCCTTTGATATCATCGCGCGTGAACGGCACACCCATGTGCGTCTTCAAGCTGAACAGCGGATCGAGCGTGATGCCCTGCGCGCGGCTTGGGTGAGCGGCGAACGCGGACGGAGGTCTGAGCGAAGGCGCCAGATGAAGAATGCATACCAGGGCCGCGACTGAAGCGGCCACACGCGACCAACGGGCCCACCGTTGCGCGCGATGTTGCGCACGGTCAGTCGAAAAAGCACGATGTCTTGGCCGGCAATGCATTGCGCTGTCCTCCTCGCGGACATGGCCCACGACGCAGAAAAAATGTCTCGAAAAGCTACCGATCCGCCGCTTAGCAGCCAATGGACCAAAGGCCAACGCGCGCGCCACCAAAAGGCGGATGCCGTTTCTAAGATCGGCGACAAAGACGTCGACCCGGCGCGATTGCGGGGTTCGTAGGAGCCTCCCCACCAGATGCGGCCCTAGATCGTTATTTGGGTCCCGATCTCAATGGCGCGGTCGGTTGGAATGCGAAAATATCGTGAGGCGTCGCTCGCATGCCGCGCCAACCAGACGAACAGGCGGCTCTGCCACCGTGGCATCTCCGAACGTGTCGCCGGACGCAGCGCGCGTCGTGACAGGTAGTAGGATGTTTCGAGAGGTTTGAGGTCCAGACCGAGCCGGCGGCGCATCAGCGCGCGGGGCACGTCCGGATCTTCCATGTAACCGAAGGTGAGGCTGACGGTCGAGAAATCGTCCGAGAGCTTTGTGACCTTTGCCCGGTCAGCTTCGGCGATATGCGGAGTGTCGGCCGTCGCAATGCACACGGTGATGTTGCGCTTATGCAGAACGCGATTGTGCTTGAGGTTGTGCATCAACGCCGTCGGAATGGCGTCGGGCTGGGCCGTCAGGAAGATTGCCGTGCCTGAAATTCTGGCGGGCG
The DNA here is from genome assembly GCA_051646145.1 of Hyphomicrobium sp. GTDB lineage: Bacteria > Pseudomonadota > Alphaproteobacteria > Rhizobiales > Hyphomicrobiaceae > Hyphomicrobium_B. Next base: position 1,744 of record JBOFCQ010000250.1, read on the forward strand.
CCATCTTGGCAAGGACCGGCAGATAGTCGGCAAAAGACAACTCCTCACGTCGCGACGCCTGCTTGAGCAGAACAACGCCGCGCCGCCAGGTGACCATGAGGGCGAACAGGAACGCGCCGACAAGAACGGGCAACCAACCGCCGGCGAAGAGCTTCAAAGCATTCGCGCCAAGAAAGATCGCGTCGATGATGAAGAACGGTCCCATCACGAGGGCCGTCTTCCACACCGGCCAACGCCAGTAATGACGCGCAACGATGGCGGCCAGGACCACGGTGATCACCATCGTGCCGGTGACCGCGATGCCGTAGGCAGACGCGAGCGCACTGGAGTTGCGGAAGCTGGCGGTCAGGAACACAACCGATAGCATGAGCAGCCAATTCACCGCCGGCATGTAGATCTGCCCTTTCTCCGTTTCGGACGTGCGGCGAATGTCGAGGCGCGGGAGAAGTCCGAGTTGGATCGCCTGCTGCGATATGGAAAAGGCGCCTGTAATCACGGCTTGGCTGGCGATGATCGTGGCGAGCGTCGCGAGGACGACCATCGGCAAGAGCGCCCACGCCGGATAGAGACGATAGAACGGATTCTCGATGGCCGACGGTGTTTCGAGCAACAGCGCGCCCTGACCGAGATAGTTCAGCGCCAATGCGGGAAACACAACGTAGACCCAGGCGCGTTCAATCGGCTTACGGCCGAAGTGGCCAAGATCCGCATACAGTGCTTCCGCGCCCGTCACCGCGAGAAACACCGCGCCAAGCGCCAGCAGCCCTGCCATCCCGTGGCTGAATAGAAACTCAAAACCTATGAGGGGGTTGAGCGATAAGAGAACGTGCGGAGCGGTCAGGATGGCTCGCGCGCCACCGATGGCCAAGGCGATGAACCACACCAGGATGATGGGACCAAACCACTTGGCGACGCGCGCCGTGCCACGGCTCTGAACGCTGAAGATCGCGACGATGATGGCGATACTGATCGGGAGCACGAACGGGGTCAGCGCGGGCGTGATCAACTCCAAGCCTTCAACCGCAGACAGCACAGAAATCGCCGGCGTGATCATGGCATCGCCATAGAACAATGCGGCGCCCGCCATGCCGAGCACGGGAATGATCCGCGTGCCATTACCCAATGAGCGTTCGGCCAGCGCCATGAGACTGAGCGTTCCGCCCTCGCCGCCGTTGTCCGCGCGCAGCATGACGAAAACGTATTTGATCGTGACGATGATGATCAGCGCCCACAGCATCAGTGACAAGACACCGGAGATCATGGCTGCGGTTGGTTCGCCGCCGT
>JBOFCQ010000259.1:0-8931 GCA_051646145.1 Hyphomicrobium sp.
CTTTCCGCGATGCGCTCGCCGAACGTTTCGACGAGATTGATGTGACCGCCGCGCGCCAGGTCGACGATGGTGTCGATGATGTCGGCATAGGATGGCACGTCGGCCATGGTATCGCGGTCCGAGAAGACGTGCGGCGCCAAGCGTGCCTCGACGGTGAACGACACCTTCTGCGTCACGCCCTGCTCTTCGGCATAGACGCCGACATTGCAATCGACCACGAAATCGCGCACGAAGATCGTATCGCCAATTTCGCGGGCGGCAGACGTCGTGACGTTTGCGGACGCTTTGGGCGCGGCTTTCTTGGCACTCATGCGACTGACCTTGCAGTTGAAGCGGCGCCGAGCGCCAGATGGGCCGCGATGATGGCATCGCGCACCGTTGCAACGCGCTCAGCGCTCAGTACGCCGACCCGGCCACCATCGCACAGCGCGCCGCGAAAGCCGATGACGTCCGGCCCGTGACCCACGATGTCGGCGATGTGGGCGAGACGCAGCGCGCCGGCAAGCCCTGAAATCATGCGGTGCCGCCGCGCGACGTCGACGAATGCAGCGAGGCGCGCCGCGTCCATGACATCGGTGAGCGCGCCCTGCCCTTTGTCGGCGGTATCGAGCATGACGGCTGCAAAGCCCGCGCGAGCGAGCGGCGCAATGAGATCGAATGACGTGATGCGATCCGCCATCAGCACGGCAACGAGGCGCGCCGTACCGAGACGAGCCGTACCCAGCGCTGAGACGGCCGAAACCGCCGATGCATCGTCACTGACGAAGCCGCATTTGACGAGATCGACGCCGGTTGCCGCGATGCCTTCCGCCGCCGGCACCATGACCGTCGCGTCTGCATCCATGTCGCCGATGGTGGCGCTGACAAGGACGCGGCCGGCAACGGCGCGGCACACGTCCACGATGGTCTCGTGCGGCAGGGCACCGAGCGCGCCCGATGCCGGATCTTTGCAGTCGATAATATTGGCGCCGCCGGCAAGCGCGATTTCGGCTTCGCTGGCGGACGTGACGCTTGCGAGAAAGGCCGGTCGGCCACGCTCGGTCATAGTTGATGAGCCTATCGTGTTAGCGCACTCGGCCAAGCGGCCCGCACGGGCGCCAGCCGCCGTACTGGCGTTGCGGATCGGGCCTGACGCGTCAGGTCTTGTCGAAAATGCGCGCCTGTTCGGCCAGGACCGCGGACCGGTCGCGCCGTTCGGATCTGGAAAGCTTGACCGACGCGTCCTGGATCACACTCGCCTGTCCCGCCGAAAGACGCAAGATGCGGGTGCCGAGTTGAATTGCCTCGGAGCGGTCATGGGTGACGAAGATCACCGTCGTCGGGTTGCCGTTCCACAGTTCGCTCAAGAGTTCGCGCAGGCTCTGGGCCGTCGGATCGTCGAGCGAGACGAATGGTTCGTCCATGAGCAGAATTTCGGGCTCGAGGATGAACCCGCGCGCCAGGGCGGCGCGGCGCTGCATGCCGAGCGAAATGCGCTCGGGGTAGGCGCTGGCCGCGTGCGTCAAGCCGACGCGCTCCAGCATGGCCGGGATCTTGGCATGGCGCGGATCGCCCTCGGGCAGCACGAGAGCGATGTTCTCATACACCGTGCGCCAGGGCAGGAGGCGCGGCGCCTGAAAGATGAAGGCCATGCGGTCGCGGCCGGAGCCGAGATCGATCTGGCCATCGAAATCGCGATCAAGGCCGGCGATGATGTTGAGCAACGTGCTCTTGCCGCAGCCCGATGGGCCGGTCAGAATCAGGAACGACCGCGGCTCGACTTCGAACTTCACATCGCGCAGCACGAGTTGCGCTTCGCGGTCGCCGAGCGCCGGAAACACCTTGCGCCGAACATCGACGCGGATGGTGCTGTCGCCGCTGACGGATGGCGCCAACTGGTCTGCGGTCATCGACGCCATCTGTTTACCCGGGCTTGCAGCGGTTGCAGGATCGTGAACTCGATGATCTGGACGATGACGATGAAGGCAAGCGCATAGGCCAGAATGGTCGTCACGTCGAACGAGCTGAATGCGATGTAGATCTGATAGCCGACGCCCTTGCCGCTGCCGCCGAGCGCCTCGACCACGAGAACGATCTTCCACACCAGCGCCAAGCCGGACCGTGCCGCGGCCGCAAAGAACGGCGCCAATTGCGGCAGCGTCACATGCCGGAACGTCTTCCACGTGCTGAACTTGTAGACGTCCGCCATTTCAGCCAGATCGCGCGACAGGCTGCGCGCACCTTCGCGCATGGTCACGGCGACGTTCGGGATCTGGTTGATGGCGACGGCGACGACGGCGGCGGTGCCATTCATGCCGAGCCAGACATAGCTGAGCGTGATGGTGACGAGCGCCGGCAGGTTCAAGACCAGGATCAGCCACGTATCGAAGAAGCGGTCGGCCGTCTTGAAGCGTCCGAGCAGCAGACCGATCGCGCCGCCGATGAACATGGCGATGGTGAACGCCATCGCGACGCGCATCAACGTGGCGCTGATGTGCGAGAAGAGCGCGCCTTCCAGCGCCTCGCGCTTCAGGACGGAAAATACCGCAGCCGGCGTCGGGAAGTATTCGTTCTGCGCCAGCCCCGCGGAGATATGCCAGATGGCGCCGAGCGTGAGCAGCGAGCCCACAGCCCAGCCGAGCCGCTCCAGCGTCTGCGATCTTGGACCGGCGAAATTAACCGGCTGAGACATGGAAGATCTTTGGATCGAAACGGGTGCCATCGCCAATGAGTTCCGTATCTCCGAGGTCGATCAGCATCTGTGTCAGCTTTTCGGCTGACGCGGTGTGCTGCGCAGTCCAGCCGCCAACGATGCCCGAGCGGAAATAATCGCGGATGGCAATGAATTCCTCGTCGGAATTCGGTTTGACGAGGCCGCGAATGCGTTCCCACGCCGCGTCCGATTTGGCAAGCACGCCATTCGCATCGTGAGCGGCCGCAAGCAGCTTCTCAACCGCGATGCCCTTGTCGCGCACCGCCCCTTCCGACCAGATGAAGCCGACAAGCGGCGGCGGCGGATCGATGTCGAGCGCCTTGATGACGTCGGCGATGCTGAGCAACTGGCGCGAGCCCGCGCCTTGCAGCCGCGCGGCGTAGGTCCAGAAGTTGAGGCAGGCCGCGAGGCGCCCGCTGCGGAATTCTTCCGTCACCAGAGGCGCCGCGCCGTAGACCGGCTCGGCGATGGTCGCGATATCCTTGCCGATCACTTTCTTCGAATAGGCGCGCAGCAACATCCAGCTCTTGTCGATGCTGGTGCCGGCGACGCCGATCTTCTTGCCGGCGAGATCGGCAAGCGATTTGATATCGCTGTCCTTGGCCACCATGACGCTGCCGAGCGCCGATGAATACGGCGAAAACTTCAGATCCTTGCCCTTGGCGCGCTGGCGCAGGCCCCACGTCCAGTCGCTGACGATGACATCCGATTCACCGGCCAGAAGCGCCACGGGCGCCGCCTGATTGTTGGCAACTTCGATGATCTGCAGATCGAGGCCATGCTTCTTGTCGAGCCCTTCGGCACGGATGGTCTCGATCAACCAGCTGAGCGAGCCGAATTTGACGGACGTCAAGCGCACCGTCGAGGCCGCGGCCTCCTCGGCAAGCCCGAGGCGCGTCAACATCGCCGACCCGATCAGGCCGCCGGTAAGCGCGATTGCTGTTCTTCTGGTGATCATGGTTTTGCCTGTTCCTCGGGCGTAAATCGATTGCGCCAGATCCAGCGGATCGCGTGCAACCAGAGTTCGTCGGTATTGCCGCGCGATTCAGCCGACATGGCGCGCTTCAGTTCGCCGGTTTTGACGTCGCGCACGAAGAGTTGAATGCTGATCAGGGCATCCGACCATTTCTCGACAACGCCCGTGACCGCGATATCGGCGCCGGCGGCGGCGGCAATCGGCGTTTCGCAGCCATCGCACTTGTTGAAGGGCGACGCCTTCTCGACCTCCGCGGCCTGCGGCGTCAGATCCACCAGTTCATAGCGGGCGTCCTTGGCGAGCAGCGACCGCAACTCGTCTGCGATGAGCTTCAACCGCGCCTGATCTGCCTCCTTGGGCACCGGCACGACTTCGCTCTCCTGCTCGATATCACGGATGTCGAAGGGGAAGACGGCCGTTTTGACGGCGGCCATCGCGGGCGAAAAGGCCCAAAGGCCGAAGATCGCCATCGTTACGCAAAGCCGCAAATTCCACATTGTATTCTTCAAGCCTTTCAACCAGCTCCGCGCCTTCGCGTGCGAGGCCGGCGTGTGCAGGTTACGTGCTATGGGTGCCCCCCGGTTTGCAAGACCGCCGTTCGCATTTTCGTCAACGCGCTGGTCACAAAAACGCGAGGCGCCGATGGCCGTCTTGACATTGCGGGTCGCCGAACCCTTCTAGTTACACAGTAACACTCAGAGATTTTCAGCGGACCGCCGGCACCGTTTCAGCGGTGGTCAAAAAGCCTGAAATTCCAGGGAATGGAGCGCATATCGGTGACGGAAGTACTCATGCGGACACGAGCAGGCCGCGCAGGGCGAACCCCAGGCGCGGGACCGATGGCGACAGCACTGCTGACACTCAATTTCATCACCCCGCTCGCCGCCGCAGGGTTGTTTTTAACCCTGAACACCCCGGCCGCCAGCGCTGGCGAAACGGCAGCGCCCGCCGCTGACGCCGCATCACCGGCACCCGAGACGGACGCTGCCGCCACCGAAAAGCCGGCCGCGCAACCCGCCGCTGATGGCGCCACCGCGGCTGAACCGGCAAAGCCCGCCGCCGCGCCCTCCGCCAACGACAAGCCGACGCTGCTGCTCAAAATTCTGTACCTGAAGCAGCTTCGGGAAAAAAACCCGCCGCTGTCGCTCTTGGATATTCCGGCTGAGGACGAGGGCGTCATGGGAGCCAAGCTCGCCATCGACGATAACAACACGACCGGCCGCTTTCTCAATCAGAAGTTCGAACTCGATGTTGTCGAAGGCGCCGATGTCGCCGAGCTGATCGCCACCGCGACCGCGAAGGTCGGCGAAGGCACGGGCTTCATCATCGCCGATTTTGAACCGCAGGACTTGCTGAAACTCTCGGACGCGATGACGGGCAAACCGGCGCTGATCTTCAATGTCGGGTCCGCCGACGATACGCTGCGCGAAGAGAATTGCCGCGCCAACGTCATGCACACGCCGCCCACACGCACCATGCTCGCCGACGCACTCGGGCAGTATTTTGCGTGGAAGCAATGGCGCAACTGGTTCCTGATCTCAGGCCCGACGGCGGAAGACAAATTGTTTGCCGACGCCATCAAGCGGGCGGCCAAGCGCTTTGGCGGCAAGATCGTCGAAGAGCGCGAGTTCAAATATGAAGTTGGCAGCCGCCGCGCCGATGGCGGTTTTGAACAGATCCAGCAGCAAATTCCGCAATTCACGCAGAACGCCAAGGATCACGATATCGTCGTCGTCGCCGACGAGGGCCAGCTATTTGGCGATTACATTCCGTACCGTACCTGGGTACCGCGGCCTGTTGCCGGCACCGTCGGGCTGACGGCAACGAGTTGGCATCCGGCCCTCGAACTGTGGGGCGGCACGCAATTCCAGAACCGCTTCAAACGCCTTGCCAAGCGTCTGATGCGCCCCCTCGACTATGATGCCTGGCTCGCCACGCGCGTCATTGGCGAAGCTGCAACGCGCAAACAGACAGCCGATCAAAAGGCTCTGAGCGCTTACATCCATGCGCCCGAATTCGAAGTCGCGGCCTTCAAGGGCGTGAAGACGACGTTCCGCACGTGGAACGGTCAGCTTCGTCAGCCGATCATTGTCACGACGCCGAAGCTGCTGGTCAGCATCTCGCCGCAGGTCGGCTTCCTGCATCAGACCAGCGAGCTCGACACGCTCGGTCTCGATAAACCCGAAACGAAGTGCAAGGCGTATGCGCAATAGGTCCGCCACGCGACCGCCGCCGCCGACAACACCATTGGGAGAGTACGTCAGATGAATGCTGTGAAATGTGCACTTGGCGCCGTCGCTGGTTCAACGCTGCTCTTGACGAGCGGCGTTCCGGCCCTGGCCTACATGGCCTACATCACCAACGAAAAAGACAACTCGATCACCGTCGTCGACACCGAGAAGCAGGAAGTCGTCAAGACGTTCAAGGTTGGCCAGCGCCCGCGCGGCATCATTCTGTCGAAAGACAACAAGTGGATCATCGTGTGCACGAGCGATGACAACATCATCCAGGTCTACGACGCCAAGACATTTGAATTCGTGAAGACGCTGCCGTCAGGTCCCGACCCCGAGCTTTTGGTCATGCATCCCAATGGCAAGCGGCTTTACGTCGCCAACGAAGATGACAACCTCGTCACCGTCGTCGATATCGAAAGCGGCAACATCGTCTCTGACATCCCCGTCGGCGTCGAACCCGAAGGCATGGGCATCAGCCCGGATGGCAAGATCCTGGTTAACACGTCGGAAACGACGAACATGGCCCACTTCATCGACACCGAAACCTTAAAGACCTTCGACAACGTCCTGGTCGATAACCGCCCCCGCGTCGCCGTGTTCAACACGGACGGTACGCAGCTCTGGGTCTCCTCCGAGATCGGCGGCACGGTCACGATCCTCAATCCGGCCGACCGCAAGGTCATCGGCAAGGTGACGTTCGAGATCCAGGGCATCGCCAAGGAAGCCATCCAGCCGGTGGGCGTCCGCCTGACCAAGGATGGCAAGAAGGCCTTCGTCGCGCTCGGCCCGGCGAACCGGGTGGCCGTGGTCGACGTCGCGACGCTCAAGGTTGAGAAGTATATTCTGGTTGGCCAGCGCGTTTGGCAGATGTATCTAACGCCCGACGACAAAATGCTGCTGACGACGAATGGCGCATCGAACGATGTCACGCTAATCGATGTCGAGAACCTGAAGGCCGTGAAATCCGTCAAGACGGGTCGCTATCCTTGGGGCGTCGTGGTCGCCGACCATTGATCCCGGATCGCCGCGCCGTATTGGCCGAACGAAGCGTGCCGGCGGGTCTCGCATGAAACCCGCCGTCGGCACAAACCACTTGAGGGCGCATGACAGCCACACCTGCAAAAACGGCCCATGACGCCCGCGCGGATGCGCACCACGACGGCGCTGTACCGGCGCTCATCGTCGATAGCGTCAGTCATTCTTTCGGTGAGAAGCAGGTGCTGCACGATGTGTCGCTGGCGGTGCCGCAAGGCGCGTTCGTCGTGCTGCTCGGGCTCAACGGCGCCGGCAAGTCGACGCTCTTTTCGCTCATCACGCGGCTCTACGATAATGTGACCGGATCGATCCGCATTCGCGGACACGACGTGCGCCGTCGCCCGACAGCGGCGCTGCAGCGGCTTGGCGTCGTCTTCCAGAGCCGGACGCTCGACAGCGATCTGACCCTTCTGCAGAACCTCAAATATCATGCGGCTCTGCATGGCATGTCGTCGGCGCTGGCCGGTGAGCGGGCCATGGAAGCGCTTGAAATCGTCGGGCTTGCCGATCGCGCCAAGGAAAAGATCCGCGCACTCTCGGGTGGTCAGGCGCGCCGCGTCGAGATTGCCCGCTCGATGATGCATCGCCCCGATCTGCTTCTGCTCGATGAGCCGACGGTCGGCCTCGATATCGGATCGCGCGAGAGCGTGGTCAAAATCGTGCGCGAGTTGGTGACGCGCCATCGGCTCGGCGTGCTGTGGGCGACCCATCTCATGGATGAAGTGTCCGACACCGACACCATCATCGTGCTGCACAAGGGCCGCGTTCTCTTCACCGGCACCGCGCCTGAGTTTCGTGCCTCCACCAAGACCGAGACGATCAGCGCCGCTTTCCGCGCCATCACCGGCACCAATCCCGAGCTTGAGGAGGCAGCGTGATGTCGACGGCAGAAATCTTGTCGCCGTCCGCGACCAATATGGCAACGACCAGCGGCAGCGACGTGCGCCCCTTCGGGCTCAGCGGCTATCTTGCCTGCTTCAATGGCATCGTCTGGCGCGAAATCCTGCGTTACCTGCATCAGCGCGAACGGTTCCTGTCGGCGCTCGTGCGTCCGCTGATTTGGCTCTTCATCTTCGCGGCCGGCTTTCGCCAGACGCTCGGCGTCTCGATCATCCCGCCCTATGAATCCTACGTCCTCTACGAAGAATTCGTAACCCCCGGCCTGATCGGCATGATCCTGCTGTTCAACGCTATGCAGTCGTCGCTGTCGATGGTCTACGATCGCGAAACCGGCGCCATGCGCACGCTGCTCGTCAGCCCCTTCCCGCGCACCTTCCTGCTGTCCTCGAAGCTCGTCGGCGGCGTGGCGGTGGCTTTGTTGCAGGTCTACGCGTTCCTGCTCGTTGCCTACTTCTGGGAAATTCAGCCGCCGCCGCTGACCGAGGCCCGGCTCTACACGATGTATGACGCGCCGACATGGCTGCAGCCGCTCGTCGGCACGATGGGGGAGCCGAGCGTCATATCGATGTTCTCGATCCCATCGTTTCTCCAGCCGATCGCCGGATACATCACCGTATTGCCGGCGCTCATCATTGCCGGGCTGATGCTCGGATCGCTGTCGCTGTTCATGTCGTCGGTCATTCGCCAGCTCGAGAATTTCGCGGGCGTGATGAACTTCGTCATTTTCCCGATGTTCTTTGCCTCAAGCGCGCTCTACCCTCTGTGGCGCATCCGGGAATCGAGCCCGCTCCTTTATGAAATCTGCCGCTTCAATCCGTTCAGCTACGCTGTCGAACTCATTCGCTTCGCCTTTTACGGGCAGGTCGATGTCGTCTCGCTGCTGGTCGTCGTGGCATGCATGATCTTTTTCCTGACAGCGGCCGTTTACGCCTATAATCCCTCCAAGGGTTTGATCGGGCGCCGGGGCGGCCCCGGTGGCGGAGCATGATGGTGACGATGCGCAGGTTCGAGCTGGTTTCAGGTGTGCCAAGTGTTGGCTGGCGCGGGTGTGCGCTGGCGGCGATGACGGCCGTGTCCGTTCTGATGGCGGGCTT
>JBOFCQ010000270.1:0-2576 GCA_051646145.1 Hyphomicrobium sp.
CGCGAACGCAAGGAAGATGCGCGATTGCTCGGCCGCATCGATGTCGCGTCACGCGATCTCGGCGCCTTGAGCGACAGCCTCAAGGCGGTCGCGAACCGCATCACGTTCCTTCTCGACGCAACGCTCGGCATGATTTCAACCGAGCAGAACCAGATCATCAAATTGTTCTCGGTGATGGCCGTGATGCTGATGCCGCCGACGCTCGTCGCGTCGATCTACGGCATGAATTTCGTCCACATGCCGGAAACCAAGTGGGAATGGGGATACCCCATGGCCTTGGTGGCGATGGTGGTCGCGGCGATCGTTCCTTACGTCTACTTCCGCCGCAAGGGCTGGTTCTAGATCTTACATCGCGTGTCCGATTGCGAATGACAGCGCGCCGCAAACGGCGAGCACGGTCATGATGCCGACGTGGAACCTGAAGACCAGGATGGCGGCAAGGACAGCAAGGCCCGCGACCACGGGATCAAGCGTCGCGACGTTCGGCAGTGAAAACGTCATGGGGCCAATCACCACGTCATTCACCTGCCGGAAGGAGACATGCAGCGCAAACCACACCGACAGATTGAGAATGACGCCAACGACCGCGGCCGTGATCGCGGCCAGTGCGGATTTCAATCGCGGCATGTGCGCGATCCGCTCGACGTAGGGCGCGCCTGCAAAAATCCAAAGAAAACACGGTGCAAACGTCGCCCAAAGCGTCACGAGCGCGCCGAACAGACCGCTTGCGAGCGACGCCGTTCCCGACGCCCGATAGCTTGCCAGAAACCCGACGAACTCCGTCACCAGAATGAGCGGGCCGGGTGTCGTCTCGGCAAGCCCCAGGCCATCGAGCATCTCGCCCGGTTTCAGCCAGCCGTATGTTTCAACGACATCCTGCGCCATATAGGCGAGAACGGCATATGCGCCGCCAAACGTCACCACGGCCAGCTTTGAGAAAAACACTGAGAGCTGCGTGAAGACGTGATCGCCACCAAAGATCAGCGCAACCACGCCAAGCGGCACCAGCCAGATCGCAAGCCAGAGCGCGACGGTGCGCAGCGTTTCCGTAATTTTGACGGGCGCTGTGCGCGGCGGCGCTGCATCAGCCACCGCGAGCGCGCCATCGCGCCGCCCGCGCCAGAAACCGAATAGGCCGGCGGCGAAAATGATGATGGGGAACGGCACTTTGAAAAAGAAGATGGCGATGAACGCCAACGCTGCGATCACCCAATCCTCGCCCGCCTTCAGCGCGCGCTTCGATATGCGCAGCAGAGCCTCGACAACGATTGCCAAGACTGCGGCCTTGATGCCGAGGAAGATGCTGGCCGCCAACGGCACGGAGCCGAAGACGGCATAGCCCCAGGCCAGAAGAGCGATGAGAAAGGCGCCCGGCAGCACGAACAGCAGACCGGCTGCCAAGCCGCCCTTGATGCCGTGCATCCTCCAACCCGCATACGTTGCGAGTTGCATTGCTTCAGGCCCCGGCAGCAACGTGCAGAAATTCAGCGCCAGCAGAAATGTGCGCTCATCGAGCCATTTCAAATCGTCAACCAGGCGCTTGTGCATGAGTGCGATCTGACCGGCCGGACCGCCGAACGATGTGACACCGATGCCGGCCCACACACGCAGGGCCTCCGTGAATGTCGGGCGAGCGGCCTCGCTCGGTGCCACTGCATTCGCGTCGCGTGTCGGCGTGTTCATCAGAGCCTCGGTGGCGGTCTCACGTGTGGGTTCGGCGGCACGACTGGCCTTAGCTGTACAGGCGGGGTGTGCGGCCTAGAATCGCGGCGGCGCCCATTAAAGCACAGTTTCTAACGCGTTTTCAGTGCCCAAGTTGCGACGGGAGATGAGCATAAACGTGTGATTGCTTGACGACACACGGACATTGCGTGTCAGTGACGCCGCACGACGACGGCCATCGGCGCCCCCATCGAACGCAATGCCGCTGACCGCGTTATCGACGTTGCGCCGTTGCGGTTCCAAAAGCGGTCCGCGCCGGCGGGACTTTCCGTCGATCGTGCAAAATCCATCTCACGGTTGTTGCCGCGAACGGCAATCGACCCTCAAGGCAAAGGATGTACCCATGCGTAAACTTGCGAAGTTTTTCTTGGCGCTTGCGCCGATCTTTGTCATCGGCACCGCATCGGCCACGGACACGTTTGCCGCAACAGCGCACACGTGCCGTCCGGCGCAGTGCGCAAGCCATGCCGAGCGCGCGTCCGCTACCAAGTTCAAAGCAGCGCCGGCGCGCATGCATGCCAATCGCCATCACGGAAAAGCCGCTCACGCCGATCGCCGCCACCGCGCACAGAAAGCAACGAAGAGCGTTCGCTCGATCGGCGGTGGGCAGTCGGGCATGGCGTCGTGGTATGGCGGCAAGTTCCACGGCCGCAAGACGGCGAACGGCGAACGCTACAATCAGTGGTCGATGACCGCAGCTCACAAGACGTTGCCGTTCGGCACGCGCGTGCGCGTCACCAACGCGCGCACCGGCAACAGCGTCGTCGTCCGCATCAACGATCGCGGCCCCTTCATCAAAGGACGCATCATCGACCTGTCGAAGGCTGCCGCCAACCAACTCGGCATCAATGGCG
>JBOFCQ010000282.1:0-4175 GCA_051646145.1 Hyphomicrobium sp.
CGCAACGCACCTATCAGCGCCTGCGTAGCGCGCTTGTCGAACGCCGCTGCCTGCCGGATGCAGTACAGCAATCGAAGCCCGCGCGGCTGGCGCTGTACCGTTTTCCGTTCGGCGCCTGCAATGCGCAAGCGCTCGATGCCGTCAACAACGCGGGCTTCGCCGCCATCCAATGGGATGTCTCGACCGGCGACCCGGATCCGCATGTGTCGGCCGCTGGCATCGCCCGCCAGATCACGCGCAGCACGCGCCCCGGCTCGATCATCATTGGCCATGCCAACGGCCGCGGCTGGAATACGTTGCAAGGCCTAGCGCTCGCCATTCCGCAATTGAAGGCGGAGGGCTATCAGTTCGTCACCGTGTCGGAATTGCTGGCGGCGGGAACGCCGGAGACCGTGCAGAGCTGCTACAATCTCCGACCCGGCGACACCGATCGCTATGACATTCTCTCCGGCGTCCGGCGCTTGCAGCGGACCACGCACGCCGCGTTGGCTAACGCGAAATCGGAGACGTCGAAATCCGCGGCCCGCCGAAATGTGCGCGGGACTTCGCGGCAGGGAGCAGCCCGCGCCACCGTCGTCGCGGCGCTCGACAAGCCGCCGAAGAAGGCATCGAAAGCGCGCGCCCGACAGACGGTTCGCCGCCATGACAGCCATGACAAGTGACGCGGGCGATGACGGCGTCATAGCGCTGCCCGCCGACACAGGCGTTGCCGCGTCCCCGGTGATCCGGCTGCACCCGATGGACAGCGCGTCGGCGGCCGTGCTGGCGCAGCGTGTGGCGGCGATCGATCCCTGGGCGCGGCTCAAATTCACGAGCGACCACCTCGCCCGTTATCTGGCAGCCGTTGAACCCGGCGCGCCGCGCTACCTCGTCTCTCTCGCCGACGGCACCATCGCCGGCGGCCTCGTTCTGCGCTTGAACTGGCTGCGCGGCGCCTACATCCAGTTTCTCGTCGTGCTGCCCGAGCACGCCCATGCCGGCATTGGTACGCGGCTGCTGGCATGGATCGACAGCGACGCGCGCCGGCGCAACGACCAGAACCTTTGGGTCGCGGCCTCCGATTTCAACGACGCGGCGATCCGCCTCTACGAACGCAATGGCTTTGCGCGCGCCGCGCTCTTCGACGGACTGATCGCGGCGGATGGCGCCGAGGTGCTGCTGCGCAAACGCTTGCGCCAGCCCTAACGGCGGCGCTCCACCGTCAGCGAATTTCGATCACGACGCGCCCGCGCACCTTGCCAAGCAGAATATCCTTGGCGAGCTGCGGCACGGCCGAGAGCGGCTGCGTCGTGGTGACGGCCGCGAGCTTCGCCGTGTCGAGATCGGTCGCTAAGCGCTGCCATGCGCGCTGGCGCTTCGCCATCGGCGCCATGACGCTATCGACGCCCGCCAGAGTCACACCGCGCACGATGAAGGGCAGCACGTTGCCCGGCAAGTCTGTGCCCTGCGCAAGGCCCGTCGCAGCGACGCACCCGCCATACTTCGTCGAAGCCAGGAGATTGGCGAGCGTCGTGCTGCCGGCGACATCGACGGCGCCCGCCCAGCGTTCCTTGTCGAAGGCGCGCGCTGCGCCTGAGAGCTCGCTTCGGTCAATGAACTCGTTGGCGCCGAGAGACGCCAAATAGGGATGCTCTTCACTGCGGCCTGTCGAGGCGATGACGTGATAGCCAAGCTTGGCCAGCACGGCGACGGCGATGGAGCCGACACCGCCGGCCGCACCCGTGACGACGACAGGGCCGCTCGATGGCAGAACGCCGTGATCCTCGAGCGCCAATACGCACAGCATGGCGGTATAGCCGGCAGTACCGATCGCCATCGTCTCGGCCCGCGTGAAACGGTCGGGTTTCTTGACCAGCCATTCCGCCGCCACGCGCGCATGCTCGGCATAGCCGCCATGATGGCGCTCGCCGACGCCGTAGCCGTTCAGAATAACGTCGTCGCCAACCTTGAAGAGCGGTGAACGCGAGGCCGTGACGGTGCCCGCGAAATCGATGCCGGGAATGAAGGGCTGGCTCTTCGACGATGGAATGCGGCCGCCGATGACGAGGCCGTCTTTGTAATTCACCGTCGAGTGCGTGACATGCACATCGACGTCACCTGCCATCAGCACGCTGTCGTCCAGCATCTGCTCCGAGAGCGCGAGCCCGGCATCTGTTCTGGTCAGGGCAAGGGCTTTGAAAGTGCTCATCGCGGCGAGGCTCCTCTATGGACGTTGACGTGCCGTGGACGTGACAGGCGGGCATTTGGCGGCAAAAGACGCGGCGGGCGAGCGCTCGTCTGACCCGCCGCACATTTTTGTGTTGTGCGCCGCACATGGCGACCTGATGTGGCGGCAAAACTTATGCTGACGGCGATGCGCCCGCTTGGGCATTTCTCCCGAGGCCATTTTTGTATTGCGGACGAAGGTCTGAGCGCGCCGCGCGGTCAAACTATCTCAACCGGCCTCGCCGCAACAGCCATGTGACCCGAAAGTGCCGCATGGCTCAGTTGCATAAGCGCATACTTGAACTGTCGCAGCGCAAAAACTTTTGCGCTTGGCAGAGAGCCATTCTCGATCCTAATTTCCGCGCGAGGTCGGCGAACCCGCTCATGCTCTGCAGGCCTCTTGTCCAAAGTCACGACGCCAATCGGAGATCCATCATGGAACTCAAGATGAGACTGAATGTACTGGCCGCGTGCTTGTCGTTCGGCTTTATCGCCGCCATTGCGTTGGGAATGGTCTAGTACGCATGCTTTGGGCGTCGGGGCCGGATGCTGACGTTGCCGTCAGCGCCACTGCCAGACAGTCCAAATCGCTCCAGGGGCATCGTCGGTGAACTCATCGCCGCAGCCCCAGACGGAGCCAGACAACAAGGCGGGATCACGACGGAGTTCAGCCGCGAGATAGTTTCAACACGGTCGATCTCGACACTTTTCAGCCGGTCGCAGCATGACGCTTCGACCGGCTGATTTTTTGTATCGTGCGCTGACGTGCGAACGCCGCCGAACGCTAGCGGCGCAGCAGATAACCGATGATGGCGCCGGCCAGCGGCAGATAGAGCGGCGGGAACTTCAGCGGGATCAGAGACAGGATTTGCGGCGCGAAGACAATCACCGCCGCACCCGCAAGGGCCAGGATGAGTGCGAGCGCCAGCGACGACGTGCCAGGCTGGCGCACATCCTTCAGCACCAGCGATCCGAGCAGACCGACGAGCCAGACGATCACCGCATAGATCGCCGCATGCACGAACAGTCTGAGGTCGCCGCTGACGGGCACCATCGCGAGCACGCTCGGCGCGCCAAGAAATGCGGCCGCGAATTGCAGCACGACCAAAATGAGATAGCTCAACATGCGTTCCCCCAAAAAATGCGCCGGACAAATTTCAAGACAAGCTCAAGGCCAATTCCAAGTTCGCGGCCGTCCCCCCTTGAGACAACAGTTGAGACCGTAGTTGCGTTCCGAGCTTTGGCCAGTCGCGCGCCGAAAACGTCGACCCGCGCACGCGCCATTATGCGGCAGCCACCTTGGCGCGCAAGGCCGCGGGATCGTAATTGAGCACCGGCGCCAGCCAGCGCTCGCAAACCTCGACCGTCCACCCTTTGCGGCGGGCATAGTCCTCGACCTGATCGCGCTCGACCTTGCCGACGCCGAAATACTGACTTTCAGGATGCGCCAGATAGAGGCCGGAAACCGAAGCGCCGGGCCACATGGCATAGCTTTCGGTCAAGGTGATACCGGCTTTGGCCTCAACATCCATCAACTGCCAGAGCGTCGCCTTCTCGGTGTGATCGGGCTGCGCGGGATAGCCGGGCGCGGGACGGATGCCCTGGTATTTTTCGAGAATGAGATCGTCGTTCGACAGATTTTCCGACTTGGCATAGCCCCACAGCTCCTTGCGGACCTTGTGGTGCATCGCTTCCGCGAAGGCCTCCGCGAACCGGTCGCAGAGCGCCTTGGCGATGATGCGCGTGTAGTCGTCCGTCTTCTTGATGTGCTTTTCGATCGCCTCTTCCTCGCCGATGCCGGCGGTCACGGCGAATGCACCGATGTAGTCGGCAACACCCGTTTCCTTGGGCGCGATGAAATCGGCCAGCGCCGTATGCGCGCGGTTGCGCGAGGGATCGCGCGCGATCTGCTGGCGCAAGGTATGAAGCGTCTTCAAGGGCGTGTGGCGCGGTTCGCCGGTATAGAGCTC
>JBOFCQ010000283.1:0-8820 GCA_051646145.1 Hyphomicrobium sp.
GCGCGCGTCTACGATCTGCAGCGCGAAAAGCTCGACAGCGAGCGCTCGCAGGCGCGCAAATCGCAGGTCGGTTCGGGCGATCGTTCGCAGCGCATCCGCACCTACAATTTCCCGCAAGGGCGGGTCACGGATCACCGCATCAACCTAACGCTCTACAACTTGGATGAAGTGCTCGCCGGGCCGGGCTTGGATCAGCTTGTCGCCGCGTTGATCACCGATCATCAGGCCAGCCAGCTCGCCGAGCTGAGCGCGGCATGAGTGGCGATGTGCCCGCCGCGCCGTCGGATGGGCCGATCCTCGCCGCCTCGACGATTGGCGACACGCAGCGCCGCATCCGCGACATCCTGCGCGCGCGCGGATTTGAAACGCCAGACGTCGATGCGCGCTATCTGCTGCAGGGCATTCTCGGCCTCGATGCCGCCGCGCTGATGTTGGCGGACCTGCAGCCGATCGGCGCTCGGGCGTCCGCTCTGAACGATGCGTTGGCGCGCCGGCTGGGCGGCGAGCCGGTATCGCGCATTCTCGGCCTGCGCAATTTTTACGGCCGTACATTCCGCGTGACGCCCGACGTCCTCGATCCGCGTCCGGACACGGAGACGCTCATCGATGCCGTGCTCGCGCGCGTCAGGGCGTTGCGGCTCGCGGATCAACCGTTGCGCATCGCCGATATCGGCACCGGATCGGGCGCCATCGCCGTGACGCTTCTGGCTGAGCTGCCGAATGCAACGGTGGTCGCGACCGACATCAGCCGTCCGGCGCTCGATGTGGCGCGCGACAACGCGCGGAGGCTCGGCGTTGCCGACCGCATAGACCTCGTTGAAACGCGCGGCCTGAGTGGCGTCGCCGGCCGGTTCGATGTCGTCGTATCCAATCCGCCCTACATCCCAACCGGCGACGTTGCCGCGCTGGCGATTGACGTGCGCGGCTTCGATCCGAGCGTCGCGCTTGACGGCGGACCGGACGGATTAAATGTTTACCGTGAAATTGCCATTGAAATCAGCCGATTGCCGCCGCCTTTGTGGATTTGCCTCGAGGTCGGCAGCGGCCAGCATCATGATGTCGTCGCTATTTTTGCCAAGGCTCTGGGGGTAGAGCGCATGGGAACAGTGGATACTTTTTCGGATCTCGGAGGACATGTTCGCTGTGTGGCGATTGAGATACATTCGTAACCCAACCGGCGAAATGTATTGGAACAGCCATCTTTTCAGGCTATGAATACGTTCAGCGATTTTGACCGGGTCTGGTCATCCGTCAGCCGTTCGAACGAGAGCGGGGCCGTTAAGGTCTCTGGCGCGACAAGATCCAAACGAGTGTACATCGCAAAAGTGCGGAGGCGCCGCTCGATCGGCAGCCCGGCACGAAGAACCTACGGAATAGAACGTCTGGCATTTTGGCTTGGGCGACGCGCGCCGTATTCCAGAATAGGCCAGTCTAACGACTGCAGGGTGCAGTCACTACGACAGGGGATCAGCAGCGCAGTTTGGCGCGCCTGAAGTTGAACACCACAGCGAACGTTCACACCGGCGTGCACGTTTCGTCGTCGCGGCATGAGGCGATCGTTCGCTGAGGCTGCGCTGCGAGGCCATGGTTTTGCCGATGTGGGCATGCTGCCGAATTGGGGCGCTGGGCCTTGAATTGAGCTGGGGTTCTACGTGGCAGAGCCAGGCGGGCGGTCCCGCCCATCGTGATGGGGCGCATCGTGATGTGTAGCGTGTCTGTGGCAGCGGCAGTCGCGCATTAGTGATTGTGCCGCGCGCCGACGGCTCATGGGTCGACATGCCCGAAGTCATAACGGGTGGCGTGACGCCTTGATGTTGTCAGGGCCATGAATTGGCGGGCGGATCGTCCGAGCGCGTGAGTTGACGGCGTGCGCGTCGCGGGTATCGCAGGCGCAAACGATCGGTAGGCCGACTAAGGCAGAATTTGCGAGTTGACTGAAACGATGTCGGGATCGCGCGGCAAGGGCAGCGCAGATGAGGCGGCGACCACTACGGATGAAGGCCACCGAGGCCGGCACGCGAAACATCACACGACGGCGCTCGGCAACATGCGTTGGCGGGCAACGACGAAACGGACACGTAACTGAAAT
The DNA here is from genome assembly GCA_051646145.1 of Hyphomicrobium sp. Lineage (GTDB taxonomy): Bacteria > Pseudomonadota > Alphaproteobacteria > Rhizobiales > Hyphomicrobiaceae > Hyphomicrobium_B. The sequence continues at coordinate 2,090 of JBOFCQ010000283.1, forward strand.
GAAAACAGCCAAGAACGGGAGCCAATGAGGCAAGGTCAGCAGAACCGCCGCGGCCGCGGGCGCAATCGCAAGTCGCAGAACCCATTGACGCGCAGCTTTGAAAGCGCCGGTCCGGATGTGAAAATTCGCGGAACTCCGTCGCACATCGCCGAGAAATACATGACCCTTGCGCGCGATGCGCATTCGTCCGGCGATCCCGTGCTTGCGGAAAATTATATGCAGCACGCCGAGCACTATAACCGCATCATCATGAGTTTCCGCGATCAGCAGGTTGGTCAGGGTGGCGATCCGGCGGCTTATGGCGGTCCGGTCGCACGGCTGCATGGCGGCATGGATGACGCCGACGATTACGGTGACGACGAGGGCGACGATATGGGCGGCGACCAGCCGCCGCTGCCGCCTCAGCAGCAGCAGCCGCGCTCTTACGGTAACGACCAGCAGGGCAATCGTTTCGAGGGCCGGTCGTTCAACCCGCAGCAGCGGCGCGATCAAAACCGCGGCGATCATCGCCAGCACCAGCAGCACAACCAGCCCCGGCAGGACCGCGGCGAGAACCGCTTCGATCGCAACGATCGCCAGGATCGTTTCGAGCGCAACGATCGGCCGGATCGAAACGAGCGCCCAGAACGTCAAGAACGTCAAGACCGTCAGGATCGTCCTGAGCGCGCAGAGCGGCAGGATCGCGGTGACTTCCGGCCGGAGCGGCAAGACCGCCCCGAGCGCCAAGACCGCCCAGAACGCTCAGAACGGATGGATCGGCCCGACCGTCAGCCGGGTCTGCCGCGCGATCCCAATGGCGATCCGCGCGGTTTCCGTGACGATCGTTCGCCGCCCCAGCCGATGCCGGCTCTGCCGCCAATCGCTGCTGAAGGCGCCGGCGATCTGCAGCCCGCCGTTGTCGCGCCGACGGCCGGTGCGCCGACGCGGCGTCGCTACCCAACGCAGCCAGCCGGTGGCGAACCGCGCGCTCCCGCCGTATCGGCAGCACAGCCGTTGCAGGATCAGCCGGAGTTTCTGCGCCGTCCCGTGCGCCGTCCGCGTCGCGAAGAAGATCCCGCGGCCGCAGCCGCGCCGCGCATCCAGCCCGTGGCCGAAGAGCAGGACTGAGCCGGCGCACGTTGTGCCGCGCCGCGCCAGACATGCCGTCAAAGACATAAAGAAAGCCGCGGATCGTCTCCGCGGCTTTTGCTTTTACCGGCAGCCCGTCAACAGGCGCATCACGGCGTAGCGAGCGTTAGCCTGTCGCCGATGGCCAGCGCGCCGCCGGACTTGACCCGCGCGTAAACGCCAAAGTCGGTGTGTCCGAGCGTGCGCGACAGGTAGGACGGAATTTTGAGATCGCGGATGCCGGTCTCAGGGTCGACGTTGGTCGCCGCGCAGCGCTCCGTGCGCTTGAAGACTTCGAGCCGGGCGCCACCCTCGCTGACAAGGTTGCGCCCAACCCAATCGAGCTCGCTCCATGCGTCCACGCCGTCGATGACGATGTTGGGGCGGAAGCGGCGGCGATCGATGGGCAGCCCCAGAGACGTTTCAAGAGCCTGCACCGAGCGCTGGTTGACGATGTGGACGCAACGTGCGGCGACATCCGAAAAGCTGTGCGGCGGGCTGGCGACGACGCGCGGGGCGCCGCGTAGACCACCGGCCACGAGTTCGGCGATGAAGGCTTCGATGCCGGCCCGGCCGGCCTCGCAGTCAAGGTTGCCGCTCGCCACCACGCGGCCCCCCTGCCGGATTGTCAGCACCCGCGTTTTGGTATCGAATGCCGTCTCAAGCCCGGCGAGAGCTTCGTGCCGCATCAACATGACGAAGGCAACCTTCGGCAGGTGGCGGGGCGCGGCGGGATCGAATGCGCCAGGCCCGTTCTCAATGGCGTAGGCACGGTCGAACGGCAGGGTTTCGCCCTCGCGCACCGCAACGTTGGTGAGAGGCTCCGCGGACAGCCCTTTGACGGGGTAGCGGAAGAGATGTGTGATGTTCATGCATTGGGTCCTTGGCGGGCCGCACGCAGGCGAGCGGGCGTCACAACAATCCGATCGTGCCCCGATCGGTCCAGAATCTGATCCCGGTCATGATCGCGAGCCGCGACGCATCGGTAAAGAGCGCGCTGCAACGATTGCCCTGCGACATCGGCAACCGGAGCATGTCTCGACGCGGGCGCGCGCCGCCGCCCCCTTTTTTGGTGTTGGGGCGCCCCCTATATCCCGAGTGCGGTCAATGCCGGTGCCTTCGGGGCCGGCCATGGCCGCAATCGACGCGCCGACTATGATGCATCTTTGCCTGACATGACGGCGTCGCTTCCGTGCCAACTGGGCGGACCGACGCGCTGAGGAGGGACTACGATATGAATTTCGACCGCTACACCGACCGCGCGAAAGGCTTCGTCCAATCCGGTCAATCCCTGGCACTCAGGGAAAATCATCAGCATTTCACGCCGGAACATCTGCTGAAGGTGCTGCTCGACGATCCCGAAGGATTGGCGGCCGGGCTGATCACGCGCGCCGGCGGCGATGCCCGCGCGGCGCTCGCGTCGGTCGAACGCGCGCTGGCCAAGCGCCCCAAAGTGACCGGCGGCGGCGGGCAAGTCTACGTCTCGAGCGAAGCCGCCCGCGTGTTCGATGCAGCCGAAAAGGCCGCCGACAAATCCGGTGACAGCTTCGTCACGGCGGAGCGGCTGTTGCTGGCCATCGCCATCGAGAGCGGAACGGAAGCCGGAAAAGCGCTGCGCGACGTCGGCGCCACGCCCGACAAGATCAATGCCGCCATCAACGACATTCGCAAGGGCCGCACGGCCGACAGCGCATCCGCCGAACAGGCGTATGACGCCTTGAAGCGCTATGCGCGCGACCTGACGGACGCCGCCGCGAGCGGCAAGCTGGATCCCGTCATCGGCCGTGACGAAGAGATCCGGCGCACCATTCAGGTGCTGTCGCGGCGCACGAAAAACAATCCGGTTCTGATCGGCGAGCCGGGCGTCGGCAAGACGGCGATCGCGGAAGGTCTGGCGCTGCGCATCGTCAAGGGCGATGTGCCCGAAAGCCTGAAAGAGAAGAAGCTTCTGTCGCTTGACATGGGCGCGCTCATCGCGGGCGCAAAATATCGCGGCGAATTCGAAGAGCGCTTGAAGAGCGTTTTGCAGGAAGTGCAGTCGGAAGAAGGCCGCATCATCCTGTTCATCGACGAATTGCACACCATCGTCGGCGCCGGAAAATCGGAAGGCGCGATGGATGCCAGCAATCTATTGAAGCCGGCCCTGTCGCGCGGTGAGCTGCACTGCGTCGGTGCGACAACGCTCGACGAATATCGCAAGCACATCGAGAAAGACGCGGCTCTGGCCCGGCGTTTCCAGCCGATCTTCGTCAGCGAACCGACGGTCGAGGATACCATCTCGATTTTGCGCGGCCTCAAGGAAAAGTACGAACTGCATCACGGCGTGCGCATCACAGATAGCGCCATCGTGGCCGCGGCGACGCTTTCGAACCGCTACATCTCGGATCGCTTCCTGCCCGACAAGGCCATCGATCTTGTCGATGAGGCGGCATCTCGGCTGCGCATGCAGGTCGATTCCAAGCCCGAAGAACTCGACGCCATTGACCGCGATCTGATGCAGCTCATGATCGAGCGCGAAGCGTTGCGCAAGGAAACCGATGTGGCCTCCAAGGACCGGTTGGCGAATCTCGAAAAATCCATCGCGGATCTCGAGGAATCGTCGAAGGCCCTGACGCAGCGCTGGGAGAGCGAGAAGAAGAAACTCGGCAATGCCCAGAAGCTGAAGGAAGAGCTGGATGCGGCGCGCATCGAACTCGAGCAGGCGCAGCGCAAGGGCAATCTGGGGCGCGCGGGCGAGATCACCTATGGCGTCATTCCCGACATCGAACGCAAGCTGGCGTCGCTCGAACAGGGCGACGGCAAGGGCGCGATGGTTGAAGAAGCCGTCACGCCGGATCAGATTGCGGCCGTCGTGTCGCGCTGGACGGGCGTGCCTGTCGACAAAATGCTGGAAGGCGAACGCGACAAGCTGCTGAAGATGGAAGAGGCGCTCGGCAAGCGTGTCATCGGTCAGAAGGAAGCCGTCATTTCGGTTTCAACAGCCGTGCGCCGCGCGCGTGCCGGGCTGCAGGACCCGAACCGGCCGATCGGCTCGTTCATGTTCCTCGGCCCGACCGGCGTTGGTAAAACCGAATTGACGAAAGCGCTCGCCGGCTTCCTCTTCGACGACGACACGGCGCTGCTGCGCGTCGACATGTCGGAGTACATGGAGAAGCACTCCGTCGCCCGTCTGATCGGTGCGCCCCCCGGCTACGTTGGCTACGAGGAAGGTGGCGCGCTGACCGAAGCCGTGCGTCGCCGGCCCTATCAGGTCATTCTGTTCGATGAGATCGAAAAGGCGCATTCCGACGTCTTCAACGTGCTGCTGCAGGTGCTCGACGATGGGCGCTTGACCGATGGGCAGGGCCGCACGGTCGATTTCAAGAACACCATCATCGTGCTGACGTCGAACATCGGCTCTGATTATCTCGTTGCGCAGAAGGAGGGCGAGGATACCGATCTCGTGCGCGAGGACGTGCTGGAAGAGGTTCGCCGCCGTTTCAGGCCGGAATTCCTCAATCGTCTCGACGAGATCATTCTGTTCCATCGTCTGCAGCGCAATCAGATGGCGGAGATCGTCGACGTGCAGATGGGCCGGCTGCGCAAGCTGCTTGTCGATCGCAAGATCACCATCGAACTCGACGATACCGCGCGGAGCTGGATTGCGAACCGCGGGTACGATCCGGCCTATGGTGCGCGTCCCCTGAAGCGCGTCATCCAGCGCCACATTCAGGACCCGCTCGCCGAGCAGATCCTGTCGGGCGGCGTCAAGGAAGGCGACGCGGTGCGTGTTTCGGTGCGCGATGGGGAATTGACGATCAACGGCTGGCCAGTCAAGGCCGCTGCATAAGGGCGTCGTCGGCGCATATTACGACAGAAGAATAGGGCTAGGCGCGCAATTGCGGCCTGGCCCTTTCTATTTGCTGGCGGTCATCACCGGCGCGCGCCGCATCAGCTCTTCGATCCGCGCGCGTTCCTTCTGGAATTCGCCGAGGTCCTTGCCTTCGAGTTTGCGCTCGCGGGGCACCTGGATCGACATCGGGTCGACGAAGCGGCTGTTGACGAGCACTTCGAAATGCAAGTGCGGTCCCGACGAGAGACCGGTTGAGCCGACGAAACCGATGACCTGGCCTTGCCGCACTTTAACGCCGGGCGAAACGCCGGCGGCGATGCGCGTCATGTGCGCGTAGGCCGTGTGATAGCCGTTGGCGTGGCGGATGCGGACGTAGTTGCCGTAGTAGCCTTTGTGGCCGGATTCCTCGATGACGCCGTTGCCGGAGGCAAGAATGGGCGTGCCGGGCGAGCAGGCCCAATCGACGCCGGTGTGCATCTTGCGCGTGTTCAGCAGAGGGTGGAAGCGCACGCCATAACCGGACGTCAAACGCACGTCGTCGCCGCGCACCGGCTTGCGAAGAAGGAACTTCTTCGAGTTGTTGCCTTCCTGATCGTAGTAGTCGACGACGCCATCGGCGGTGCGATAGCGATAGAAGCGCAGCGTCGTGCCGCCGGCGCTCATGGCGGTGTACAGCAGCTCGCCGGGCGGACCATCCGTCGTCTGCTCGTCCTTCATGTCGAAGAACATTTCAATCGTGTCGCCGGGGCGCACGCGACGGCGGAAATCGGTGTCGAAGGCGTGAATGCGCAGAACGCGCGTGATCTCGTCCGGCTCGATGCTCTGCACCAGCGCCGCGTGATAAAGACTCGCATAAAGGCTGGAATTCTGAGTGTTTTCACCATCCAGCACACCGCGTTTGCCGATCTCGCGATCGATCGACGGCTGCGCGCTCGCCACGAATTCGCCGGCCGCGCTGCGCGCGACCGTCACGAGATGATCGTGGCCATCCGAGAACACCGAGAAGCGCGCCGGTTCTTTCTTGGCCGGGTCGGTGAGCGACGGCACGAGCGTGATGCGCACTTCCTGCCCAGGCACGAGCGCCGATTCCGGGAATATGCTGTGAGCCGCCTCGATCATCGCGCGCGCTTGCCATGGATCGGCGCCCGATGAGGTGAGGATGCGCGCCAGCGTATCGGCGCGACCGACGCTGACGACGCTTACTTCGCCGCCTTCCAGATCATCGTCGATGGCTTCGAGTTCGTCGGCGACTTTGGTGATGATGGTTGTGTTGGGTTGCGCCGAAAAACCACTCGTTGCGGTATCGACGGCGCCTGCAATGCCCGTCTCCGAAATGCTCGCATTCGAAGGCGATGCCGCAACGCCATCGAGAGGCGCGCCGCCATCGACGTCTGTCGGAAGCGGCGCCATTTCCCCCGATTTTTCCACGAGTTCCTGCGCTTCCTGCGCGTCCAGTTCCTGCCCGTCTTCGCCCGGAAGAATGCCGCCAAGCAGTTCGACAACCTTGATCGACACATCGGACCGCGAGATGCCGCTGCCGGAATTCTCATCAGCGTCGCTGTTCGACGTCACCGGTTGATTGTTGGCGTAGAGTTTGAACGGATTGAAGGGCGGGATGACGTCGGCATAGTTGGATGGAACCGCGGCAAGCCGGGCGACGATGCGCGCGTAAGGCTTCTGGCGCATATATTCGCGGCCATCGCGGCGCTGCTTGGACGATTCATGGATGATGTAGCGCGTCGAAAGCGCACCCGTCGTCACCTGCATGCGATCGGTTTTCGGCACCACCCAT
>JBOFCQ010000305.1:0-5702 GCA_051646145.1 Hyphomicrobium sp.
TCATAGACGATACGATCATCGTCGCTGGCGTCGATCAATCCGATATCGCCTTCGATACCAAGAACCAGCCCGCCATCGAACTGATGGTTGTAACCAACCGATAATGCCGCCAGCGCGCCGGCAGGGCTCGTCGATGCGAGCCCATGATCTCCGGCCCGATCATACATTTGCTCGGAGGCACCCCAGGCATAGCCGCCGGACAGCCCGGCGTAGACGCCGGTCCAGATTGCGGGCGGCATTGAAACCGCCACCTCCGGCTGCCAGCTCGATGTCTGATAATGTGATTTCTTTTTCGGCCGCACCTGCTCTTCCGTGGCATGCGCCGGCAGCGACGCGAGCATCAAAAGAACGAATGCATACGTCAGTCGGTTTTGAAATGTGCAAGACATCACTCACCCCAATGCAGGCAGCCGTCAGGCTGCTTTTTCGTCATCGCCCAACGCAATAAGTCGTTGGATAAACGGCGAAACTTCGACCGACAAATGCTCGTGTCGATAGCATGGGAAAGAGTGAAACGCAGATCGGTGGCGCAATCAGCGCGGCGTTTTATCGGACGACAAGGCGTAAACGGCCGTCGGTAGCGCAAGCACCAGGAACAGCGCGAAATGCAATGCGCTGTAGATCTCTTCGGCGGCAAGACCACCCTGTTGCAGATGACGGACGTAATAGCCCGAGAAAGCCTGCAGCACGCCCGCGCCGCCCATGCACAGGAAATTGGCAAACGACAATCCCCGGCCAACAACATGCTCCGGCAGAAAATCGCGGATATGCGAGACGATGACACCGTAGTTCATCGCCGCAAAGCCGAACACGGAGAGCAGCACGGTCGCCATCACGAGGGATGGCTTGATATACAGCGACAAGGCCAGCAGCGCGATGGCAGCCACGACGCTACTCCACAGCGTGATACCGCGATGCGTGCGCACAATGCGATCGATGGGGCCATACGACAGCGCTCCGACGGCAATGGCCATTGCCATGATGAGAACCGTGTGTCCGCGCCCCACCGCATCGAGACCGTGAACGTCCGCAAGATAAGGACCGACCCAGATACCGCGCTCGGCAATCAACACCCCGTAGCCAAGGGCCATAAGCGGCCAGACCGGCCAGAGGGCGCGGATCGACAGAATTTCCAGCAATGCGCCTTTTCCGTTTGCGTGCGATTCCAAAGGCGCCACCACGCGCGGCGGATCTTTGACGAGCAGCGCTATCAAGGCCGCAGCGCAAAGCGTGACGCCAGCCAATCCGTAGAATACGGCGCGCCAGCCGTACGCCTCGCTTGCCAAGGCCAGCGGCGTACCGCCCATGAGATTGCCGAACGTGCCAAAGCCGATCATCAAAGAGGCCAGCATGGCGAACCTCTCGGGCGCGTAAGAACGTGCGAAGACGAACATCGGCCCCATCAATGCCGGCGAACAGCCGATGCCGATCAGTCCCATGGCGACGATGGCGTCCGTGCTGTTGTGCGCCTTGGCGAATGCAAGCGCGCCGACAACACCGACCATCATCAAAACCGGCAAAGTGCGGCGCGGCCCGAAGCGATCGAGCGCCGCGCCGACTGCGAACTGCGCCATTGCGAACGTGCCGAACCATGCCGCCAGGCAATTGCCGAGATCGGTTGCGTCCAGATTGAGATCTGCGGCTAGCTCCGGCGCGATCACCGCCAGGAATGAGCGATAGAATTGCGACAGCGTGTAGCCGATGAGGAATATCGAAAAGGCGATCATCGGCGATCACGGACCTATGGCGGTGGCGGCGGCCGCGAAGCGCTGAAAGCGTCGCGGCCGTGTCGAAGCGCGGCCATTAGACATGGCACCGCCGTTCGGACAAGCACAACATCGGTATTGCTGCCATGCCGCTTGATCGCAGGCGCGGCCTGGCGGACGAACCCGCTCCAACGGCTGGGACACGCCGCAGCAGGCCGTCAGGCCCGCTTACGGCCCGTGATCATTGCCTTCACTAGATTTTCGCCGTGTTCGAAGCTTGCGACCACGACGCCGAGAACGTGGAATGCAACCAAGCCGAGCGTGATGTTGGCAAGCACTTCGTGCACGTCTTCCAGCACCTCAGATCCCCAGTAACTATCTGTCGTCATGAGGAAACCGGTGAGCGACAGACCCGCGAGCATGGCAAGCAGGGCAACGACCATAGCGCCGCCCGCCGGATTATGGCCGAGGTGGCGCGGCGCCGACAACCGCGCGCTTTGCATGAGAAAGGTTGTTACAGCGCGCGGTCCTTTGACGAAGTCGGAGAAGCGCGCATAGCGCGGCCCGATGAGGCCCCACACCAGTCGCATGCCAATCAGCGCGGCTATGCCATATCCGGCGGCGAGATGCAGCCATTCGATCTCATCGCCTGTCAGGAACGCAACCGCGAAGAACGTGACAAGGCCCCAGTGAAAGATCCGCACGAACGGATCCCAGACCTTCACCGTCGCCGGCGGCATAGAGCCGCCGGCCGTATCCGCATCCAAAACGTGCGTCATGATGCGTTGTCCTTGGTTGCCTTCGCCGGCCAATCCGATCCGGCCGGCTTGCCGGTCGCGGGATCGATAAAGAGTTCGACGCGCGTGCCGGCCGCGTCGCGTGCATAAACTTCGGCGCACGTCTCTTTGATCTTCGACTTGGCAACCGTGTAGCCGTGCTCGGTCACGATCTTCTCGATGGCTTCGAGCGTCAGCCATTTGTCCTTGGCGACGGACGTGCAGGGCTTGCCATAGCTTTCGGCGTGGACCGCGGGACTGAGCATGGCTACGAGCGCCGATGCGATGATGAACTTTTTCATGGTCATGTACCTTTGCTGTCTGCATCACTGAATGGTCGTCATAGTGCGCCGGACATGCACACTCTTTCACAGACCGGATGATCGGACCCTGATGGCGAACGTCAGCGATCCGTCATGAGATGCAGCACACCGTCTCGCCGCGAAACGCGCGAGAACGGCCAACCCTGATTGCGAGCAGATCCCGGAATGTGCCAGATAGATGCGGCGTCCATGTTGCCGCGGGCGTCAGCCTGCCGTCATGTCATGTGACCTATTTTCTGCAACGTCCCGCTCATGAGACCTATTGCGATGCCGTCCCTCCGCGCATATTCGATCTGCCTGCTGGCTTTGGGAGCCGGCATCGCGGTCGCGCATCCAGCGGCGGCGAGCGACGCCGCGTATCATCGCGGCAAGACGAGCGAACGCCGGCATCATGAAGATGTGCGCGCGGCGGTTGAACGCGGAGACATCAAGCCGCTGTTTGAAGTGTTGCGGGCCGTTCAACCGAAGTTGCCTGGCCAGATCGTCGGCGTGGAAGCCGAGTTCGAAGGCGGGCTCTGGGTCTATGAATTCCGCGTGATCGATGCGAAGGGCCGCCTTTACGAAGTCTATGTCGATGCCGCCACGGCCGACGTGACGAAGATCAAGGAGAAGTGATGCGCGTACTCGTGATCGAAGATGATGCGCGGATCGCAGCCGATGTTTGCACGGCGCTGAAGGCCGCCGGCTACCTGACCGATCTGGCGTCCGACGGAGAAGACGCCTGGTTTCGCGGCGATACCGAAGAGTACGACGCCGTTGTTCTGGACCTCGGCTTGCCGCGCATGGATGGTCTGACCGTTCTTAAGAAATGGCGTGACGCCAAACGCAAAATGCCGGTTATCGCGCTGACGGCGCGTGGAAGCTGGATGGAGCGCGTCGAGGGCATCGACGCAGGTGCCGACGATTACCTGCCAAAGCCGTTCCGCATGGAAGAACTCATTGCGCGGTTGCGCGCGCTGGTGCGCAGATCGAGCGGACATCCATCCTCCCTCATCAGCGCGAGCGGGCTGACACTCGATCAACGGCAGATGCGCGTCAGCGTTGCAGGCGTTCCGATTGAGCTCTCGCCACTGGAATACCGGGTTGTCGCCTACCTGATGCACAATCTGGGACGCGTCGTCGCGCAAAGCGAATTGAGCGAACACGTGCATGGCGCGTCTGACGCCTATGATTCAAACGCCATCGAAGCCTTGATCGCGCGCATCAGGCGCAAGATCGGCAGCGACGCCATCAAAACACGGCGCGGCTTTGGCTACGTGATCGAAGAGGACCCGACGTGAAACCCGGGTCGTTGCGCCTGCGGCTCGTGTTTGGCGGCGCCATCGCCATCGTCGCGGCGCTGCTGATCGCTGGCTTCGGCCTCAGCATTCTGTTCGAGCGCCATGTCATGCGCTCGCTGACCGATGACCTTGAAATCGACGTGAAGCAGGCCATTGCGGCGATCGAACTCGATGGCAACGGTCAACCGTTTCTGACGCGCGAACCCTCAAATCCGCGCTTTGCCGAACCGCTCTCCGGCCTCTATTGGCAATTGAGTACCGATAGCGGGCCACAGCTAAGATCGCGGTCGCTTTGGGATACGACGCTACCGTTGCCCAAGGATGCGCTTGAAGCAGGCGATGTTCATCATCATCGTGTCGATGGCCCCGGCGGAAGCGCGCTCATCGCCGTCGAGAAAATCGTCACGCTGAAATACAAGGATACGCGCGCCGCCGTACGCTTGGTTTTTGCGACCGACATCGCGCGCGTGGACGTCGCCCGGCGCGCCTTCATCGCCGATCTCGTGCCATCGCTCGGACTTCTCGGATTGGTCCTGGCGGCAGCGGCGTGGGTTCAGATCAGCCTTGGGCTTCGGCCTTTGGCGCGCGTGCGTGACGGTATCGCCGCCATTCGCAGCGGACACGCCGCAAATATCGACGGCACAGTTCCGAGTGAAGTTGAACCGCTCGTTGAAGAAATCAACGGTCTGGTCAGCGCGCAGGAGCGCGATCTCGAGCGCGCGCGCGGCCGTGCCGCTGATCTGGCACATGGATTAAAGACACCTCTTTCCGCCCTTGCAGCCGATGTGCGGTCGTTGCGCGAGCGCGGCGATATCGATTTGGCCGCCCGCATCGAAGATGTCGGCGAAGCCATGCGGCGCCACATCGAGCGCGAACTTGCGCGCGTTCGCATTCGCGGCAAACGCGGCTTCAGCACAGTCGCGCCAACGCCGGTGCGTCCGTTGCTCGACACGCTGATTGCCATCCAAAGACGCACGGAGCCGGGTCAACGGCTGACGTTCGACGTGGACGCGTCGAGCGTTTTCGACATCGCCATAGATAAGGCCGACCTTGCAGAAGTACTCGGCAATCTGCTCGAAAACGCCAGCCGGCATGCGCGGCTTAAGGTGCGCGTGCGTGCGACCGACGACCATCGCATCGTCATCGAGGACGACGGGCCCGGCGTTCCAGAAGACCTCCGCGACTGGGTTCTGGCGCGCGGCCGCCGTCTTGACGAGCGTCCGGATGGCGCCGGCCTTGGGCTTGCCATCGTGCAAGAAGTTTTAGCCGCCTACGACCGCCGGCTGACGCTCGATACGTCGCCACTTGGCGGATTGCGGGTGACGTTTTAGCTCGTTCCCAGACGCAGCGGCGCTGCCAGTGATACCCGTGGCCGCCTTAGATCGCCGAGACGGTCGCGTTTGCAACGCCGCCCGTCGTGGCCGTCGTGCCGCGTGACGCACCCTCCGAAGTCTCATGCGTCTGCCGGTGATCGGCGGCAACAACGAGATATACGGCCGGCAGGATAAAGAGCGTGAACAGCGTGCCGATCGCCATGCCGCTGACCAGCATGATGCCGATGCTGTTGCGCGCTTCCGCGCCGGCGCCGGTCACGAACACCAGCGGCAGATGGCCGAA
>JBOFCQ010000332.1:0-15659 GCA_051646145.1 Hyphomicrobium sp.
AGCGCGGCGCGAACTGGTTGGGGCCGATGCCGAGCGGGCTGTCGAGGATCAGATCGATGGCCGTCATCTGTCCGCCGAAGCGGCCGTTCGGACCCTCGTCATAAGGCTGTGTCACGGCGAAGCGGTCCTGCAACAGCAGCGCGATGCGATCGCTCTGTAAGGCCGCGACGAGGACGAGGGCCACCGTTGTCGTGCCGAAGAGGACGAGCGCTGCAAGTTTCAGGCGGTCGAAATTCCGGCTCGCCGACAGCATGTAGAAATAGCAGTAGATGGCGAGCGCCAGCAGGGTGGCGGCCCACGCGCCGCGCGAAAAGCTGAACAAAATCGCGACCGCGAGAATGGTGGCGGCGACGAGGTAGGGCGCGCCGCGCACAAGCGGCCGCGTCAGCCAGATGTGCAGCGCCGTCAGCAGCGGGCAGATGAGATAGGGCGCGTAGACGTTGGGGTCCTTGAAGGGGCCGGCGGCACGGCTGAAGCGCGTGAAGAGATCGTAGGCGCCCGGCACGAGATCGAGATAGCCGATGATGCCGGCAAGCGCTGCGGCAACCGCACCCGCAAGATAGGCGTGCAGAATGAGGCGGCTGTGTGCGGCCGGCGCGTAGGCAACAAAGCCTGCGATGACGAAGCCGGCGCCATAAAGATAGAGCGTGACGCTGCCATGCGTGATCGCGCGCGCCATGTCGTCGGCGTTTGGAACCGCGAGCACGGTTGCGGCGGCGATGATGAGCACGATGGCCCAGCCGTAAGCGAGAAGCGGTGGAAAGCGCGTCATGCCGACGAGCGGCAACAGCAGCAGCAATCCGGCCAAGAGGAGATCGACCGGCGCCGGCTCGCTGAACACGATGCCGCTGATCGCCATCGTCAGCCATACGAGCGCCAGCACAAGTTTATGGCATGTACTTTTGGGCGCATTCTCGCGTCTGCCGCCGTGCCGCGGCGGCATCATGGCGCCAATGGCGCCGCGGTGCACAGGGATGATGAGGGCGCTGGTCATGGTGCTGCCATCACGGATGCGCTGCGCGGCGGCGCGCTGAAGCCAGGCGAACCGTGCCGGATGTCGCGCGGATGGGTGCGCGGCCAACGATTCGGCTACTGCGCGGTTGCGCCGATACACGTTCACGAGAGCTGCTTTTCGCCGCGGCCGTCATCGGTGCGGCGGCCATGCCCCACACCATCGCCATCAGCACATAGAAGTGCCGCCAGTGATCGGTATCGATGATGAGGCCCTCGGCGGCGTTGGCGACGAAGGCGGCGAAAGCGATAATCACCAGTGGTTGATAGTCCGTGCGCCGGAACGACGCCTTCGCGCCGATGATCAGCGTCATCAGCACAGCGACGACGTAGAGACCCGCGCCAACCCATCCGGCGTTGAGCGGCATGCTGAGATAGACGTTGTGGGGTTCTTCGTGATGATAGACGCGTGCGAATTCGCCGGCGCCAATGCCGAGCGGATGTTCGAGAATGAGCCCAATCGCTTTTTCCTGACCGCCGAAGCGGCCTTCGGGGCCGACGTCGTAGGATTGCGCCATGCTTGCGCGTTCGTTGACGAGGGCCGCGACGCGGTCGTCTTGCAGCGCGCCGCCGACGATGCCGGCGATGAGGCTGGCGCCCAATGCGCCGAGCAGTGCGATCTTCTGCCGTCGTGCGTTGCTCGGCGCGGTGACGAAGGCGAGCGCCAGATAGAGACCGAGCGCCACGATGAGGTTCATCCAGGCGCCGCGCGAGAAGCTGAGGAACACACCGAGCGCCAGGAAGCCAGCAAGCGTCAGCGGCAGCAGCGACGCCTTCAGCGGCCGGCCGAGCGCGATGTGCAGGCAATAGAGAAGAGCCGGCACAAGGAACGGTCCAAAGACATTCGGATCTTTGAACGTGCCGGACGCGCGGCCAAACTTCGTGAAGATTTCTGAGCCCGGCAGCAGGCCGAAATACCCGATGATGCCGGCGGCGCACGCGATGGTGGCGGCCACCGTCAAGCCGTTCAGGATGAGGCGCATGTGCGCCAGCGGGCGCGCGGCAACGAAGCCGGCGATGGTGAAGCCGTAGCCTGCGAGAAACAGCGACACCATCGTGTGCTTGACGGACGCGTCGATGTCACCGGAGGCGGTGGCGGCAAAGAGGCCGAACGTGGCGGCGGTGCCCCACACCATGAGGAAGAGCGCGAGCAGCGGCGGGGCCTGCACGAGACCGATTGTCGGCAGCAGAATAATGAGACCAGCGGCGAGCGCATCCGTCGGGCAAGGTTCCGAGAAGACGAGACCGCTCAGCGCCATCGCGACCCAGACGAGCACCAGCGCAAGGGTGTGCACGGTGCTGCGCTGCTGCAAGCTCGTCCGCAGAGCGTCGATCGCGTTAACCGTTTGTGTCAGCATGGCACTCTCTTTGGGCGTGGCTCATCGTCATGATGAACAAATGCAAAGAGCGGGCCTTAGTACGCGTTCTCGCTTTTCAGCAGAGACAGCGGCGTTTTCAGCAGGATGTAGAGGTCGAAGAAGACGCTCCAGTTCTCGATGTAATAGAGATCGTGCTCGACACGCTTCTCGATCTTTTCCTGCGTATCGGTTTCGCCGCGCCAACCGTTGATCTGAGCCCAGCCGGTGATGCCGGGCTTGACCTTGTGGCGCGCGAAGTAGCCGTCGACCACTTCGTCATAGAGCTGCGTGCCGGCTTTCGCCTGTAGGGCATGGGGCCGCGGACCAACCAGCGACAGATCGCCGAGGATGACGTTGAAGAGCTGCGGCAACTCGTCGAGGCTGGACTTGCGGATGATGCGGCCGACCGGCGTGACGCGCGGATCGTCCTTGGTGACGAGCTTGCTCGCGGCCGCGTCGCAGCGGTCGGTGTACATCGAACGGAACTTGTAGACTTCGATCAGCTCGTTGTTGAAGCCGTAGCGCTTCTGGCGAAACAGCACCGGTCCGCGGCTGTCGAGCTTTACGGCAAGCGCGACGGCGGCCATGACGGGCGCCAGAAGCACCAGCGCGATGGTGCCGACGATCTTGTCGAACAGCCACTTCGAGATCGTGCCCCAATCGGCGATCGGACGATCGTAAAGATCGATCATGGCCACGGAGCCGACGTGCGAATACGTGCGCGGCGAGAAGCGCAGACCCGTTGCGCGGGCCGGCATCTTGATGTCGGCCGGCAGGACGGAGAGCTTCTTGACGACGGCCGTCAGGCGTTCTTCGGCAGCAAGCGGCAGCGAGACAATAACGAGATCGAGGCGCGTGGTGCGGCTCATGGCAACGAGATCGTTGAGGCCGCCAAGGCGCGGGTATCCGGCAATCGAACGCGGCGTGCGCTCGTCGTCGCGATCGTCAAAAATGCCGCAAATACGCACGAATTGATCTTTGTCGGCTTCAAGCTGCGCGATCAGATCCTGTGTCACGGGGCCAGACCCGTAAATCGCGGCGCGCTGATAGAGGCGTCCGGTCTTGGCCCAATGACGCATCGTCCAGGCGACGATCAGGCGTTCGCCGATGAGCGCCGCGGCGCCTGCGACGAACCAGGTTGCGAGCCAGACGCGCGAGACGTGCGCGCCCATCTTCAAAAGGAAGAGCGCGACGACCAACGTCAGGAAGGCGATCGTCCAGCCAAGCACGATGCTCGGCATCTTTTTGACGAAGGATGCGAAGGTGCGCAGCGTGTAGAGGCTGAGGAGTTCGTAAGCGAAGATTGTGGCGATGCCGGTGCCAACGAGCGCCATCAGATAGCGCGGGTTCGTCATCACGCCGCTCTCGTTGATGTACATGAGCGCGATGGCCATGCCGACCGTAACGACGATCATGAAGTCCGCCGCTCTGACGAGGCCGCGCACGACGATCGGCGAGATGCTGGCGGTGCGGCCGTCCAACGCCGTGTCGGCCAGCAGCGGCTTTGCCGCCGAAGCAAGCCCGTCGCCGGGGAAGGCGACTGTCTCGGTGGTGAAAGAGTCTTGCGGGACGATATTCATGCGAAGCGGATGCGACATGTAAGACCAACTCGAACTTGTACTGTTCTAGCGAATTGGTCATGCAGAAGCAGAGGTCGTGCCAAAGCCGGTTAACGCCGGCGGGGTGCGGCATCGCATGCGGCCGTCTTGGCCGGTTCTACAGGCGTGTCGTGTAGAAATTCACGATATCGGCGGCCATGCGCGCCACCGTAAACTTGGCGGCGACGTTGGCGCGCAGGCGCTGGGCGCGGGCTTTCGCGGTCGCCGGATCGTTCAGGATGGCACGAAGCGCCGCCGCCAGCGCGTCGACGTCCTCGGATGGGACGAGGGCCGTATCGGTCTCGGCGACGATCTCGGGAATGCCGCCGACATCGGTCGCGACCAGCGGCAGGCCAGCGGCTGCGGCTTCCAGCACGACGTAGGGGAAGCTTTCCGAGCGCGAGGGCACCACCATGGCGCGGCCGCGCGGCAGGGCGTCCCGGATCGGCAAGGCGCCGGTGAACGTGACGACTGGTTCAACGAGGCCGAGCGAGGCCGCCAAGGCCTTGAGCTCATCGCTGTTGGGGCCGGACCCGACGACGGTCAGGGTTGCGGGTGCGGGCCGTGTGGCATTGCCCCGGGCCATGGCCTTCAGCAGAACGTCGACACCTTTAATCTCGCGCAGTTCGCCGACATAAAGAAAGTCGGTCGCGTCGCTGCGAAAGGCCGGATCGGCGAAATCGGACGGTTGCAGACCGTTCGGGACGATGCATTCCGCCACGCGGCCTTGGTTCACGCGCTTATGGTAAATGCGCGAGGCGTAGGCGCTCTCGAAGATGATGCCGTCGGTGCCGGCTTCCATCATGCGTTCGAGCAGCAACACGGCGCGCCCTGAAAGCGTATGCGGCTTGAAGTTCAACGATCCGCCGTGCGGCGTGTAGATGGCCCGTGCAAGCTGGCCGTCTTTCTTGAGCGCACGCGCCGTGTAGCGCGCATAAACGCCGCCCTTGGCGCCGTGGCCGTGGACGATGGTTGGCTTGATTTTACGGGCATGAGCCAGTACCGCGCGTGCAGCGGCGATGTCGCCAAGGCCCGGCTCGCGCCGCATGGCCACGCGTTCAATGCCGAGTGTCAGAAGGGGTTGCAGGTCAGCAAACCGCTTGGCGGTCAGCGCGTCCTCGGCCCGGCTGTCGGCGATGATGCCGACGTCGTGACCCATGCGCGCCTGTTCGGCCGAGAGATCGAGAACGTGGCGGAACAGTCCGCCGACAGGCGCCCTGAAACAATGAAGGATACGCATGGGGCTACCCGTCCGGTCAGCAACACTCAACTCATGTTTGCTGTCAGAGGAATCTTTCGAACACGTAAACCGTGTCGCCCGGCTTCAGCACGTAGTCCGACGGCGCTTCGATCTGTTCGACGAGACCGTTGATGCGGCGCGTGATGCGGAACGTGCGGTCGCTGGCGCGTTCGGTGTATCCGCCGGCGATGGCGATCGCGGTTTCGACGGTCATGCCCGAGACGTAGGGGAACTGGCCGCCGGTCTTCACTTCGCCGTAGATGAAGAACGGACGGTTTTGCTGAACATCGACGGTGACCTGCGGGTCCTTGACGAATTCCGAGCCGAGGCGGGCGCGGATCGATCCCTGCAATTCGGTGGTCGTCTTGCCGCGGGCATGCACTTCGCCGATCAGCGGCACGGAGATCTTGCCGTCGTGATCGACGACGTACTGCCGCGACAAGTTGGGCTGGCCATAGACGAAGATGCGCAGACGGTCGCCGGTATCGAGCAAATAGGGGCCATCGGTGTCGGCGACGGCCTGGGGGCCGACCATCGGGATCGGCGGCATGGCCGGTTCGCCGTAAGCGACCTGCTCGTTGACCATCACGACGGGCGGCGCGACCGGTTCGGGATAGCCGTCAACGACGCGTGGGGCGTCCGCTGCCTCAACACCGGCATCGCTGGCGATTGTCATGTCGGAGGAAGAGTAGTCTTCCATCAGTCCCGCGCACCCGCTCAAGGAGACGGCGGCGGCGACAACAACAACGAGCTTCAAACGAACTGACATGGTGCACTCATCCCAACCGGATAGACCTACTTCGAGAGGATCGTAGCGGGGGTGGGTTAAAGAAATCTGAGCGCGCGTATTTTTTTGAAACGATTAACTCCCTGCTAACCGCTTGCGGCCTCTAATTCCGAATCAATTGTGAACACTTGGCCGGAGCTAAAGCCATGCCCCGTCACGCCGCGGCGTCGCCGGACGATATCGAGATGAGTTCCATTTTTGGCGCGCTGAAGGCCGCTTTGCCGAGGCTGTTGATGTGGAGCGCGCTGCTTGGCGCGCTTGCGTTTGCCGTGCTGTCGATGATGGCGCCGAAATTTCAGAGCCAGGCCGACATGTCGATCGTGGCGCGCGCCTCGCCCGGCATGTTCAGCGACCCGAAGAACCAGGGCGGAAATCCTGAATCGATCACCATCAAGATGGACAAGGAAGCCATCAACACGCACGTTCGCGCGCTACAGGCGCCCGATCTCGTGGCGCGCATCGCGGAAGAGATGAAGCTTGCCGAGAAGCCGGAATTCAATGCGGAACTCGGACCCGTCGATCTGCTCGATCGGGTGATGCGCCTCATTGGTATTGGCGGCCCGCGCGCTGGCGAAAGCGAACGCGACCGCGTGATGGCCGCCGTCTACAAACAGCTTGAAGTCTATGCCGCCAAGGAAACGCGCTTCATCGGCGTGCGCATGACCTCGACCGATCCGCAGCTCGCGGCCGACATCGCCAATCGCATCGCCGACACCTATCGCAACTCGCTCGCAACGCAGGGCGTCAGTGAAATCGGCGAGCAGCAGAAAGTGCTCGTTGCAAAAATCGCCAAACTGAAGCCGGAAGTCGCCGACGCCGAAAAGGACGTCGAGCGCTATCGCGGCGAGATCGACGTCTTCCGTGGCGGCGCGCAGAATACCGGCCTCAATGAACAGCAGCTCTCCGAATTGACCGGTGAACTGACCAAAGCGAAGGCGGCTCGCAGCGAAGCTGAAGCCCGCGCCAAATCGGCGCGCGAGATGATGAAGATCGGTTCGGCGGATGCGTTGCCCGATGTGCAGAAATCGCCCCTGATCCAGAACCTGGTGCAGCAGCGCGTGCGCATCGAGCGCCAGATTTCCGAACTCTCGGCGTCGCTCTTGCCCGGCCATCCGCGCATGCAGCAGATGAACGCGGATCTGGCGGGTTTGAAGAAGCAGTTGACCTCTGAAATCGCCAAGCTTGTCGATAGCCTCGACAAGGAAGCAAAGGTGATGCAGGGCCGGGAAGAGTCGATCAAGAAGAGCGTCGACGAGATCAAGGCCCGCGTCGTGTCGAACGCGCCGGAAGAAGCCAAGCTCAGGCAGCTCGAAGCCAACGCCAAGGCCAAGCGCACCGAACTTGAGAACATTCAGGCGCAGATCGAATCCAATCGCAAGCGCGAGGATACGCGCTCGCAGCCCGTCGAGGCGCAGATTACGTCGAAGGCGCAGGCGGCAAGCGTTCCGGTGTTTCCAAAGAAGCTGCCGAACGCGGCGCTGGTCAGCTTCGCGACGCTGCTGCTTGGCACATTCTGGACGATCACGCGGGCACTGTTTGCCGGCGCCCGCAGCGGCGGTGGCGGCTATCAGCCGGACATGGCTCGTGTGAGTGCGAAGCCGGCAAGCAGCGCACGCGCCGAGCCGAGCCTTGCGGCTGCGCCGAGCGCGCCGTCGCCGAAGGCGGCCGCACCCGCTGCCGCAGCAGCGCATGAGATGCTCGCGCCGAAAACGATCGGGGCGATTGCGATACGTCTTCGTGCGGCGGCCTCCGCTCAAGGTGGCCATCGCACACTGATCGCCGGGGAAACCATCGGCATTGACGGCACCGCGGAGGCGGCCGACGTCTGCAAGGCCTTGGCTACCGAAGGCGCGCAGGTCATTCTCGTTGATTGGTCGCCGTCGGGCCGTGGCATGAGCAGCGCGATCGGGCTTTCAGCCGGCAAGGGTTTGACTGAACTGATCCTCGGCGATGTCGGCTTCGAAGATGTCGTGCAGCGGTTGCCCGGCAGTCAGGTGCATTTCATCTCGTGCGGTGCGCCGCTCGATGAGAACGCGGGCGATGTCGATCCGGATCAATTGAATCTGGTGCTCGATGCGCTGGATGAAGCCTACGATCACATCGTGGTCACGGGCCAGCACGACGACGCGCGCCATCTGTTCGAAGCCATCCAGGGTCGATTTGATGCCGGCATCCTGGTGCTCGATCCGAAGAAGCGCGCAAGCGTGTTGCAAGACCCAGTCGGCACGTTCCTCGGATTTGAAGTGGCGGATATCGACGTCATCCGGTTCGAGCGGACTGCACCGGCAACGCCGCCGGTCAACCAGCGCATCGTGCGCGCCACGCAGCGCCCCTCAAGCGAGGCCGTGCCGAACTAACGTCGGCATCGCCACGATCGCCGTCTCGTCCGTTTACCATATCGACACGAAAGATGCCTTTTCGAGCACGCAACTTGCAAAGGTTGCAGGAGTAGCGGAGCCTATCCACATCCGCGCGTGCAAGCGTTTCGAATTGAGTTGATTGCGCAGTAATGAGCCGGCGTTCGACAAAATTGTTAAAGGCTGCCCTGTCCGCCTTGCACTATTCCGGTGCAGACGGCCTCATCGCGCCGTTTACCAGCGGCGACGGCGTCATCTTCATGCTACATCACGTGACGCCCGAAGCCCCGCGCGCGTTCGAGCCGAACCGCATCCTGAAGATCACGCCGGATTTCCTGGAAACCATCGTTCGCCAGGTCATCGACAACGGCTTTGAATGCATTTCGATGGACGACGTGCCGCGCCGCCTGAAAGCCGGTCGCACGGGCAAACCGTTCGCCGCGTTCACGCTCGACGACGGCTATAAGGACAATCGCGATTACGCCTATCCGGTGTTCAAGAAGTTCGGCGTGCCGTTTACGGTCTACGTGCCGTCCGATTTTGGCGCGGGCACTGGCGAATTGTGGTGGCTAGTGCTTGAAGAAGCCATCCGTCGCCGCAACGACATCACCCTTGAGATGAACGGCACACGCCGGCATTTCGAACTCGCCGACGCCGCCGCCAAGGATCAGGCCTTCTATGAAATCTACTGGTGGCTGCGCACCATTCCTGAAGATCGCGCGCGCGCCATCACGCGTCGCTTGGCGCGCGAAGCGGGATTTGAGTCTCTTTCGCTGTGCCGCGACCTCGTCATGACTTGGCGCGAAATTCGCGAATTCGCCAAGGACCCGCTGGTCACCATCGGCGCTCATACCAACAGTCACTATGCGCTGGCCAAGCTCAATGCCGACGACGCGCGCCGCGAGATGGCCGAAAGCATCGCCCGCGTCACCGCTGAAACCGGCGTGCCCTGCCGGCACTTCAGCTATCCGTACGGTTGCGAATTGAGTGCGGGAGATCGCGAGTTTTCGTTGGCGCAGGAACTTGGCGTCGCAACGGCTGTCACGACGCGCAAAGGGCTATTGCAGGCGCACCACAAAGACAGCCTGACATCGTTGCCGCGGTTGTCACTCAATGGCGACTTCCAGGATCCGCGCTACGTGAAGGTGCTTTTGTCGGGGGCGCCGTTCGCGTTCTGGAATGCGCTGCAACGCTTGTCGCCGGCGGCCGCGACGCCCGCGCCCGCACATGTGCCTGCTTAATTAAGCCGGGCTTCGGCGAGACATAGATCGCGCGATGTTCTCGTTAGTGGCACCGCCGCGTGCCGTCAGCGATCCGGCGATTGCATCCACTTGATCAGCCAGGCGGCGGGGATCACCCACAACAGGCCGGCGGCGATGTAGTACACCAGCTCCACGATCTTGCCGGCATTGTTGATCTGCAGCACGACCGCGACGGCGAGCGCCAGCAGCGCGTAGACGGCGATCCATGCGATCAGCAGAACCGTACCAAGCAGCTTACGCTTGCGTTGTGTCATCGGGGCCTCGACTGCGCCGCGCCGCTTGGGCGCATTGTTGGGTGCGGAGTTGTGATCCACTATCGCGATCAGCACAAGCGTCAGCAAGGCGCAGGGAGAGGCAATGCATTGGCCCCGGCGACGAGAGGAAGCAACATGACATCGCGGGCGGGAGACGGTGACCGGGGCGTGGTCCGCTGGTTGCTTGCGGTAGCTCTGCTCGTCTTCGCGATAATCGTCGTCGGCGGCGCGACGCGTCTGACCGACAGCGGACTGTCGATCACCGAATGGCGGCCGATCCTCGGCGCGATTCCGCCGCTGTCCGATGCCGATTGGGCGATCGCGTTCGAGAAGTACAAGCAGATCCCGGAGTATGCGCTGGTCAACCAGGGTATGGCGCTCGGCGACTTCAAGTTCATCTACTGGTGGGAATGGAGCCACCGCTTTCTCGGCCGTCTGATTGGCTTCGCGTTCGCATTGCCATTTGCCTACTTCTTCGTGAAAGGACGTTTGCGTCCAGGTCTGCCGCTGAAACTCTTCGGCGTACTTGTGCTTGGCGGACTGCAAGGTGCCATCGGCTGGTACATGGTGTCGTCGGGCCTCAGCGAGCGCGTCGATGTCAGCCAGTATCGGCTCGCGCTGCACTTGTCCGTTGCCTTCGCCATTCTTGCGTGGCTCGTTTGGCTGGCGCTTGCCGAGGCGCGTGCCGGTGTGGCGCCGGAGGCCCCGCCGCCGCGCGCCATCGTCAGCCGTCTTGCGATCGCCATCGTCGCGCTCGTTGCGGCGCAAGTGGCGCTCGGCGCATTCGTCGCTGGCCTGAAAGCCGGCCTTATTTACAATACGTGGCCCGATATGAATGGCTTGGCCGTGCCGACGGATTACTGGATCGCGGACCGTGGCTGGATGAGCCTGTTCGAAAGCCACGCGGCCGTGCAGTTCAATCACCGGCTCGTCGCCTACATCGTGGTGGCGCTGGCGGCACTGCAGGTCGCGCTCGTCCATGCGGCGCCGACATCCGCACGCGTGCGCAATACGGGACGCGTGCTCGGCGCCGTCATTCTGGCGCAAGCGGCGCTCGGCGTCTGGACGCTGCTTGCGCACGTGCCGTTGTCACTCGGATTGGTACATCAGGGCGGCGCGGCGATCGTGTTCGCCATCGCGGTGTGGCACCTCTTCGAGGTGTGCCACGCGTCGCGCGCGAGATCGTGACCGCATCGGCAGGCACGCCGTTTCGCGCCTGCCGTTTCGCCGTCCGCGATCGCTATTCCAGACCCAGCATCAGCCGCAGGTTCTGCACTGCGGCTCCAGCCGCACCTTTACCGAGGTTGTCGAGCCGGGCCACCAGCACCGCATGGTTCAACGCCGCCTTGCCGAAAACGTAGAGCTCGAGCGCGTCGCTGTCGTTCAGCGCTTCCGCGTCGAGCCGTCCAAGCTTGCCGGCCGGATCGCTTATGACGCGCACGCCGGCGGCGCCGTTGTAATGCGCGACAAGGGCCGCTTCGATGGATTTCAAGCTCGGCGTGCCGGGCAGCATGTCCAGATGCAGCGGCACCGACACCAGCATGCCCTGGCGGAAATTACCGACGCTTGGCACGAATATCGGCCGCCGCTCCAGGCGCGCGTACGCCATCAGCTCCGGAATGTGCTTGTGCTCCAAGCCGAGCCCATAAAGCTCGAACGCAGGGGCCGTGCCGGCGGCATAGGCCTCGATCATCGACTTGCCGCCGCCGGAAAAGCCGGACACGGCATTGATGGTGATCGGATAGTCGTCAGGAACGATGCCGGCGTCGACCAAGGGCCGCAACAGGGCGATGGCGCCGGTTGGATAGCAGCCGGGATTGGCGACGCGCTGCGCTGAGCGGATCTTGTCGGCCTGCACGGCGTCGAGTTCCGCGAAGCCATAAACCCAGCCGGGCGCCACGCGATGCGCCGTCGACGCGTCGATGATCTTCGGCGCGTCCTTGCCGAGTTCATCGGCCAGCGCCACGGCCTCCTTGGCCGCATCGTCTGGCAGGCAAAGGATCACCGCGTCCGACGCCCGCATCATGTCGCGACGGGCATCACGATCCTTGCGCCGTTCCGGTGCGATCGACTGCACGGTGACGCCGCCGACCTTCGCCAGCCGGTCGCGGATCTCGAGGCCGGTCGTGCCGGCCTCGCCGTCGATGAAGACGGTGCGCAATTTCCCGTTCGGCGAGACCGTTGCCTGGGACGGCGTCACTGTCGCCATGTCAGGTCCCACCGCCGCCGAATCCAAGCCGATGCAGAATGCCCTGCCAGATCGTCTCCGAGCAGCCGACACCGTAGGCCGCGCAGGCGACCTGATGGCTGTCGCGATAGATCATGTCGAGGGCGACGTAGAGAATGATGAGCAGGCCGACCCAGGCGATCCACGGATAGCGATGCAGCAGCTTGGCAATATAGCCGGAGGCAACCGCCATCAGCACGATGGCGACCGCGAGGCCGACGACGAGGACGAGGGTCGATTCACCGGCTGCGCCGGCAACGGCGAGCACGTTGTCGAGCGACATGGAAATGTCGGCGAGGATAATGGTCCACAGTGCCGACCAGAAGGTCGAGTCCACCGAGGTCGTGTCGTTCGAGGCGAGCTTGCGCTCGACGTCTTCGATGCTTTCACCTTCGCCGTCCATGATCTGGCGGTACATCTTCCAGCACACGAACAGCAGCAGGATGCCGCCCGCGAGCGTCAGCCCGATGACCTGCAGCATCTGCTGGGCGACGCTGGAGAAGAGAATGCGGAGAACGACGGCGCCGGCGATGCCCCAGAAAATGACTTTGGCGCGGATTGAGGGATGCACACGCGAGGCGGCCATGCCAACCACGATGGCATTGTCACCGGCAAGCGTGAGGTCGATCATCAGAATGTTGAACAGGGCCACCGCGTGCGTGCGCCAGAATTCCGGCGAAAACAGATGGCCAATTTCGACCGACAGTACGGACAGCAGCGCGCCGGCCTCGTTGAGCAACCAATCCATCCGCAATTTCCCTGCTTGAATTCGAACGCGCACCAGGGCCGGTGACAACCGGCCGATCCGGGCTATTTGGCATTCCCCGATGGCTGCGGCAACCCTTGCCCATGGCAAAAGTGCAGTCGGGCTGAAACACAACAGCCCGCCGGTGACCGGCGGGCTGCTGACGTAAACGTAAATTCGCGGTCGAGGCGACTAGCGCTTCGAGAACTGGAACGAGCGGCGAGCTTTGACGCGGCCGTATTTCTTGCGTTCCACGACGCGGCTGTCGCGGGTCAGGAAGCCCTGCTTCTTGAGAACGCCGCGCAGGTCGGGTTCATAGTAGGTGAGCGCCTTCGAAATGCCGTGGCGCACCGCGCCAGCCTGCCCCGAAAGACCGCCGCCCGTAACCGAGACGCGGATGTCGTACTGCGTGATGCGGTTGGCGAGGTTCAGCGGCTGCTGCATCATCATCTGCAACACGGGACGGGCGAAATACGCCTTGAAGTCCTTTTCGTTGACGGTGATGAGGCCCTTGCCCGGCTTCAGCCAGACGCGTGCGATGGCGTTCTTGCGCTTGCCGGTGGCGTAAGCACGGCCGAGCTTGTCGAGCTTCTGCACGCGCACGGGGGCTGCTGCCGCGTCGGGCGTGCTGCCCTTGAGGCCGGCGAGATCGCCGAGAGTCTTGGTTTCGGTTGCCATGAGACTTAGACCCTCACGTTCTTGCGGTTCAGTTTCGCGACGTCGAGCTGTTCGGGGTTCTGAGCAACATGGGGATGCTCGGTGCCCTTGTAGACGCGCAGGTTGCGCATCAGCTGACGCTGCAGCGGGCCTCGGGCCAGCATGCGCTCGACGGCCTTTTCAACGACGCGCTCGGGGTGCTTGCCCTCGAGGATCTGGCGCGGCGTGCGGGTCTTGATGCCGCCCGGAAAGCCGGTGTGCCAGTAGTAGGTCTTGTCTTCGCGCTTGGCGCCGGTGAAGACGACCTTGTCGGCATTGATGACGATGACGTTGTCACCGCAGTCGACGTGCGGCGTGTAGGTGGACTTGTGCTTGCCCTTGAGGCGCGTGGCGATGATGGTCGCGAGGCGGCCGACGACGAGGCCTTGGCCGTCGATCACGATCCACTTCTTGTCCACTGCGCCAGGCTTGGCGACGTAGGTTGACATGTGCGTTGAGGCTCCTGCCCGCTTCGAATGAGATCTGCGTTGTGCCGGGAGGCAGACAGGGCTTGCGCCCCGCGAAGCGCGCTTGATACGTGCGTTGCGCATGAGGCGTCAATAAAATTCGCAGGTTGAGAAATAAATCCAGAAAAATCATATAGTTGCTATGTAAGGTAATATATTGCCACATTGCGGTATCTTTTTACCTCATGGGGGGCGATTGAATTTCGCGACGCGCGTGTCGCTGGCAGCGCCGGGCAGTGCCGCTCCAGCCAAAATCGCCAGCGTTGCCGCGAAAATGCGCCCCGGAAAAAATAGATGCGACGGAGCGCTTGGCCTCGTGCGTTTCTTAATGTGGTCGTACTTGGCGTATGACTCATTCATGATCGCGCGGTCCCCGCGGCGGGAGGCCGGAAACGTTTTGACGAGGAGGAGACGACCATGACGAACGGTTGGAAGGTTGCGTGCCGTTGGCTGCTGTCGATGGCGCTCAGCGCGGTCGTGGCATCGGCGGCGATGGCTCAGGATCTCAAGCAGATCAAGTTGACCGATACGCAGGTCAAAAGCTTCATAGCCGCTCAGGGCGATCTTGCGGGCATAGCGTCCAAGATCCAGGCGGCGGGCGATAAACCCGATCCGGCGCTGCAGACCGAACTCGAAACGATCGCCAAGAAGCACGGTTTCACCGATTTCGCGGAACTCGACGACGTCGCCGCCAACATTTCGATGGTCATGGCCGGTCTCGACAGCCAGTCGGGCGATTACGTCGATCCGGTTGAGGCGCTGCAAAAAGAGCTGGAAGACGTCAAGAAGGACGACAGCATTCCGGAAGCCGACAAGAAGCAGCTTGTCGAGGAACTGACGGAAGCGATTTCGACCACGCCACCCTTGCAGAACAAGGAAAATATCGAGGTCGTGAAGGTGCATCGCGCCGAAATCGAGAAGGCATTGCAGTAGCTCAAGAGACGGAACGTTTGTCGATGCAGTCCGACCGTGTTCTCACGCCTCCGCAATCGAAGCCTGCCGCCGCTGGCCTGCGCGATCTGACGATCGCGCGGCCTGAGGCGGGGCTGGCGGTTGTGACGCTCAATCGGCCGAAGGCGCGTAATGCGTTATCGCTTGGTCTGATCGAGGACCTCGCGGCGGCGTTTGCGGCGCTCGGCGCCGATGACACGGTCGCGGCGGTCGTGTTAGCCGCGGAAGGCGGCGTGTTTTCGGCGGGTCACGATCTCAAAGAGCTGACGGCACATCGGGCTGATCCCGACGGCGGACACGCGTTTTTCACGGCGACGATGACGCGCTGTGCCGACATGATGCAAGCGATCGTCGCCTGCCCGAAACCGGTGATTGCGGCCGTCGGCGGCATGGCGACCGCGGCCGGGTGCCAGCTTGTTGCAACCTGCGATCTGGCCATCGCCGGCGAGCACGCCGCATTTGCCACGCCCGGCGTCAACATCGGCCTGTTCTGTTCCACGCCGATGGTTGCCTTGTCGCGCAACCTACCGCGCAAGAAAGCGATGGAAATGCTGCTGCTCGGCGAAGCGATGACGGCGCATCAGGCGGCGGAGTTCGGCCTTGTCAATCGCGTCGTTGCCGGCAATCAGGTGCTTGCCGAAGCCATGGCTATGGCGCGGGCCATCGCGGCCAAATCGAAGATGACCGTGGCGACGGGCAAGGCCGC
>JBOFCQ010000360.1:0-16966 GCA_051646145.1 Hyphomicrobium sp.
TGATTACAACATCGATCGTTCGCTATGGAGCGCGACCGCCGCATTTAGCGCAGCCGCCGCCAGATCGCCTCACATCTTCGCGTGAACATCGAACCACTCGCCGGGGCGGCCGACGTAGGTGTGGTCTTCTTCACGGATATTCTCGATGAAGTGCGCGCGAGCGGCGGCGTA
Source organism: Hyphomicrobium sp. (assembly GCA_051646145.1). Lineage (GTDB taxonomy): Bacteria > Pseudomonadota > Alphaproteobacteria > Rhizobiales > Hyphomicrobiaceae > Hyphomicrobium_B. Next base: position 172 of record JBOFCQ010000360.1, read on the forward strand.
ATCTAGCCAGGCATCCGGCAATTCCTCGCCGAAGAGACCTGAATCCTTGCCGTTGAACTTCTTCTTGACGAGGCGCCCCTCGCGCGGCGGGTCGGGCGGCACGGCCCATGTCTTCCGGCTCTGCGGCACGGTTTGGAAGAAGCGGTATCCGGCGGCGTACAGATCGTCGATCGCCGCAACGCCATATTCCTCGACCGACACGAACGTCGGCCGCTCGGTAGCCGATTGCAGTGCCGACAGCACCAGTTTGTCGGCGCCCTCAATGTCGATCTTGAGGTAACGCGGCACGCCATGCGCGGCAAACAGCGCTTCAATGGGCAACGTCGGCACCGAGACGGTGTCGAAGCGCGTCCCGTCACGGCAGCCATAGGCCGGATCGAACGAACTCCAGTGATCGTTGTCGAGGTTGCGGTAGAACGTCAGTGTCGAGGCGTCCGACCAGATGCCGATGTTGAGCAGCGTGTAACGGCCACTCGCGATTTCACTGTAGAAACGCTGTGCCAGCAGGTCGGCGAGCACCGGATTGGCTTCGACGCCGACGACGAAGAAGCCCTTGTCCAGATAGAAGGCGCTGTCCTCGCCCTTGTTGACGCCGAGATCGAAGATGAGGCCCGGGTTGAGCGACCCATCGGCGTCAGCACGCCCAGACGTCCCGCGCGACGCGGATGATACAAGGCCGGAGCGCGCCAGGGCGGCGCGCATCAAACGTGCCGCACGTTGGCGAAGCGGTGTCGGGGACGCGCTGATTTTGCCAATCCTTCTGCAACCGCCAGTCTTGCATGCGACTGTCTTGCACCCGCCCGTCCTGCAACTGCAGGCGGCCGTGTTGCGTAACGCGCCGGGCGGTCGTACGTCAACGACGTCGCGTCTTAAACCCCGCGAAGCGGCGTCACGCGTCGCGGGAGCGGAGCTTATCTTCCGACCGGCGGCGGGCCTCGAGCCGTCGCTTGGCGCGGCGGCGAGCGAACAATACTGCGAGTGCCGCCAGCGCCAGGACGCCGCCGAGTGCCAGCAGCGTCGCATCCTGCGGGTCGTTCCGCACGGCATCTCCAATGATATCGAACATTTCGAGCATGGCGCCTCGCGACTAGACTCGATGCAGGACGGGGATCTGGCGAGCCCCAGTTCAAAGGTCGTCGCCAGCTTCGCCGCCGAATGGTCACGCACGTGTCGCAACCGGACGGCGAAGCTGACTGCCAATGGCGCAGCGATGCGGGGTCGCGGCAGCCACTGATCTGACGGCCATCACGTTACGCGCCCATGGATGACAGCGCGCTGACAAGGAACAGAATTCGCCCGGCGGACGGCGGCGGCGGACCGAGTTGCTGCGACACCCATGCCACAGGTCCGCGACCGCTCCGGTTTGGCTGAACGGAGGTCCAGCGCACGCGCCTTTCGGGGCTGTTCCTTGTAAAACGCCTCTCAACCACGTTCCGGCCGTCTTGACGCGCCCCCGCTTCATGGCTGGTGGCAACGCGGAAAAGCAGATAAACCACGCCAACACTCAATCCCTGGCCGAATTTGGCCGCCCTCGCCCCGTGTTCGAGGACGGTTGCCGGCCCACCGCTTGAAAAGCCACATCACCAATGACATTTCCGTCGACCCACCCGGCCCTGGCGCGCGCCCTCGCCACGCGCGGTTACACCGTGCCAACCGCTGTCCAGAAGGCCGTGATCGAAGCGCCGAACCCGACCGCCGACCTTCTGGTTTCGGCCCAGACCGGTTCCGGCAAGACCGTCGCCTTCGGCATGGCCATCGCTGCAACGCTGCTCGGCGAGGCTGAGCGCTTCGAGCGGGCAGAAGCGCCGCTTGCTCTCATCATCGCCCCAACGCGCGAACTTGCCATGCAGGTGCAGCGCGAGCTTGAATGGCTGTATGGCGAAACCGGCGCGCGCATCGTCACTTGCGTCGGCGGCATGGACGCCCGCTCGGAAGCGCGCGCGCTCAATGCCGGCGCGCACATCGTGGTCGGCACGCCCGGCCGCCTGCGCGACCACCTCGAACGCAAGCGGCTCGATCTTGCCACACTGAAAACCATCGTGCTCGACGAAGCTGACGAGATGCTCGACCTCGGCTTTCGCGAGGATCTCGAATTCATTCTCGATGCAACACCCGAAACGCGCCAGACGCTGCTGTTTTCGGCGACCATGCCGCGCGAGATCGAAACGCTGGCACGGCGCTATCAGCGCGATGCCCAGCGCATCGAAACGCTGCGCCGCGACGAGCAGCATGCCGACATCGAATACCGCGCCATTCGCGTCAGCCCTCAGGATATCGAGCACGCTGTCGTCAACGTGCTGCGCTATCATGAAATGCGCGCGACACTGGTGTTCTGCGCCACGCGCGAAGCCGTGAAACGGTTGCACGCCCGTCTCGTCGAGCGCGGCTTTTCCGCTGTCGCGCTGTCGGGCGAACTCACGCAGCACGAGCGCACCACGGCCCTGCAAGCCCTGCGCGACGGCCGCGCACGCGTTCTCGTTGCGACCGACGTTGCGGCGCGCGGGCTCGATCTGCCCGATCTCGCGCTCGTCATTCACGCCGATCTGCCGAACGATCGCGAAACGCTGTTGCATCGCTCAGGCCGCACCGGGCGCGCGGGGCGCAAGGGCCTGTGCACGCTGATCGTTCCCTATAACCGCCGCCGCAAGGCCGAAACGCTGCTCGGCGCCGCACGCCTGACCGTCACCTGGGGCACGGCACCGACTGCCGACGACATCCGCGCCCGCGATCAGGAACGCTTCGTTGCCGATCCGATGTTCACCGAAGCCGCCAGCGACGAGGATCAGACCGACGTCAAGGCGCTGCAGGCGGCACGTTCGGCCGACGAGATTGCGCTGGCGCTCGTGCGTCTGCATCGTGCGCGTTTGCCGGCGCCTGAAGATCTGGCCGACGATGCAGGCCCGCCGCGACGTGACGATCGCGCCCGTCCCGCACGCTCCGATCGCTTCGAAAAGCGCGGCTCGTTCACGCGTAACGACGAGGATCGCGGCCCGCGCGACACCACCCGCCCGCCGCGCGACGACCGTGGCCCGCCCCGTGAGCGCGCGCCGGCCAAAGCCCGCTTCGAGGATGGCCGCGAGATGGTCTGGTACCGTCTCAACATCGGCCGCGAGCGCAACGCCGATCCGCGCTGGCTGCTGCCGCTGATCTGCCGCGCCGGCGGCGTCACCAAAGCCGAGATCGGCTCCATCAAGATCTTCGACCGCGACACGCGCTTCCAGATCGTGGCTGAGTTCGCCGAGCAGTTCGATCATGCCGTGCGCACGGCGAAGAACAAGGAAGGGCATATCGCCCGCGTTGGCGCGCACCTGCCGGCCGACACGGTAACGGTTGAAAATCCGGCGGTGATCTCGACGCTGGTTCCGCGCGAGACGCAGGCAACTCCGCGCGACGAGACCGCTGGCAACGCCACACGCAAGTACATCCGCCCGGCGCCCGGCGATGAACAAGTGCACGGCGCGCGGCCGAAATACGAGCGTCCGCATCGCGACAGCACAGACCGTGCGCGCCCGCCGGCCGATCGCCCGGCGCGCGATTACACGAGCAAGGATCGCGCATTCAGCGACCGTCCGCGCGAAGAGCGCGGCGGCGGCGGAGAGCGTTCCAGCGACGCGCGCGACACGCGCCCAGGTGCGCCGCGCGGCAAGCCTGCCTGGCAGAACCGCAACAAGCCGAACGCTGCCGGTCACGGTCCGCGCAAGCGCCCCGGCAAGCCACCCTTCGAGGTGTCAACGGATACGCTGGCGCCGCGTCACGGCAAAGGCGATCCGTTAAAGCCGGCATCGAAATATGCGCATAAGAAGAAGCACCGTGCGACGCCGCCGGCCAAGTCCTGACGCGTCAGCGCCAGACCCGGCGACACTGGCGCCAAACGGGCCGCCAACCGGCGCGCCAAGCGTGGTCCCAACTGTGGCCGATCAGCCGTCAGTACGAATCGCAAAGGCGTTCGCGCTCTACATCGTCGCGTGCGCCGACGGCACGTACTACACAGGCATCGCCAGCGACGTGCTGCGCCGTATCAATGAACATAACGGCTGCGCGGGCGCCGGGGCGAGCACCAGCGCGCGCGGCAAGGGTGCGCGCTACACGGCGGGGCGCAGACCGGTTCGCCTCGTCTACACCGCCCACTTCGAGACGCGCTCGGCCGCCCTCAAAGAAGAAGCCCGCATCAAGACCCTGACGCGCGGCGAAAAGCTGGCGCTGATCCGATCATGGCCGGGCACGACGGAACCGGCGTCATGACCGTGCGCGACGAGACCTTCGATGCCATCGTGCTGGGTGCCGGTGCGGCCGGCCTGATGTGCGCGGCGACGGCTGGACAGCGCGGCCGGCGTGTCGCACTCATCGAACACGGCGACAAGGCCGGCGCAAAGATCCTGATCTCCGGCGGCGGGCGCTGCAATTTCACCAACCTCGACATCCGGCCCGACCGCTTTCTGTCGGACAATCCGCATTTCTGCCGATCCGCGCTCAGCCGCTACACAGCCGCCGATTTCATCGCGCTCGTGACGCGCTACGCCATCGGCTTTCACGAAAAAACGCTCGGCCAGTTGTTCTGCGATGGCTCGGCGCGCGCGATTGTCGCCATGCTGCTGGCGGAGTGCGCGGCCGGGCAGGTCGACCTTCGCGTCAATCAGACAATCCGCGATGTGACGCGCGACGACCTGTTCCGCGTTGCAACCGATGACGGCGTGATCTCAGCGCCGGTGCTGGTGCTCGCAACCGGCGGCCTCTCGATCCCGAAGATGGGCGCGACAGGGTTCAGCTACGATCTCGCACGGCGCTTCGGACTGGACGTCACCGAGACGCGCCCCGGCCTGGTGCCGCTGAAAGCCGGCAATGAGGATGACGTCTTCGATCCGTCATTGGCGGGCGTTGCCCTCCCGGCCGAAGCCTCGATTGGGCCGCGCACGTTTGCCGAGAGCCTGCTGTTCACGCATCGCGGCGTGTCGGGCCCGGCGATCCTGCAAATCTCCTCGTACTGGCGCGAAGGCAGGGCGATCAGCATCAATCTGCAGCCGAACGCTGACGTGGCGGCGCATCTCGTATCAGCCAAGCGCACGCGGCCGCGCGCCAAGCCGCACACCGTGCTTGCGGATGTTCTGCCGGCACGTCTGGCGCAGGCGCTCGCCATGGCGCACCTGCCGGACATTGAGCTGGCGAATATCTCCGATCGCACCATCGCCGATTTCGCCCGCGCCGTGCACACGTGGCGCTTCGATCCATCGGGCAGCGAAGGCTATGCCAAGGCCGAGGTCACGGTCGGCGGCATCGATACGCGCGGCTTGTCGTCCAAGACGATGGGCGCAACCGGCGTCCCCGGCCTTTTCGCCATCGGCGAGGCTGTCGACGTGACGGGTTGGCTCGGCGGCTATAATTTTCAATGGGCGTGGTCGAGCGGCTGGTGCGCCGGACAGGCGATCTAGCTGGCGCTGTCGTGCGGCGAGACGCGGCATATCGTGTTGACGCGATGACGCCATCCGGCTTTTGACGCCGATCAACACCCGGCGCCGCCCCGCGCGGTAGATTGATGCAATCGAAAGCTCAGCGCGTGATCCGGCCCGCGTCTGCCGAACGCCATCGGGGGACATGCCATGTTCAAAGTCGCCGCACTCGTCTGGATCATGCTCGCCACAACACTCGCCGGCATTGCGCTGATGGTGGTGCTGGTCGTGCCGCAATTCGCTGAGCAGGCCGCCGTGCTGCTGCCGGCTGCGTGCGGGGCCGCAACCGTACTGGCCGCGCCGCTGTCCTATCTCATTGCCCGGCGGATCGCGGGCGGCACGCTGAAGAGCGTGTGAGCGCGGCGCGCGCACCAAGACATTTCCCACCTGATCGCCGCAACGCGCGGCAGGCATCTAAACCGCCTGCGCGCTAAGCGGTGTGCCTAGCTTTCGACCAATGCCCAGCAATCAATCAAATCCATATTGACTGATGCTCGCAATTGCGAAAACGTCCGGGCGGTCGAGGTTGGTTAAAGGGGGCGTAATCGTGGTCTGGGGTCCGCAAGAAATCTGGCAGGTCATTGCCGGCGTGCTCGGCGTCATCGTTTTGTTCGGTATTATCGACGGTATCCGCGATCGCATCCGGCAATCACGGCGCGCCAAGGCCCGGGCCGCGACCTATTATTCCCCGATCGAGGCGAAGTCGCCGAAAGCGTCGGCATCGCCGGGCTCTGGATCGTCTGGTTCCGGGACGTCATCCGCCACACCCTCTGACAAGGTCGCTCCGAAAATCGAAACCATCGCCATGGCGGCGCCCGTCGTGGCAGCAGCCGCGGCCGCCGCCAAGGCCGCCACCGCGCCGGCACCGGCGCCGGCCTTCCCGGCAAAGCCGGCACCCGTAACCGCGCAACCGGTCGCGCCGTCCGCGACAAAGACCGGTTCGATCGTGGCCAACACTGTCGCGGTGCGGATGGCCGCCGCTCCTGGCCAGACCGCGCCTCAGGCGGCACCTCCGGTGACGGCTCAGGCTGCGCCCCACGTCGCACCGGCCGCTTCTGCTCCCGCCGCGCCGACGCCCGCTCCCACGCCTGCGACGTCCGCCACCATAGTTGCCAGCGTTCCAGTCGCAACGGTTGCGAGAACTGCGCCTACAGCGAGCCCAGCGCCAGCATCGGCAAACACGGCGGCGGCAGCGAATGCTGCTGCGCCAACCGTTCGCGAGCCGCGTCCGCCAATTGAATCCGTCATCCTCGATGCACGCGCGGCAAAGCCCGCCAATCCCGAACCGGTGAAGCCCGTGGCAGTTACCGCACCGCAGGTTGCCACAACGCTACAGCCAGCAGCACCGCCAGCGACGGCACCTGTCGCCGCACCGCAAGCCGCCGCACCGGTTGTCGTGACGCCAACAGCGAGCCCGTCACCGACAGCCGCGGCGACTGAAGCCGCGAAGCCCGTGGCAGTTGCCGCGCCGCAAGTCGCCGCGCCGGTTGTGCCTCCAGTCGCCGCTGCACCGACCGCAATTGCTGCGCCGACGGCTGTCGCTCAACCGACGCAACCGACGGCTCCCGCAGTGTCGGACGTCCCGTTGCCGGCCGCCGCGCGCACGTACATCCGTGAGACCACAGAAGCGTTGCCACCTGCAACGCCACCGCCAGCAGCGCCTGCCACCGCGCCGGTTGCTGTCGCACCTGTCGTTGCGACACCAGCAGCGAGCCCGGCACCCACCGCCGCAGTGGCTGAAGCCGTGAAGCCCACGCCAGGCGCCGCGCCCATTGCAGCCGCACCGGTCGCCGCTGCACCGGCTGCTGTCGCTCAACCGACGCAACCACCCGCTCCCGCAGTGTCGGACGTCCCGTTGCCGGCGGCAGCCCGCACCTACATCAGCGAGGCCACCGAAGCGTTGCCGCCTGCAACGCCGCGCCCATGGACACCCGCGAACGCGGTGCACACGGCACCGAGCGCCGCCGCGCCGCCTGTTGCGGCGGAGCGCGCGTGGCAGCCGCCGAGCGTCCATTTCACCAAGCCGCCGGCGGGCGCTCCGCCGGCATCCGCGCCATCGGCAGCGGACACTCCGCAACCGGCGCGCGCCGCCGATCTCAACGGTCATGCGGTTTCGCGCAGCCTTGTCACGCCGCCGCGCCGGTCGTGCCGCGCGGAACGCCTCGCGATCAAAGGCGAACCGCGCGTCATCGGCGTGCCCGCCGGCTTCGAAATGGTGTTCGAAGATCCAGCGCTCGACCGTCCGAAGCGCACGACCAAATCTGCCAAGTCCGGCACGCGCGGCCGCTGGCAATCTTGGATCTGGGATATCGAACCCATCACGCAGGGCATCAAGCCTGAGACGGTGCTCGTTGGCCGGCCAAAAGCCGACGCGGCCCTATTGTCGAAGGCAAAGGCAACGCGTGTCATCGGCGTCAGAAGCGACGCTTAGAGAACGTCGATACGCCGTGCTGCGCTGGTCTAAGCCGCTGGTCGGCGCGCGGCCGGCTGGCGCGACAATCGCCAACGCCCGGCTGCTCGATGAGGGCGCAATCTGGCTTCAACGCCGCTGGTTATCCACAGAGGCCGCCTGATTGTCCACATCGCCGCCGGGATGACAAAGCAGCGGCGCTTCGGCTGATTCGCGAATCAGTGCAGACTTCGCTTTGAGAGTTTCATTGCCGGAGTATTGCCATGGCCGCCGTCGCCTCGCGCGCGCCCCTCGCCGTTTACATGCTTGCCGACCACCTGGACGCAGCCCTTGCCGCCGGCGAGGATCTGATTGCGCGCGGCTCGGACTGGCGCCAACTCCTCGAAAATCCGGGCGACGTAGAAACGTTCCCGCATCGCCAGCGCGACATTGCCATGAAAGTGCAGGCGCTCGAACTGATGCTGATCGCGCGGACGCTCAAGGCCCGCGAACACGCCAGCACGCTGTCCGGTCTCGACCGCAGGTTCGCGCCAATTGCGAAGCTGTTCGCGTCCGGCACCGCTGTGCTGGAGGATGCCGTCGAGGCCTGCGGCGACGCCACCGATGGCGATTTCGAAACCGGCGACAGCCTACTCGCCTACGTGCGTGGCCGTGGCCTGATCGCACCCGACGCCGCCACCGTGACATCGCCCGCGCAGATGACCATCGACGAGACGTTCCTGGTCGCAAAGCGCCTCGTGCTCGGCGCACTGCTCGACATGTCGGCGGCGTTCCTCGATGCGCTCGACGCACAGTACGAACTGTTCCTCGACGACGATGCGCTCGAAGACGACGGCGAAGCGCATACGGCGACCATCGAACGCAGCGAGTTCGGCCGTCGCGAACGCGTGCCGGTCAACTGACCGGGCCGGCGTCCCTGATTTTCAATTGATGAAATCGCAGACTTTTTGCGCCGTGGCGCACGGCAATCCTACGCCGTGCGCAATTTACGTTGCATGTCTTGCGAACCGTCATGCGAGCGACGACTCGCAAAAAAACCGCGCCCCGCCAGACAGCGGAGCGCGGCCATTATTGTTTCGGCGCACGTTCCCTAACGTGCCGGCGCGGCCTTAAAGCGCCGTGCGGATGCGCAAATGCAGGGCGTCGGCCGTCAGCGACGACGGCACGATGCGCCGCAAGGTCGGCTCGACGCCGAACGTGCGACGGGCGGCGTCCCTGAGGCCTTCAGCCGGCGACAAGGCTTCCTGTTGCGCGGCAGCCAACGTCACACTGCCCGGCACGAAGTCGGCGGATGCGAGTTGCACGACCGGCAGCATCGGCGACACGGCCGGAGCCGCAGCGGTGGCAGCGGCGGCGAGTGCGTGCGCCGGGGTCTGAGCGCTGGTCGGAGCCGCGGCGATCATCACGCCACCGACACTTTGCGCGGCGCTGTCGAGCGAGGCGAACGCGCCGATCGGGCCGGCGACCGTCGCATAGCGGCGGTTCTTCTTGTAACGGGCGTCGGCCGCACTGGGTGCCGAGACGACGCGGACATTGAGGTTGGCGACGCCGCGCTTGCGGAAGCCGAGCGCATCGGCGGTGGCGCGCGACACGTCGAGTTTGCGCTTACCCCAATAGGGTCCGGAGTTGTTGACACGCACGACGGCCGAGCGGCCATTGTCGGGATTGCGGATCAACAGCACGGTGCCGTTGGGATAGATGGGGCTTGCCGCATTATCGGCGGCGTTGGCGCGGAACGCTTCGCCCGATGAGGTCAGACCGCACGGATTGAAGCGGTCGCGGCGGCAGTCGTCATAATAGGAGGTGTTGAAGGTCGTATCGCGTCCGACGAGCTTCTGCATTTCGGGCAGCGACAGCACACGATGGCATGTGCGTTTGTAGCAGTAGGTTTTGCCCGGCGTCTTCGCCTCCGCATCGCCTGCCGACATGAACGGCACGGCGGCCGCACCAAGCGCCAACGCAACGCGCACGATATTTGCGCGCATGCACGCTTTCAAAATTTCAACGAACATCATTCCTCCAATTGGTCGTCTTGCGCGCGTGCCAAGCGCGCCACGTCCTCCATCAGCCGATGAAACGCCGCGCACGCATTTGCGTTCGGTGTCTCGGCAGGCCGGACCATAAAGATTAACCATGGTGCGGCGCAGCGTGACGGATTGCCGCCGCAACGCGGTCAGTATTGTTGAATATTTTCAAATTGTTACGTTGGATTTTTAGGTGCGCGGGCGTTCAAAAATGGCGCCCGTCGTCTGTCAATGGACGTCCAGAATGCGCTTCAGCTCGTCCACCGCGACGTCGAGACGGCCCGCATCGGTTCCGCGCAGAACGAGATCGGTCGCCGGCTTGCCGTCGCGCATGCACGGGTAGCTGCCCATGGCGACATCCGGATATTTCGCCTGATGCGCACTGAAGAGATCGGCGATCTGGCTCTCGGGCCGGGCGAGCGCGATCGTTTGCGACAGCATGCGGGCGCCGGTGGCCAGCCGCGGCGTGGCCGCATCCAGCATGGCCAGCATGATGTCGGGAATTCCGGCCATGACGATGACGTTGCCGATCCAGAACCCTGGCGCAATCGAGATCGCGTTGTCGACCAGTTCGGCGCCGGCCGGCAAGCGGGCCATGCGCAGGCGGGCGGGCGTCAGTTCAACGCCTCGCGCGTCGCAGTGGTGCTGCATCAGGGCGCGGGCGCGGGGATCGACGTCGATCGTCACACCGAAAGCCTTGGCGATGCTGTCGGCCGTGATGTCATCGTGCGTCGGCCCGATGCCGCCCGTCGTGAACACGTAGGTGTAGCGGTGGCGCAGCGCATTCACGGCGGCGACGATGTCGGCTTCGTCGTCGGCCACAACGCGCACTTCCTTCAAGCGAATGCCGATTTCGGTCATGCGCTCGGCGATGGCGCCGATATTGCGGTCTTTGGTACGGCCGGACAGGATTTCGTCGCCAATGACCACAAGGCCGGCCGTAATGTCGTCGGGCGCACCCACGTTCGTGACCCCTTTGCGCAAAGTCTCGTCGAGCGCGCGGACCCTAGCACCGAGATGCTGGCGCGGCGAGTGGGCGGAGGGGAGCACGCTGCCGCAGGCACGCATGGCAGACCGTCGCATACGGCCGGTGACGTGCGCGTGTCGGCGTGCGCTGCGGTCCGGCTCTTGACGCGTCGCCGTTGCGAACGCTCCCCATTGCGAACGGGGCCGGTGGCCAGTATCACTCCCTACCCATGAAATTCGCAGCCCCCCTCATCGAAGGCGTTTTGATCCAGCGCTACAAGCGCTTCCTCGCCGACGTGCGCCTGGCGGACGGCACGACGATCACCGCCACCTGCCCGAATACCGGGTCGATGAAAGGCCTGAGGTCGCCCGGCGCGCGGGTGTGGCTCTCCGAAAGCGACAGCCCGACGCGCAAGTATCGCCATACCTGGGAAATGATCGAGACGGACGTCGGCGCCGGCCCGGTGATGGTCGGCATCAACACTAACCATCCCAACGCACTCGTCGCGGAAGCCATCGCCGGCGGCCTGATGCCCGATATCGGCGGCTTCGAAAGCGCGCGGCGGGAAGTGAAATACGGATTGAACAGCCGCATCGACCTGCTGCTCGAGGATAAGCACAAGGGCAAATGCTACGTTGAAGTGAAAAATGTCCATCTGCTGCGCACACCCGGCCTCGCCGAGTTCCCCGACAGCAAGACGGAGCGCGGCGCCAAGCATCTGGCGGAACTGACGGCCATGATTCATGACGGCCATCGCGCGGTCATGGTGTTTCTGATCCAACGGCCGGACGCCGAACGGTTTCAGGTCGCCGGCGATATCGATCCAGCCTATGCGGCGGCGTTTGAAAAGGCGGCCAAGGCGGGCGTCGAAATGCTGGCCTACCGGTGCGCGCTCGATCCGGCCGGGATCACGGTGACAAGCCCGGTTCCGCTCGCGTAATCAAAGGTTACTGACGGTCTTGTGATCGGGCGCGCTAAAAAACGGCGACCGGCGACGAAACGCACGCCCCAATCGCCACGTATCCCTTTGCAAGACCACGCCAGTCTTTGTGATCCGCCCAGTAAGGCTCGATATCAAGGTTTGGCGGTTTGCCCTTAAACATCACGGAGCCGACGATGTTCACCCGTCGCGATTTTACGCTAACCGGCCTCGCAATCGCGAGCAGCGCCGCCGTATGGCACACTGTCGCCAACGCCGCTGAGGAGACAAAAATGACGTTTGAGATCACCAAGACCGACGATGAGTGGAAGAAGCTGCTGACGGCTGAGCAATTCAAGGTTCTGCGCAAGCACGGCACCGAGCGCGCCGGCACCTCGCCGCTCGACAAGACGTATGCCGAGGGCATGTATCACTGCGCCGGCTGCGATCTGCAGGTGTTCAACTCGTCGACCAAATTCGACAGCGGCACCGGCTGGCCGTCATTCTGGCAGCCGATCGACGGCGCTATCGGTACCAGCGTCGACCGCAGCTTTTTCACGACGCGGACGGAAGTCCATTGCCGGCGCTGCGGCGGCCACCTCGGTCATGTCTTCGAGGATGGCCCGCAGCCGACAGGCCTGCGCTACTGCATGAATGGCGTCGCCATGAAATTCGTGCCGAAGGCCGGGAGCTGAGGCATCGGCGGGACAGGCCCCGCCTGCATGATGCCTCCGCGAACGCCAAGCGCCACGTTTTGCCGACCCTCTTTTCAGAACCGGATGCCGCCATGCCTCGTCTGCTTGCCGCCGTTGCCTTCGCCGTCGTGACCGTGCTGGCCGGTCAAGCCTTCGCGGCGGATAGCGAGAGCGGAGCGACGGCACCCGCTGCATCCGAAACGGCAACGTTTGCGTCGGGATGTTTCTGGTGCAGCGAGAGCGATTTCGAGAAAGTGCCGGGCGTGCTGTCGGTCGTCTCGGGCTACACCGGCGGCACGACACCTTCGCCGACTTACGAAGAGGTCGGCCAGGGCGACAGCGGCCATATCGAAGCTGTCGAGATTACCTATGATCCCGCCATCGTCAGCTTCAAGATCCTGCTCGATCACTATTGGCGCACAACCGATGTCGTCGATGGCGGCGGTCAGTTCTGCGATCGCGGCAGTCAATACCGGCCAGCGATCTTCGCGCATGGCGCGGGTCAGAAAAAATTGGCTGAGGATGGCAAGGCGGCGCTCGACAAGAGCGGCGTGCTGCCAAAGCCCATCGCCGTCGAAATTCGCGACGCGACGACATTTACGCCGGCCGAGGTTTACCATCAGGACTATTACAAGAAGAACCCACTGCGTTATCGCGTCTACCGGCACGGCTGCGGCCGCGACGCACGGATTCAGCAATTGTGGGGCGACGCGCCTAGCCATTGAACGTCGTGCAACCGTTCGAAGCCGATTTCCCGAGCTGAACAGCGGACACATTGCTTATGCTCGACCGCTCGCAATGCAACAAGTTATGCGCAACCGCGAAGTGGCCTTGTGCAAAAATAGCCTTGCCTGTCACATTCCTGTTTCATTCGTCGCTCAAGTTTGAGAGACTACTTTAGTACAAGATTTAGTATTGCGTGTGTAACGCGTTCCGTTGCGTACCCGGAAAACCGGGATGTTTGTAACCAATCGTACCTGGGAGGGCCGCCATGAAAACCATGAAAGCCACCTTGTTCGGCAAGTCCGTCATACTTCTAAATGGCGCGCGCGCCGAATTGGCCACCGGCAAGGCCATCGATGTTAAAGCGCCCGATAAACTGCTCGAAACGGCACGCAAGAATCCAGACGCCGTCGCGTTTGGATATGTGTCAGGCCATTGGGTCGCCGCTGCCTAGGCCATGATGCTTTGAAGAAAATTATGAGTGCTGCAAGGGCCGCGCCCAGTGTTCGCGGCCCTTAAATTGTTTGCGAGCAGATCGCAGCGCCAGCGGAACATATCTCAAAGTCGGGCGCACTGAATGCCGCTTGGCATGGTGCCTGCGAACGGGGCGCAGCGTTGACGCCGTGTTTCGATTTGGTCTACGCGCTCCACGCCATTCGCAATCGACGTTGCGCCACCCGCGAAAGTGATTGATCCGACGTGTTCCAACGCGAGCGGTTGTGGACGCGGGGGATCGCGGCGTGATCGCCGACCTGTCGCACGTGCGCCGATGACGCCGCGTGTCGTGGCGGCACGCAATCTGGCCACCACAAAAAACGATCTCAAAAGAAAAGCCGGGCGCGATCACGCGCGCCCGACCTTGCCGGCAACAATGGCGCGTGCCAGGGCACGCGCCAGCAGTCCGCCTATTCGGCCGCCTGCTTGTGCGCCGCTAGAACCTGATCCCTGAGCCGCCCGGAAATCTCGGCCAAGTGATCGAAGTTTGCCGTGAACGATCCGACGCCCGCTGTCGCCGACCTCAGATCGATGATGAGGTTGTCCATCTCGGCGGCCGGAATTTGCGCCTGGATGACATCCCACCCCGGCCACCCGGCGCGGCTGTCGAAGCCGAGGATGTGGCCACGGCGTTGCGAGATGATGCCGTTGATGCGCGCATTGGCATCCGACGGCACGGTGATCTCAACCGCCATCACCGGCTCGAGAAGCACGGGCGAACACTTCGGCATGCCTTCCGACATGGCCAATCGCCCGGCCTGGCGGAACGCCATGTCGGAACTGTCGACCGTGTGGTACGAGCCGTCGGTCAGCGTCACCGCCACATCGACGACCGGGAAGCCGAGCGGCCCTTCTTCCAGAAAATCGCGCACGCCGATTTCCACCGACGGGATAAAGTTGCGCGGCACCGCGCCACCCGTGATGCGCTCGTCGAACTGAATGCCTTCGCCGCGCGCCAGCGGTTTGATCTCGAGCTTGACGTCTCCGAACTGACCGTGCCCGCCTGATTGCTTCTTGTGCCGGGCGCGGACTTCCGTTCCCGTTTTGATTGTCTCCTTATAGGAGATGCGGCGCGGCTCACGCAGCACCTCGATGCCATACTTGCGTTGCAAGCGTTCGATGGCGACGCGCAGATGCATTTCGCCTTGCCCGTGCAGCAGGATCTGGTGGGTGTCGGTGGTGTGCTCGACGCGGAGCGATGGATCTTCCTCGACGAGTTTGGCGACGGCGGCTGAAAGTTTCACCTCGTCCTTGCGATCCTTGAGGCCAAGCCCGATCGCAAGTCCAGCCTGCGGTGCGGCTGGCGCCTTGATCTGCACGATACCGGCTTTCTCCAGCGTCAGCGTTTCGCCGGACTGGATGCTTTCAAGTCGGCCGAACGCGACGGTATCGCCGGCCTTTGCCGCGCCGCGCTTGACGGTGTCCTCGCCGCGGATAGTGAAGATGCCGGCAACGCGCTCATCCTTGCGCCCCGCGCCGATGACAGTGGCGCTGTCAGGAATGTCGCCTGAGAGCACGCGCGCAAACGACAGCTTGCCGCCCGATTTCGTGTGCATCGACTTGAACACGTAGGCGGCCGATTTAGCATTCTCGAGTTTGAGGCGGCGCGCCGTGTCGTGCACGAACGGCACTTCATGGCGCAGCGCCTTCAGCAGTCGCACGATGCCGTTGCCGTGCTCGGCAGAGCCCAGCAGAACCGGCACGATGAGCCCATCGCGCATTTCCTTGGCAAGATCGCCGAACACCTGATCGCGCGGCGGCGGGATATCCGACAGCAACTGCTCCATCAAGGCATCGTCGTAATCGGCGAGCTTTTCGAGCATCTGGAAGCGTGCTTCTTTTTCGCGCGATTCAATGGCGCCGGGCAGCGCGATGACCTGGCTCTCGGCGTGTTCGCGATAGACGTAGGCCCGTTCCGACGCGAGATCGACGAAGCCGGTCGCGATGCCGTTCTCCCAGATTGGTATCTGGCGCAGCACGAGCGGCTTTGCGCTCGCCGGCTGCAAACTCGGCACGATTTCGCGGACAGGCGTCGAGAAACTGTCGATCTTGTTTAGGAAGAGAATATGGGGGAGGCCGAGGTCTTCGATGGTTTTGAGGATGATCTGCAGGGCCGGCACCCGCTTGACGTCAGGTTCGCACACCACGATGGCCGCATCGCACGCCGCCAAGGCAAGGGCGCCTTCATGCTGGAATTCGACGGAGCCGGGACAATCGATGAAGGTGAAGGTGTCGCCGAGGAAGTTTGCGTCCGCGACGTTGAGTTGCACGCTCATGGCGTGATCGCGTGCTTCGGCCGACGCGTCGCCGACCGTCGTTTTTGCTGCGATCGAGCCGGCTCTCGTAATCGTTCCGGTGCGGGAGAGGATCGCTTCGAGCAGCGTCGTCTTTCCGCTTGCGAAGGGTCCGACGATCGCGATGCAGCGCGCGCCGCGGACCCCATTCCTATCGCCTACAGTGCCGTTCCCGCCTTGAGTGCCATTCTGGCTTCCCATTGTTGCCTCCACCGATTGCGAGGCGCGCGCCAAACGTTTGCGTCGCGCCCCGCGCCTGGGAGGCGCGACACTGATGTGATCGTCACTCAGCCGTAATCGAGGTGCAATATCCATCCGACATGCAGCGCGCACAGTTTCGTGACTGTTGTGCTGCGCACGCGAACAAACTTCCGCAGTGCGGGTACTGTCTTTTGCGGCGCAGTATCGAATGTTGGAACTATTTCGCTTTCGGCGCGCTTTCTCAGACAAAAATAACTTGCTTGAGTTCAATGTAGTCGGAATAGTGGTCGTATTGCATTTTTGGGTCGGCGGGCACCGATTTGAGGGCAATGTGGGCCAGAGGGAAATGGGCTCTCAGACGTGCGAGGCGGTATCATGAGTATTGAAGCACTGATGTCGGCAGTTGATGCGGCGGGCTATGTTATGGTCGCCGATGACGATCTCCCTGAAAGTTTCGGTTCCGAGGCGGCAGCGCCGGTTACCGCGCGCGCCCAGATCTCGGCGGCGCAACCCTCCATGGCACTGAGCGTCTGGCAACCTGTGCTCGCGGCGGCAGAGCACAAATCGCCGATGCAAAATCATGTCGCGAATTTCTGGGGCTGGGTGACCAGCCGCATGGCGAC
>JBOFCQ010000055.1:0-4292 GCA_051646145.1 Hyphomicrobium sp.
CCGCAATCAGGGCGTGGGGCGACTGGATACCTGTCGCATGGCCGCACGACGGCTTGCAACACGACAAGGGCAGCGGCGAGCAACTGGCTGAGCAGTACCGCGCACAAAAGCTCAACATGCTGACCGAGAAGGCGACGCATTCAGAGGGCGGAAACGGCGTTGAGGCGGGCCTTATGGACATGCTGGAACGCATGGAAACCGGACGCTTCAAAGTGTTCAGCGGGCTCAACGATTGGTTCGAGGAATTCCGCCTCTACCACCGTCTTGACGGCAAGATCGTCAAGAAGCGCGACGATCTCATGAGTGCAACCCGTTATGGCGTGATGATGCTGAGAGAAGCCAAGACGCAGCCGTCAACGACTAAGCTCAGCTACCCGAAAAGGACATTTGCTTGATGGCCGATAAGCGAGCGCCAACGCCAATGTCAGAGGGGGATCTCGCTACCCGCCTTGAGCAGATGAACAGGCAGTCGATCGGCCACCTGTCGGATGAAGTCACGAAGGACCAGGACGAAAACCTAGAGCGCTATTTCGGCCTGCCCTATGGCGACGAAGAGGATGGCCGCTCGCACGCCATCTCTATGGACGTGGCCGAAGTTGTCGATTGGGCAATTCCTGACATCCTTGAGCCGTTTATATCCGGCGAGCGCGTTGTTGAGTTCACGCCGGAGTCGAAGGCGGACGAAGAATACTGCGAACGCGCGGCTGATCTCGTCAATCATGCCTTCTGGAATGAAAATAACGGCGTCATGTTCTTGCACGACGTTGTGAAAACCGCTGCAATCCAGAAGATCGGTTTTGCCAAGACGCTTTGGCAGACGACCGAGCGCGAGACGCGCGAAACAATGTCCGGCTTGCCGCTGGCGCTCGTTGAAGAGCTTAAGCAAGACGCGTCGATTGAAATCGAGAGCGTGGACGGCGAACCGCTCCCACAAGAGCTTGCCGACCCCGACGCGCAAGCGGCTTATTCAGACGGGCAGAGCTACACCGTCGCGATTGTTCGTAAAAGGACGGTTGGCCGCAACACGCTGATTGCGGTACCTCCTGAAGAGGTGAAGTTTTCGCCGCGCGCCACGTCGCTGGAAGATATCGATTACATTTGTCACGAGACGGAGACGACCCGCGCCAAGCTCGTCGAAATGGGCTTTGATCAGGATATCGTCGATGGCATCGGCTCTCCGGGCCGCAACAGCGATATGAGCCGCGATGACGTGCGGTTTCATGACGAGGGCCGCCGCGAAGATAACTCAGCCCACCGCGCTGGCGATATTCTGCGGCTCGTTGAAGAATATCCGCTAATCGATGCCAACAACGACGGGCGTCTAGAGCGGTTGCAGGTGTTCCGCGTCGGCAAAACCATCCTGCAAATGGAAGAGGTTGACGAACACCCGTTCGATGCTTGGTCGCCGGATCGCGTGCCGCATCGTCTCGTTGGGCTCGCCATCGCGGACAAGGTCAAGGCGACGGCCTACGTCAAGACACATCTGACGCGCCAGCTTTTGGATAACGTTTATCTCGCCAACAATCCGCGTATGGAGGTCCCGGAAGCGGCGCTTGGCGAAGATACCATCGCGGATTTGCTGACGTATCGCGTTGGCGGTTTGATCCGCACCAAGGGCCAGGGCAGCATGTTGCGCCCGATTGAAATCCCGGATCGGTCGGCAACGGCGCTCAGTGCGATTCTGTACATGGACGGCGTGCGTGAGCAGCAATCCGGCATCACGCGCAACGGCATGGCGGTTTCGAGCGAGCAGATTGATCCTAAGTCGGCAACGGAAAGCCGGCGACAGGACCGCAACGAACAGGTGCGCAAACGCCTCATGTGCCGAATGCTGGCGGAAACGTTTCTGGTTCCGGTGTTCAAGAAAATCCTGCGCAATATCGTCCGCTATCAGGACGCTGCCAAGGAAATCAAAATTCGCGGGGAGTGGGTTGCTATCGACCCGCGCGGCTGGAACAGCGAGTTGCCGGCGCGCGTGTCGGTCGGCCTTGGCCACGCCAATCGCGACGAACTTTTGGCTGGCGTCTCAGCGATTGGCGAAGCTCAGAACGTTTTGCAGCAGTTTGGCATCGTTGAACCGCGCCACGTGTTCAAGATGGCCTCGAAACTCGTTGAAGCGGTTGGGTTCAAGTTTGCCGCCGATTACTTCCTTGATCCGACAAGCGAGGAAGGCCAGCAAGCCATGGCCGCTCGCGCTCAGAACGCGCCGCAAGATCCGCGCCTCATCGAAGCGCGGGGCAAAATGGAGCTGAGCAACGCGCAAGCTCAACACGCCGCACAGTTGGCCGAGCAGAAGCAGGCGGTTGAGCAGTCTATGCACGAGCGCAAGCTCTTGGCTGAGCGCGAGATGGAGCAGCTACGGGCCGCGTCTGAGCGCGAGATCGCGGAACTCCGCATCGGCGCGGAGCGCGACATTGCCGAACGTCGGCTTGCGGCCGAAACCGAACTTGAGCTTTTGAAGGTCAATTTGGCGCGTGCGGCCCCGAACGGCCACGGCGACGGCATTTCAAGCGGGCGCATGGGGGGTGATATTGGTTGATGAATGACGACGAGCTCCGCCGCAAGAAAGCGCGTGCGGCCCGCATTGCTGAACTCGCCAAGGGCGAAGGCGGCCTCTTTGAAATCTTTGACGCTGTTGAACGCAACTATCTTGAGACGCTTGTCGCATCGAGCGTTGAAGACGTGATCGTGCGCGAGAAGGTTTATCACCGCGTCAACGCGTTACGCGACATCCGCCGGCTGATGACGGTCGCGATAGCGGACGGCAACGCAGCGAGCGCGATTATCGAAAAGCTCAGCCGCACCAATACCGGTAGAAAAATGAAGGTGTAATATGGACGTGATCGTACAGCAGACGGATGCGCCGGCCGGCACGACAGATGCCCCGAAGGAAGATCTGGCATCGCTTTTTCAAGCTGAAATCGATGCGGAGAGCGCGCCCCCGGCCAAAGCCGCGACGGATGCCCCCGCTAATAGAACGCAGCAACCTGATGATGATGGTGACGACACCACCACTGAGGTTGTCGAAGAGACCGAAGCCGAAGAGGCTGAGGACCCCGCCACAGACGAACCGGATGACGCAGCGGAAACGCCAAGCGACGACCCGGCAATCGTTGCTCCGAGCGGGATGACTAAGGAAGACCGTGAGAAGTTCGCAGCCTTGCCAACCGAGATGCAATCTTGGCTGGCACGACAGGCGACACAGACCACGGCTGACTACACGAGGAAGTCGCAGGCCGTTGCCGAACAGAAAAAGTCGGTCGATCAGGTGTTGCAACTTGTCTCGTCGCGTCTCGAAGACCTGGATCAACACCTTTCAACGTTTGCGGATAGACCGATCGCCCCGCCAGACTTGGCGCTGCGCAACACGGACCCGTTCGCCTACGATGAAAAGCTTGCTGAATATCTGACAGCCAAGCATGAGCAGGAAATCGCAGTCGCACATCGCGAGAAGGCCCGTAGAGAACTCGAAGTGGTGAGGGAGACACGTCAGCAAAAGTACATGCAAGAGCGTGATGCTGAGTTGAAGGCCAAAGCCCCTGAGTTGTTCGCGGATAAGGATTTCAAGGCCATGCGTCGGATTCAGGAGTATGCCGTTAAGAACGGATACGCGCCTGAACAACTGAAGATGGCCACCGCTGATGACATCCTCATCCTCTGGAAAGCGCAAAGGTTTGATGCCAACGAAGCGGCCCGAAAGAACGTGAAATCCGTTCCGCCAGCGCCGTTGAAAGCAGCCAAGCCCGGTCCGTCGAAAGTCGGCAGACCAACCGCTTATACGTCCGCGATGAAAGCATTCGACGAACGTCCGAGCCGCGAAAATCTCGCGGCGATGTTCGAGGCTGAAATTCGCTCGGAGAAACGATAAATGGCTACAATCACCAACGCATTCACGACCTCATCGGCTATTGGTATTCGTGAAGACCTTACCAATCGCATCCATCGCGTGGATGTGGAAGACACTCCGTTCCTGTCGAGTGTCGGCACGACCACGGCCAAGCAGCCGCTGCATTCGTGGCAGACCCGCACCCTCGGTGCAGTCAACACTGCGAACGCGGAGCCTGAAGGCAACGAGACGGCACGCGCGGCGGCAACGCCGAACGTCCGCCTTTCCAACGTGTGCCAGATCAGCACGAAGAACGCGACGGTTTCAGGCACGCTTGAATCGTCGGACTTGGCCGGCCGCACGTCGGAAATGGCCTTGCAGATGGCCGATCGCATGATCGAACTGCGTAAGGACATGGAATATACGCTACTTTCTAACCAGGCGTATAACGCGGGCGCAACCCGCA
>JBOFCQ010000378.1:0-37108 GCA_051646145.1 Hyphomicrobium sp.
CGCAAATCGAGGCGGACCCGAGCCGCTACGACACAGCGATCAAGGCCAATCAAGACGCTCAGCGCGAAGGCGGGCATTACGGTGTTCCGTTGATGGTTTTTGATGGCGAACCCTTTTTCGGTCAGGACCGGTTCGATCAGATGAAATGGCGTATGGAGCGGAAAGGTCTGGTGAAGCGGTGATGTCACGCGGCAAGATCATCTGGATAGCGAGTTTGGCGCTGCTCTACGGCGCATTCCTAGTCTGGTACGGCGGTAGTGCAAAGCCGGTAACCGCAGCAGAGGGCGAGCGATTGCTCGACGCTGCAACCGCCATGTACCGCACGCAGGGGCAGGAGCCGCCCGAGACTGATTTTCGGGAAAACATGAAGGCGATGATCGCGCAAGATGACGGGCGCGAATTCTTCATGATCAATCTTGAAACACGAAAGAAAGGACCGTTAGCAGCGCGCGAAGAAGCATTGTATAACGCGATAATCCTTCCGCTTCTTCTAAAGAACGGCGGCTTTCCAATTTATGTTGGGCCTCGCGTTGGTCTTGCGCTTGGTCAATATGGCAAGGGCATCGACCGCGTTGCCGTGGTGCGCTACCGCTCACTGCGCGACATGCTGAAGATGAATGCTGACCCTGCAATGGCCAAGGGTGCCAAACATAAATTTGCCGCACTCGCCCATACCGAAGTGTTCATCTCACGCCCGGTGATTAATGCTGTGACAATCCGCCTGACGCTTGGACTTTTGTTTCTGATGATAGGCTGGCTGGGTATTGCGATCACCAACCAACGGTGGAAGAAAGCGGTTAAAAGCAGAGATTATTTGGGCTGGTTGAGGTTGAAACAGTCTATCAGGGCAATTCGCCAGAGGTGCTAAAAATCGTCGTCGGCATCAGCGACCTTGCAGGGCTGTAGACTCCCGCAAAATGCGCACGGACCTTAAATGGTTTTCGCTAACAAAGCTGCCGTTTGAGGCCACAATTACTGTGGACAAAAGCAGACATTAGTTCATATGAACTTTGCTCCAACGCAATCACAGAACGGAGAATTTTCCGTCTACAAAAAGTCACGGCTAGGCCCGACGCAAAGCAAACACGACGTTAACACCGGCCTGCCTTAAGATCGGCAAAGGGAGACTTGGCCCTCAGATTGCCTTTCTGAAATCGCTAACGCGGGCCGCTGTGCTGTCCCCGACGGAGTTAAACTGCTTGGGGGGTGCAGCCAGCGCCAATACCGTTGCCTTTCTGCGCCGCGCATTGCGTGGCCAAGGTCGGCCATCGACGTGCCTGGACCTGATGCAGCCCGTGTTCGGCGCAAATCAATCGTCACCATTCCTCAATGCGATGGACGGCGCTGGCGGCGCTTCATCACTTGTCGCTGTTTTGGTTTCTGGAACCTTGATGCAGATTAAGACGTCATGTTCATTGCGATTATCACACCGTCGACCGTTCAGAGCTTGCTCCTTTGGATATGCTCTCTGAAGCATCAAGCGCGCCATAGTCCAATGTTACAGCCAGCGAGTTGAGCGTTAACCAATCCAACTCAGGACGGGTTCACGGTGAATCAATTTCACCGTGGCTTTCTGACCGGAAGAGAGAGCAGCTTTGCCCAACGCTGGGGCCGGGTGATATCGTCATCCTCGACAATCTCTCCAGCCACAAAAAGCCCGCCGTCCGTGCTGCGATCCGGTCCAGAGGCGCACGCCTGCTGTTCCTTCCACCCTACAGCCCTGACCTCAACCCGATCGAACGGCTCTTTGCCAAGCTCAAATATCTCCTGAGAAAGGCCGTCGAACGAACTAAAGAAGTCACTTGGCGGCGTATCGGCAACTTGCTCGAAACTTTCCCAGCGCAGCAGCGAACAAGCTACCTCAGAAACTCCGGATATGTGTCAATCTTATGTCATCCGCCTCTAGCGCAGCCAGCGGCGTCCGCCAGCAGATCAAGATAAAGCGCATGATCCCCATCTTAAAGAAGGCCTGCTCCCGCCGATTGCCCTATCGGGTGATACGGTGTGGGATACGGGGGAAGACAACTCAGACAAGGCAGGCAACATGGATAAGCTCATTGAAGGGAGGAGATCGTGTCAATATTTTGAGAGAGTGGATGTGGGGTGACGGCTGCGACCGGAGGAGAAAGGTCCCACTAAAAGAGAGCTTAGGGTTGGCACAACATGGCCGCATCGACGACGCGGCCCGTCTTGCCGATTTCGCGGGCTAGGCCTGCAAGGCAATGACGCATGGCAAGACGCTTGGCGGTTTTGTCGTCGGCAGCCAACAAGTGTGCGGTATAGATCGCATTGCGGATTTCCCCGCCAACCAAATCATAGTCTGCTGCTAGCCGCGCAACATTGATGTCGCTGCCCTCAATAGTTGGTGCAGTTAACAGCCGTTCCCAGATCATTTGCCGTTCTTGTGCATTGGGCGCAGGAAAATCGGCACGGACACGGATACGGCGCATGAAGGCAGTGTCGATATTGGTCGCAAAGTTGGTCGCAAGGATGCTCAAGCCGTCAAAACCCTCCAACTCCTGCAGTAAGTGGTTGACTGCAATATTGGCGTAGCGATCATGCGAATCTTTAACTTCGGTACGCTTGCCAAACAGCGCATCAGCCTCGTCAAAAAACAGCGCGACGCGCGAGCGGCCCGCCTCTTTGAACAGCGCCGAAATCCGCTTCTCCCCCTCACCGATATATTTGTCGATTACCTGGCTTAGATCGACACGATATAGCGCATAGTCTACCTCACGGGCAACGATCTGCGCCGCCATTGTCTTGCCAGTGCCCGGCGGCCCGGTGAAGAGGCAGGCGAGCCCACTGCCGGCACGCAACGACCCAGCCGGTCCGTCCTTGCCGAACAGGCGGCTGCCATGTCGCGCCCAGGCGATAGCCAGATCGATTTCGCGACGTGTGTCCTCCCGCAAAACGATTTCATCGGGCTCGAAAAGGCATTCAAGCAATTCTGCCGATCCGCCGAAGCTCGTCTGACGCAAAACCGCGCATGCGCGCATCACGTCTGAGGGTTCGAGTGTCTTACGACCTTCGGTCACTGTCTGGGCCTGGGCGTTGGAAAGCGCTGCGACGATCCTGCGGCGACCGAAATCGAAGCGATCAGCGATCGCGGCGATGTCGCCTTGCCGCCATTCCGCTGGAGCCTCCGCAGTCCAAAGCCGGACACGCTGACGATAGTCGCGCGCAGGCGCATCAATGCGGACCAGGGCTCGCGCACTGTTAAGGGCCGACGCACCGAGCTGGTCGGCGGCGGCAATCGCGATCAGAGGGCCACGCAATCCTGCCGTCAACGCCTTCCATTGCGCAACAGGCGCTTCGTGGGGGTCAACCAGGATGACCGTCGCGTTCGCCAGCGCCGCTTCACGCAGGACCGCTCCAAGTGCCGCTGTATCGGCTAATTGATGCCCCTCGACGCGGAGGCTGGCAGGTCCGAGTCGTGCCGCCACCGCCCGGGCGATTTCACCTCGACCGCTATCATCCTCGCCGATGATTGCGACCAGAATGTTTCCCCAGTCAGCCTTTCGGATCGTTTCGACCGACTTGCCGAATTGTTTTTTCCAGTCGGTTGGTGCGGCAAATTGCGCCTCTCCGACATCGTCCGGCGCATGGCCGTCGATAACAAATGGTGGAGTGCGTGCCATATCGAAAATCAGCGGCCAGACCGCTGGCGCTGGGACCACGGTTTGGGTCGAAACCGGTCCCTCTCCTTCAAGAGCGACCAAGCCAAAGCGAAGCAGCGGCCCGTCGCCGGTCAATCGTTCAACTAGCGCGCGCGGGTTGCCGCCCCATTGCGCGACGATCCCCACCGTGGGTCGTGGACGCGATAGGTGGTCGTTCATCAATGCAACAAGACGCGCAGCCAGTGGTTCGATTTCGACGACGCTGGCGAGGAACAAAAGGTCTCGTTCATCCGCATCAAGACCAAAAAGCCCGACGATTCGATCCAGCGGATCGAGGCTCGGTTTGCCATGTTCGGCCGCCGCTTTCAGGGCCTCCAAAAGCTCGCGCAGCTCGCGGGCTGGCCCATCGCCTCCATAAGAAGGAGCCATAGCGGAAGTCATGCGAGAAGCCAGCCTCGCCAATTCAGCCGTCACCGCATCGGGGCGGTGCACAGCCAGCGAACCCAACTGTGGCTCCGACGGTGCGGTTGTCGGCTCTTCGTCGGGCGGTGCACTGCGCTGACCGAACCAGCCGAACAGATTCCATGGAGACGCTTTCGAAGCGACTCGACCCCGCTCAAACTCGGCGGTAATCAGGTCTAGCAGCGTCTTGACCGGCAACTGGTCAATTCGTCGGACGACTGCGCCCGCCCGATAGAGCAACCCTCGCGCAGACTCCGGGTCGAAATTGACCACGCATTCGACTTTTCCGCGCAAATGTGTCTCGGGCGCCTCTTCGCCGACGAGAATCACGACTTGGCAATCGGGTGCGAACCCGCCAGCGGGCATGTGAATCAGCCGCAAGCCTCGCACTTCCGCCAGAGTCTCAAGTATGATCGCCCGCAGCATCGCGGGCGCGCGATCCAGCGAAACGCCGAATTTGACATCTGCCATCGGTTGTCGCCCTTTTCTTTTGGTACCCTAAGCGCACGGGACGCGGTTGGAAATGCCGCGCGGGGGTTCAATCGCGATCCAAATTTACCCAAACGAAGTGACGTCTAAGTGCTTCGCACAACCGCAGATGGATAGACTGCGGATTTTCGGTCAGGCAATTGGATTGGACCTCAAATACTGCAGCGAGGGAAGTGAATCCGCGTGTTACGGAACCTGTCGTGAGCGTGAGGGCTATTGGGCCTCATGGACCAAAGGAACTAAACCTGCTCACACATCGATGGACTAGGCCGCGCTGCGTAGTCGCGAACTCAAGAAGAGCTCAAGATATGGAATCAAAATATTGATAATTAACATTATTATTCAGATTCTCTGACCGGCTTTCAGACATCTGGATCATCTTTGAACCCTCACGGTCTTTGCCACTACACCGCTGCATGTTTCATAAACCCATGAGGAAAGGATGTGCTTTGGCAAGCTGGCGTATCATCGAATTTTGCGGTCAAACGATCGCACAGCTTATCGAGCAGCATCTCGTGCGGCTGGGTATCTCGAATGTTACCGTAGGAGTGGTCACCGCAGCTTCGTTCAGTGCACTGGCAAGCACCGCAACGCCCTTCATCAGCATTTTTCTCTATCAGATCGCCACCAATGCGGAGATGCGCAACTGGACGCAGTCGCTGCTGCCCGACGGCACGCCAGTCCGTCAGCCGTTGCCGCTTGAGCTCAACTATATGATTACCGCTTGGGGAGTGCGCCAGCCTAATGATCTCGCCAGCGACGCCCTTGCGGCCCGCGAAGAGGCGCGGCTAATGGGAGCTGTTCTTCAGTCGCTTTACGATAATGCGGAGGTTGGGCGCGGCGACTTAGCCGAAACCTCGACCGCGCCCGGCTGGCATGCCAATGACAGCATTCAGCTTGTCCTTCAGTCGCTGCCGGTCGAAACACATTATCGCATCTGGGACGCGGCCGAGTTAGGCTATCGTTTGTCGCACATCTACCGGGCGCGCGTTACCAGCCTCGAACCAACGCCACCTCGGCAGGCACCGGTGGTCACAGATGCCGCGCTGGAGCTTGTGCCATGACCAGCGATATTGTCCGCCACCAGTTGAGCTTTGCAGTTTGCTTTATCGATCATTTCAGCGGCGACGCCGTCGCAACTGAGCTACCAGTTCGGCTTGGCGGATCGTTCCAGCGCCCCGCGCCACAGCCGGGTGGACGTGCACGGCGGCAAAGCGATGGCAGTTACCGCTTTACCAATGCTCCGCCAGGCGCCCACCGTATCTTGTGGCGCGATCCGCTTATGCGAACTCAATCTGGTTGGGCGCGCTGGGATGATCCCGAACCCCAGATAACGCTGCCTCTCGCCGATCCTGCGGTGCGATCAGAGTTTGAACTGTGGCCGACCGCCGAGGCTGAAGCGCCCAACAATGTGGCGGCAGTCCGGGGCAAGCTTGATGGACCAAGCGCTGGCGGGCTCGACGTGCGCATCGCGCAACAAGGCCAGCCCTTCAACCGCTTCACGCGGAGTGACCTAAACGGCGAATTTCTGTTCCTGCTGGGCGGTCGGTTGCTGCCCAATTCCGCTGGTCTCATTGCATTGACAATCGAAGTCCGCCCGCCCGGCGGCGCAGTTCGGGTGCTTTCCGGGGGGCACTTTGTACCCACATCCACTGGTACAGCCTTCCCCGCTGCCGATTTCGAAATTACCCCGGGCGCTGTAGCCCGGATTCGGTTCCAACTGCTTTAATCGCGCTTCTTGCAAGGAGATTGTCGAAATGCCCGAATATCTTCACCCTGGCGTCTATGTCGAAGAGACCTCTTATCGTGGCAAACCTATTCAAGGGGTTAGTACGTCGACCGCTGGCTTTGTAGGTGCGGCGCGAAAAGGGCCTGAGGGTCGGGCGACATTCATTCCCAGCTTTGCGGCCTTCCAGCGTCTCTTTGGTGAACCTGTCCGCCAGCTTTCCGCACCCGGCGATTTTCTGGGTCATTCAGTGCGCTCCTTCTTCGAAAATGGCGGTGCGCGCTGTTATGTGGTACGCGCATTGGCGGCAGACGCGCTGGCGTCAGCCACGACGATTGAACGCGGTATCGTTCTTAGGCTGGCACGCGGAGTCACCGTACGCGGACCAACTCGCACGCTCCGCCTGAACGCGCTTCGGGGAGTCGGAGCTGGAACTGTCCTCAACGTCTTCACCCGGCCGGACGAGAACAGCGCGTTCGCGCAGACCCGCACACTGACCGTCGAAAGCTATGACGCGCTCCGCGACACGATCACAGTAGATGCAGCGAGCGAAGTCCCCAATGGCGTCGCGTTGGAGCCTGCCAATACGGTTATCCTGATCAATGGCAGCGCACCTGCGTCCGCCACAACAGTCGGCGGCGGTGCAACCTTCACCGCAAAGAATCGTGGAGTCGACGGCGATGCGATCGCGGTTGAACTGCGCCCACGTGATCGTCCGC
This sequence comes from Hyphomicrobium sp., assembly GCA_051646145.1. Lineage (GTDB taxonomy): Bacteria > Pseudomonadota > Alphaproteobacteria > Rhizobiales > Hyphomicrobiaceae > Hyphomicrobium_B. Next base: position 7,017 of record JBOFCQ010000378.1, read on the forward strand.
CAGTCGCGCTGACGACCGCCTCAGCCGCGCGGCAGGATCCAGCGCTTGATATTGAAGCGGCTTCACTGCCGCTTGTGGCGGGCGCGGTGGCGTTGCAGTTCACAACGGCTTCGCTCCGCAGACTGCGCACAGGCGACACGATCTCAGTGGGAGCGTCTAGCGGCTTGGTTGTCCAAGCAATCGCAGACGGCGAAGTCGACTTTGCCAAACAGGGCGGCGGCGTTAACCTTTCGGGCGGCGGCACAATGCGCTTGATCAGCCGGGGAGGCGATGTGCTTGCCCGGCCGATTGATCTCGGCGCGGCACCAGCCGGCATCGCGATCGACATGACGCCAGCCGGCCCGTTTTCGGGCGCGCTGCCACACGATCTTGCCGCCTTCCTACAAGCTGGTGATGTCGTCGAAGTCGATGACGGCGGTGGCAATACCGGCAATATAGACATCTCGGCCACGCGCGTCGCCCAAGAGATTGCAGCGGGCGATCACACCACTGTCGCGCCGGGCCTCGCTCAAGCCGAAGCCGGCCCCGTCGAAGCGCGCGTTACCGCGACTGCTTCTGTCAACGGCATGGTTCGCCTTTATGTCGGTAACGTCACTGGTTTCGTCGCGCCCCAACGCGCGGGCTCAGCTGAACCGGTCGCAGTAACCGACGGGATCACGCCCGCTGGAAGCGAGATAGTGTTGGTCGATCTGGCGGACAACGCGGTTTATCTGACGGATCAAGGCGCGGGTTTCCCCGACGCTGCTTGGAGTTCGGTGGAGGGCCTGCAAGCAGCTGCTGACGGTGACACCGCAATTCGCGTCGCCTCGACTGCGGGCATCTATTCAGGCGCAAAGGTTGAAATCGACACAGGCGACACCAAGGTCGAAGCGCTGGTCGCCACGGTCGACGCCGGCGCGCGGGTGGTCAATCTGACGGCGGGTCTCGCCCTTGGCGCAGGCAACACGATCGACGTGCCGCCCGACCGCGCTGATCGCCGTGCGTTCATAAGAGTCTGCGAAGTCGATGTCGTGGTCTTCGAAAACGGCGTCATTGCCGAAACTTTCGAAGGTCTGACCTGGAATCCCGACGACACCACCGACGCTGGCCTCCGCTATTGGGTGACGCGGATCAACGATCCAGAAATCGGATCTGACCTCGTTTCCGTCGTCGAAGGCGGTGGCGCGGGCACAGATTTCGCTGAGGCGCCGGTCGTAGCCAACGGCTTAGCTCGCAGCTTTAGCGGTGGATCGAACGGCAGCGCATTGACTGACGTCGATCTGATTGGAACCGACCTCGGTCCGGGTCGCCGTACCGGCATCCAAGCCTTGTCTGAACGGGACGACATTTCAATGGTCGCGGTACCGGGCGTTACGTCCGAAACCGTGCAGGGCGCGCTCATAACGCATAGCGAGCTGCTGAAATACCGCGTTGCGGTGCTTGATTGCCCGGCAAGCGCTGGCGACGTTACCGAACTGCAGGCTCACCGCAACAATTACGACAGCAAATATGCTGCCTATTACGCGCCGTGGCTAAAGGCGCTCAACCCGCTCTCAGGGCGGATCGAGAACTTTCCCCCATCGGCCTATGCGATGGGCATTTATGCCCGGTCAGACAACAGCGTTGGTGTGCACAAGGCACCCGCCAACGAGGTTGTGCGCAACATCACTGATGTCGCGCTGCCCTTCACCGCAGCTGAGCAGGATGTGCTCAACCCGGTGGGCATCAACCTGATCCGCGACCTCACCCCGCGCGGCTTGCGCATGTGGGGGGCGCGGACGATCTCATCCGACCAGGAATGGAAGTATCTGAACATCCGCCGCCTTTTCATCTATGTCGAACATTCGATCGACATCGGCACGCAATGGGTGGTTTTCGAACCCAATTCGGAATCACTCTGGGCACGCGTGGTCGAAACCGTCACATCCTTCCTCATTGGTGTCTGGAAATCGGGTGCGTTGATGGGCACGACTCCCGAGGACGCCTTCTTTGTCACCTGCGACCGCACAACAATGACGCAGGACGATATCGATAATGGCCGGCTTGTCTGCAAAATCGGCCTCGCGCCGGTGGCGCCCGCTGAGTTCGTCATCTTCCGCATCGGCCAGTTCACAGCGTCGGCGAACACCTGACCCGCCTAATCGAAGGAGCATCCACCATGGCAGTCGAACGTGGCAACAAGAACCCCTATTCGAACTTCAACTTCGTCGTGGAATTTGATGGGGTTGAAGTCGCGGCCTTTACCGAAGTGACCGGCCTCGACAGTGAGAACACACCCATCGAATATCGCGAAGGCGCCGACGCAACGTCGGCTCCTCGCCAATTGCCCGGCGTCGAGAAATACCCGCCAGTGCAATTAAAACGCGGGATCACCGGCAGCACAGCGCTTTGGGAGTGGCGCAAGGAAGTGCGCGACGGCGGCACGACTTTCCCTCCATTTCGTACCGTCACGATCAAGCTTTTGGATGAGAAGCATAATCGCGGCGCGCCTGCAATGACGTGGACGCTCACCAACGCCTGGCCGACCAAGCTTACCGGTCCAACACTATCCGCCAAGGGCAACGACTTCGCGGTTGAGCAGCTCGACCTCGTCCACGAGCGGCTTGACATCAGTTAGATCTGATGAGCGCGTTCGGCGAAGCCTTTACTATCCCTGGCGTCTATCGGCGGCCAACTGCCCGCGCGGAAGGATTTCCGCGCGTACGGACCGATATAGCCGGCTTTGTCGGTGTTGCCGGACCAAGCCATGTCGGCGAAGCTATCGCAGTCGATGATTGGAAGAGCTATGTTGCCCGCTTCCGCCGTGACGCACTTGGTTCGCCCATTGACGCACCAAGGGGTGGCGCGCTTGAAAATGCAGTGCGCGATTATTTCGCCAATGGCGGTCGCCGTCTATGGATCGTGAACGTCGCTGAACGGATTGATCCGGAACGTTCCGACGAACTGCTCAACAACCTGCTCGGCCTTAACGGCGATGATCGCCATCCGTGCGGGCTCGAACTACTCCTGCGTCAGGACGAAGTCTCGATAGTAGCCATCCCTGATCTTGACGCCAAACATGTTGTCACCGAGGATCGCCATGCTGGTGAGGACCTGCCCCCCAATCCCTGCTTTGGTGCCTGCAACGAACCGCATACAAGCGGCGCGGCGACCAGCAAAGCAGTCTTTCTGTTTGAGGAGCGACTCTTCTCCGACGATGATCTGATGTGGGCGCAGCGTTATCTCATTCAGCGGCTTCAGCGGACGCGCTGGCGCTGGTTCGCGCTCCTCGCGCCGCCGCCCGGATTGACAGCAGACCGCGCAATCGACTGGCGACAAAGGTTGTCCAAAGGTGACGACGAGATGGATATGGCCGGTCTCTATTGGCCTTGGCTCCTTGCCCAAGATGCGCCAGGTGCGACAGTCCGCACTGTTTCGCCAGTCGGCGCGGTCGCTGGTATCTTTGCCGCAGTCGACATCGCCATGGGTCCACACGCCGCCCCCGCCAATCAACGTGTAGAGGGCACGATCGGCCTTGACATGCCAGTCGGCGATGATGAGAATTCTGCGACTTACGAAGCTGGCGTCAATGTGCTGCGCGATTTTCCCGGGCGCGGCATCTTGTTGTGGGGTGCACGCACGCTCAAATGGAAAAGTCGCGCATCGCGTGGGGAGCCGCTTGCTTATGTCAACGCCCGTCGGTGCCTTTCCGCAATCGCGCGCACATGCGACGTCATCGGCCAGCCGATCGTCTTCCAACCCAACAACACGTTTGAACGCATCAAGCTACACCAGCTTCTGACAGACTATTTGCTGCGCGTCTTCCGCACCGGCGCATTGATGGGCGACGCTCCAGATCAAGCCTTTTTCGTAAAGGTTGAAACGATTGAAGACTCACCTGAAGGTCAAATGATTGCCCTCGTCGGAGTAGCGCTGGCAGCTCCAGCCGAGTTCATCGTCTTCCGCGTCGGGCGCGAAACAGGGGTTATCGAAGGGGAGGCCCGACCATGACCTTCCCGCTCGTTCAGCCGGTTTTGAAGATCAATTTCTACGTGACGATGTGGGATACGCCCGATTCAAACGGCTCGCTTGCGGGCGACATCGTTGGAGGGATCGGCTCAGCGCTACTCACTGCTGCAGCATCCTTTCTGGCGGGCGGCTTCCAAACGATCGAAGGGCTTGAGGCGTCGAACACGCTTGAAACCTATAATGAGGGCGGCCATGTTACCGAAGAGTTGCGCTTCTTCACGCGAGCGACCTACCCCAAGATTTTGATGAAACGGGGAGTCACCTTCAATACGGACATCTGGGATTGGCATCATCAGGTTACCGCGTCCACAAGCAGGCAGCCAAAGACCCGCAAAAGCGGTACAATCCTCCTTCTTGATACCAAGAAACTGTTCGAGCTGCCCGCAGGCATTTCGCTGCCCTTCCAGTTTCTCCCCGTCGCCGCCTGGACTTTCTACAACGCGTTGCCCGAAAAACTCAGTCTGGCACCGCTCGACGCAAAGGGTGGCTCGGGCGAAGCCGCTATCGCAATGGAAACGCTTGAACTCCGCCCGGAAAAAATCGAGCGGATGTCGCTTTCGCTCATTCCAGGCGTCGCTGACCTCAATTCTGCGCTCTCCGGCCTGATCGGTGTCGCGGGCGCCGCTGCCACCGCCGCAATAGGCGCGGGCGTGACTGCGGCGTTGTAGGGGGGCTGAAGCATGGCACTAGTCAAAGCGACGCTAAAGAACATCTCAACCAGCGGCGCACAGGCGATCCCGGTGATGTTCAACCCGGACAACTACACGATCACCACCAACATGCTTTACCCGGACATCTCCGTACCCGGTCTGCGGAGCCCGCTTATCCAGTTCGTCCGTGGCGAGGCACAGACGCTTGCAGTCGAGCTTTTCCTCGATCAGTCGCAAACAGGCAAATCGCTCACGGAGAAGCTCGATGAGCTGCGGACGTTTGTTAAGATCGACAGTGAGCTGCACGCGCCGCCAATTTGCGAGTTCGCCTGGGGGGATACCAGCTTTCAAGGTGTGATGATCGAGTTCTCTGAAAAGTTCCAGATGTTCGACGCAGAAGGTAAGGTTCTGCGCTGCCGTGTGACGATCAAAATGAAGCGTTATGATCCGGCGAACTTGCAAAGCACGGATCTAAATCGCCAATCGCCTGATCGCACTAAGACGCGGGCAATCCGCTCTGGCGACCGGCTCGATCTCATTGCCGCAGAGGAATATGGCGACCCTGCCCAATGGCGTTTCCTCGCCGCCGCCAATGCCATCGACCGACCGCGTCAGCTGATACCCGGCACGATGATTGAGGTGCCGCCGTTATGACTGCCTCTGCCAGCAAACCCGGCGTGTCAATCGGCGCAGTCAACAGCACGATCACCTTTGAAGATGACGTGATTACGGCGCGCCCGATCGAACAAATTCGTGCCGAGTTCGACGATATCGAACGCATACGCGGGCTGTTGCGACCGATTATCATCGATCTGATGGACGAGGAATTCGCTCGCTATCGCCGGATAAGAGGATAGCGTCATGACCGATCCGGCTTCCACAGCAACACAGGTCCTGCCCGGAACGAAATTCTTCGCACCGCAGGCACGGCTGGTGAAGCCGGACGGTTCGCCCTTGGCGATTGGCGATCAAAGCATCAATCAGGATGTCATGAGCGTCACTGTCACGCAGCCATGCAATGGCGTTGGGCAGGTCGAAGTGACGCTCAACAATCAGCGCTTCGACGGCAATCGGCCAGCAAGCCCGGTGTGGCGGTTCAACAAGCTGGGGGATGTTACATTTGGCAGCCGGTTCCGCGTCGATATTCGTTACGGACAAGACGGTTGGACGCCGCTGATGCTGGCACGCATTACCGACATCAGCTTCGCCTTTCCATCCGCTGCGGGCGGCAGCCTTACCCTGAAGGCTGAAGACCTGCTCAGCATTCTTAAGAACAAGCCGGCGCATCCCGTACTCCATAATCCGCAACATGAAATCGACATGGTCGAAGGCGAAGTTGCTTTTTCAGGTAGCGGACTGACGGTAGTGCCGCCTGAGCCACGGCAGCTCTTCTCAACGCCCCTCCCGGAAACGACGCACCAGCCCGACAAATCCTATTTGCAGTTTATCCAGTCGCTCGCCGAACGCATGGACTATGAGCTGTATGTCGAATTCGACGATCCCGGGGCACCATTGGCAGGCTCGACCGCGCAAGCGCTGATGCCAAAACTCTACTTCGGGCCCGCGCGTTCGTCGACGTTAGGTGACCCGATCCCGCTTGCCTGGGGCCTCGACATTATCGAGTTCAAGCCGGCGATCAAGGTGTGGGAGTTGAACACGTCCGCAACGGCTGCCGGAAACGTCCCCCGCGGGCGCGGTTCGATTACGGTCGAAGTGCAAATGGCCGATGCGATCGCTGGCGACTTGCATGCCGCACCGGGGCAACCCGCGCCGCTCACCGCCCTTGAGTTCCGCCAGCGTGCTATCGCGACAGAATCAAGCCAGTTGAATGGCATGCAGGGGGATGATCTCGACAAAAACGTAAAAACTCTTGAAGCCGCTAATATCGATGAGGAGCGCGCGCGGATGCAGGCCATGGCCGCGCTCCGCAAATCGGCGCGCGAATTCCTGACTGCCGAGGTCACGACAATCGGTTATCCACGCCTCAGGCCGGGGGTCCATGTAAACCTGACCGGCTTCTACCCGCCATTCGATGGCGTCTACTATGTCACTCAGGCGGTCCACACCTTGTCTTCGGCCGGCTACACCACCAAAATCAATGTGCGCCGCCCCGGCATGCTTGATCCTGCTGGCTATCCGGGAGGCTGAGCGATGGGCGACTTCTTCACATCGCTTCTCGACACTGCGGCCGATACAAGCCGGTCGAACGTCCCCGGCTTGCGGCTAGCCGAAGTCGCGCAGATCACCGAAGACGGCTACATCCTGACCTGGCTCAGCGGCACGACGCGAACAGCATCGGCTCCCGCACGCGCAGCATCCTTCATGGCGGGAAAAGAGCGCGGCGGCTATTTTCCTTTCGAGATTGGCGACGAAGTTGTTGTCGGCTTTGTCGATGGCTGCGAAGACATGCCGATAATTCTCGGCGCGCTCTGGTCCGACATCGACCTTCCACCGCAGGGCGTCGACACTAGCGACACCAACAACACCCGCGCAATCATTTCGCGGGAAAAAAGCAAACTCGTGTTCGACGATACCCAAGGCGCGACCTCGATCACGCTCGAATCGGCGGGCGGGATGAAGCTTGTGCTGGACGACAAGGGGAAAAAGCTCCTCATTCAGTTTGACACATCCACAACCATCGAACTCTCGGCCCAAGGCGTCACCGTCAAGGGCACAAAGATCAATCTGAATTGAGACGGCGATGATCCTTGAACCCGGTCCTGACGCTTTGCCTCACATGTTCCTGAAGGGCTTTCGCGCGCCGCCGGGCGGCACCGCCGATCCCAATCCGGTTGCAGAAGAGGTTGGGGTGTTTGTTGCGCGTCAAGTCATTGGAACCGACGGCCAGCCACGCGCAGTCGAAAAGGTGCTGGATCAAGACACACCGTTTGATCCGCCCAATAAGCCTGAAGGGCCATTCCGCTTTGAATCCGATCTCGCGACGATGAAACCCGAACTCGACGTCGTGATCGTCCACGATCTTGCCAGTATTTTATTACCCGCCGAACTGGCCGACCCAGACATTGCCGACATCATCGTCACCAAGCCCTTCGGTAATATCCGGATCGACACGGGCAGTGGTTTCGGTCCCGTGATTGCGCGCAACTATGGTTGGTTGCCACGCACATCCATGCCGCGCCTCGATCTTGCGGGCCGGGCCGGACCCGACACCGATCCCGCTTCGCTTGAGGGCTTCGACGCCAATCAGTTCAAGTTGCCGGCCAAATATTTCAACGCATTCAACGCCGGCAACCCGGTGCCCGGGCGGCCGCCGCTCTCGCCGGGGCATAGTTTGCGGTTTGAGGATGGCGGCCTCAACCTGATCGACATAGTAGTCCCAGCCGGTCCCGCACTTGCCGTGTCGCAGGATGGCGAACCACTCGATCCGCCGCTCACCCTGACGCCTGCCGTCGATACCGTGATTTACGACCGGGCGGACGCCTCAGTCGCCTTGGTCTGGCGCGCCGTCTTCCAATGGGAAGCGCGCTACGAATCCGCGACGCTGGAGGTGCAGTGATGGGCCAGCCGATCACCACGATCCAGGGCGGCATCTGCTTTGCCTTTCCCAATGTCTGCCTTACACCCGCGCCCCCGGGTCCACCGGTACCCATCCCCTATCCCTCACTCGGTCAGCTCAACACTACGCAGAGTTTTTCAACCGACGTGAACGCTGGCCAATTTGGCGTTGTTACGGTCACCAGCAACATTCCAACCACGACGGGCGATGCGGCTGGAACCGTCGGCGGAGTCACATCAGGCACTTTTGGCCAGAAGGTTGAATTCACCAAAGGCTCCGCGACCGTCTTCGCCAACGGCAACGCGATCGTCCGCTTGGGTGATCCGACCAAGCAAAACAACGGCAACGCGGTCGGCACGGTGCTCGGCGGCTTTCCAACTGTGCTGGTAGGAGGATAGGCGATGGATCAGGCCGACAGCCGCGCGCTCAGTACACGCCCGTATCTCGGCAGTGGCTGGGCGTTTCCCGTAAAGCCAGTGAACGGCAAACTCGTTTTCGCACGCTATGAGGATGATGTCGAGCAAGCAATTGAAATCATTCTCAGAACATCGCCAGGAGAGCGCGTGATGCTGCCCCGTTATGGGGCTGGATTGCGCGATTTCCTTTTCGCCGGAAACAGCCCCGTTACCCACCGCCGTGTCGAGGAGGTCGTCCGCCGCGCGCTGACCGACCTAGAACCTCGCATCACAGTCGAACGCGTTGTGGCGCGTGCGGCTGATGACGAGCCAAACCTCATGGAAATCGAGGTCGATTACGTCGTCCGCCGCTCGAACGCCTTCTACAACCGGGTCTTTCCTTTCTACCTGAATGAGGCAGCCTAGCCATGCCCGTCACGCCACCGCGCCTTGATGATCTCGATTTTGCGGCAATCGAATCCATGCTGCGCACCCGCATTCCGGTGATCGCACCCGACTGGACCGACCATAATGAGAGCGATCCGGGTATCACACTGATCCAGCTCTTTGCGCATCTGGCCGAGCAGGTGGGCTATCGCCTCAATCGCGTTCCCGACAAGACTTATGTGGAGTTGCTCAAACTGGTGGGTGTGCAACTGCGCGCGTCTGTCGCGGCATCCGCGCTGATGGCCTTTTTCCTTACTAAAGCCGAACGCGCGACCGCCGTCCTGGTTCCGACCGGTACTAAGATCAAGGGAACTGGTACAAGCGGCGAAAGCGTGAATTTCGAAACAGATCGCGGCCTTGACATCATCCCCGCGCAGATCGCCGCGCTTGTCTCCACACGAGGTGAACTGACAAGGATAAATGGCCCGGGTGAATCCGGCCCGACTGCAGCAAGCGCTGACCCTGCCATTTATGTCGAAGAGCGCTTTTCGCTCGCCTGGGACGGCAAGACTCCGAAGCTGAAAGACATGCCGACCCAGCCGGTCACACTCTTCGCCAAGCCTGCCGAGGCTTTGCACACAACCCTCTATGTTGGTCTCCACTTCAACCCGTCAGTAGCCGCCGGCTTCAAGGGCGCGCGCGCGTCGCTGCACCTGCAGGTTGATAATGATGAACATCCCGAGCCTGATCTCTCGGTCGAAGCTGGATCAACCCCGCTCTCGGTCGTCAACGCCTTCGAAGCCGGACCGCTGCTCGTTGAATATGAATATTATCGATCTGCACTCGCCGGATCACCTTCAGGCGCTTGGGAGCCGCTGCCGGTCATCTCCGACGGCACCGATAGCTGGACGCGATCGGGCACAATAAGGTTCGACGTGCCAATGCAAATCGGCCCGATTCCGAACGGCAGCTGGGCAGACGTGGAAACCGATCTGCCGCATCCGCTCGTTGGCGCGCTCAAAACGCCCGCTGATGACACACCTTCTGAAGTGCCAATCAGCGGCTGGATCCGCGTTCGCTTTGGTATCGCGCCGAAGATCTCGCTGCGCTCGCTCAACTTCAACACTGCGACGGCCTCTCACTTGACCTCGGTTTCCAGCGAGCGGTTGGGTCGCGGCAATGGCCGGGCCGGGCAGATCTTCAGCCTGGGCAACCGCGACGTGCAGGCTAAAAGCTTCGAGCTTGTCAGCCGCGATGACACGCGCGCCGAACCGATCCTTGCGTGGCGCGCGGTCGACGATTTTGATTCCGCCGGACCCAATGACGCGGTCTATGCGCTTGACGCCGAAGCAGGCGTTGTGATCTTTGGTGACGGCATAAATGGCCGGCCACCGCAAGCAAGCGAGCTCATGATCGTCGCCTTCTACCGTCATGGCGGCGGCAAGTCCGGCGAAGCAGCGGCCGGAACCATCAACAAAGGTTCAGGTCTGCCCGCAACCGTCGCTGGCTGCACCAATATCGTTCCCGCGCGTGGAGGGCGCGACGCCGAGACTTTGGACGACGCCAAGCGCCGTGCGCCCCGCGCCTTCCGTGCCCGCGGTCGTGCAGTCACAAACGCAGATTTTGTCGACGCTGCCCGCGCTGCACCTGGCGTCCGTGTCGCGCGTGCTCATGTCGTAGCGCTCAGGCGCCCCTATCCCGAAGGACATCTGCTTGAGGGGATCGAAGCACCGGGAATAGATTTCGACCGTGAGGCCGTCGGCGCCCTGAGCGTCATTGTCGTGCCGGAGCAAGACGGGCTCTATCCTATGCCGACGACCGGCGAACTCCGTGCGGTCGCGGCGCATCTAGATACGGTGCGACTGCTCACCACTGAGGTGCATGTGACGACACCACAATATGTCCGCCTGCACGACCTGCAGGTCGTGGTGCGCGCACGGCCCGGTTACAGCGTGGCAATGTTGCGTGAAATGATCGCTGATCACCTTCGCAAGCGCTTCCATGTCCTCACCGGCGGACCCGATGGGCGTGGCTACTCGTTTGGAGGCCTGTTGCATCACGCCGATTTGGTCGCTGAAGTTTTCAAGATTGTCGGCGTCGAGCGGGTTGAGGCGCTGTCCTGTCTGTTCGATGGGATCACACCCGACAATGCCGACCGTGAAATGCTGTGGCGCGCCGAACGACGGACGACGCTGCGTCTGACAAACTGCCCGCAAAGCCCGGCCGACTTTGACTCGATCGATCTGTTTGACGACGAGGTTCCGTTCATCGACACTGCCTCGCTTACCGTCACAGTGGTGGCTGCGCCATGAGTGCATCGGCGCTTCTAGACCGGCTGCGACCGGGGATCGACGCCAACGGCTCGACTTGGGCGATCCTGCGTTATCCGCAGGACTGGCGCGCCGGACGCATGACTGGGCTGACGCTCGACCTAGCCGAATCGGCGCTGCGCCTGGCGCCTGCTCCGCTATCACCCAAGCTGGCAGGCTGGTATTCCACTGAAGCCGTTATGGGCGCGGGCGGCACTCTCTATCGCATCGATCCAGCATCGAACAGGTTGTTGGTCAAACGCGCCTGTGACGTCGATTTCGTGCCGCTTCCGGGATTTGGCGGACGCGGCTTCGCGACCGGTCGGCTCAATCGTCCGACAAGCATCGCGGTTGATGCACACGGACGGCTTTACGTCTCTGATACTGGCAACGCCCGTGTTCAGGTGGTGTTGCCTGAAAGTGGAGAGGTCCTTGCCGTACTTTCAGAAGGTCTCGCGCGGCCCGTCCATGTCGCGATTGATCGCACCGGCCTGATTTTCGTTGCCGATGAGGGAACAGGTCGCATTCATCGCTTTGACGCGCGGTTCGCGGCTGTTGACAGCTTTGACCTTTGCACATTGGATCCGTGGAGCGAAACGGTATGGACCGAGCCGCCTGAAGCCACTCCCCGAGCGGTTTCGGTTCTGGCTGATTGCTCAATCGTCGTGTTCGACCCCAACCGCACGATGCTTTGGCACATGAGCGCCACAGGCGATCCGCTGCCGGCTCTCCCTTGGCCCGACGACGCCCGACTTCCCCCGGGCTGGCGCTCCCTGCCTCAACGCTTCGTTCCGCGCGGAGAGATCGTGCTGGGACCGATTGATGGCGGCACGCCCAGACTTGCTTGGCACAAAATCCTGCTCGACGCCACGCTGCCGCCGGGTACGAGCCTGCGCGTGCAGAGTTTCGCGGCTGATCGCTCCGATGCGGACATTTTGCAATGGGCACCGCACACCGCCGTGCCGGTTACCGGGATTGAGGTACGAAGCGGCGAAGGAGATCGTTTGGTTCTGCCTGATCAGCAGGCCTGGAGTCTGTGGAAGGCCGGTCGTCTGCTGCGCGCCAATCCCGTTGTTCATCGCTTCGACGCTGTTCCCGGCGGTGCAACGGCCATCGCTCTTTCCTACGCCCAGGCACGCCGCTTGTGCGCTGGCGACACCGTGACACTCGAAACTGAAAATGGAGAAGTGTGGAACGCTGCGATTGTCGCGATTTCGCCGGGCACAGCGTCGGTGAGTGCAACCGGGCCTTCAGAGGCGTTTCTTGGCGATGGTCCGCTCCACCTTGTCGAGCGCGCTGGCCGTCCCCTGCCCTACGACCCAGTTGATCTGTCTTTTTTGGGGATAGCGCGTAGCGCGCTAGGCTTGGCCGGACTGGCGCGCGACGGTCTGCCACAGGACATCGCGCTGCCACATGATTTTGCGATTGCCCTTGAACGTGGCGACATTTTGGCGCTGGGTGAAGGCGGCTATTTCGAGATACTCGACCTGGCCAGCGATGATACGAACATCACTTTCGATACGCCGCTGCCCAATGGCTTAGGCCAAGCCCAGCTCCGCATCGCAACCACCCAGCGTCGGCTGCTAATCCAAGGCGACTTGCCACCTCTGCCCGCACCTCCCGGCGCGCACTTGACGGTGATGGGCGATGTCCACGTTGTTTCAGCCCCGATCGCGGCGGTGACGGGCGACACAATCTGGCTCACCGCTCCATTGGCGGGCCAAGTCGACGCTAGCAACTGGGTTTCCGCACAATTCCCCATACCCGTCGCCACCGATCGCGGTCGTTATCTCTGGCTACGCGTCCAGTTTGACGGGCGGGCACTTCCACCGGGGACGGGCGTCGGCTACGCGCTAGAGGCATCCGCTACGCCGGAGCTTCGTGCGATCCGGATCATTGCACCTCGACCCAATCTACTCGACTTTCTCCCTGCGCTTTATGCGCGCGGCGACCTCCGCGAAGATGCGCCCGGCGCGAATTTCATGGAGCGCTTCCTTAGCATGTTCGAAGGCCAGTTTACGCGGATCGAGGCGGCCTATGACAGCGTCTCACGCCTGCTCAATCCTGATGCCGCGGACACCGAATGGCTTGAATTTGTCGCGTCCTGGTTGGATATTAGTTTCGATCCATCATGGCCGATCGACCGCCGTCGTCAACTGGTACGCGAGGCCTGGACGCTCAAGGCTGGTCAAGGCACGCTGCGCGCGCTGAGGCGTTATCTCGAAATCTATACCGGCCGCCCGGTTTCTATAGGTGAAAGTTTCCGCCGTCGGCCGCCGCCGCCGATTCAACTCGGTGCCAGAGGCGCTCTCGGCCTCGCTCCCCTCGGCGGCGCATCCGATCAAGACGACGATCCTAGCCTCGCGCACCGCTTTTCGGTTGGCGTCAATCTTCCATCAGGCGAAGCGCAACTTGCCGCGCGTTCGACTGTTCTGAAGATCATCGACACAATGAAGCCCGCGCACACGCGCTTCGCGCTCGACACACGCGGCGGCGCGGCGGCGCGGATCGGGATGGATGCGTTTATTGGCGAAATCTCGATCCCCGGCCCAGACGCAGACTCCTGCGCCTGCGATCCGGACATCGGTGCGAACAGTACGCGATCGGGCAACGTCGAACTTGGCTTTCTTGTAGGCGGGCGCCTGGGGCGCGGCGGCACGCCTGAACTTGCTGCGATAGGAGAATGACAATGACCTACAGGCACGATGTTCAGGAACGCGAACGCTGCGATAGCGGCGCTGGCTGCGGCCTGCCGCCGGGCTTTTTCCGGCTACGCTATTTTCACGGCAAACAGATGCGCCTCGCCGACTATGTCGACGAGCAGCGCTACCACGCGACCAAGCTGCGCTTCCACAATGACCGTCTGCATGGTGCGGGTATCTTGTGCGGATTGCGCGTATCCTTGCTCGACGAGGGTGCCGCCGTGCTTCGCGTCGGACGCGGAGCCGCGCTCGACGATTGCGGGCGCGAGATTATCGTTGGATTTGATCAATGCGTCGATGTCGACGCCTGGTATCGCCGCCAGCGCCACGACCGGCCTGAACCGGGGGACGACAATCCCTGCCACCCGGATGCGGAGAACAAGGTCCGTATCTGTGTTGCGATCCGCTACAGTGAATGCGCCCAGGCCCCCGAGCCGGCGCCAGCCAATCCGTGCCGTGGCCCGTCGTCGTGCGATTGTGGCGGCTGTTCCTCTTGTCAGACGCGGTCGTGCGACCCCTGTGCCGAAGGCGCGGATTTCGGCCGGGTTGCGGAGGAATTTGAACTCCGCCTGATGTTCCATGAGGAGGCCAAGCGACTGACCGCGCACCGTCTCTTCCCCGATGAGGAAGCCATCGAGGAAGCGGTTGCGCGCTCCTCAGGCGGAATCAGCCTCTTGAAGGCACTCGCCAAGCCAATTCGGGTCCGTTGTCCGGCCTCGCAAGAAGAGTGGCTGCTGCTCGCCTGTTTCGATGCTGTCATCGCGGATGGCGACGAACCAAAAGTCGAAGAAATCCGGGACATCGATTACGATTGCGCCTCGCAGATACTGCTGTCGACCGAAGTTATCCAATATCTGCTTGGCAGCCTGTATGCCGATGTCGATCCGGGCATCGGCGGTCCCGAGGTGGTCGACGTCGCTTTCCAGAAAGTCGACGACAAGCGCTACCAGTTTGTGCTTTCGCTAAGCCAATCGATCGATCCCGCCTCACTCGATGCGGATGATGCCAGCTTCAACCTTCGTCAGTTGACCAGCGGCGGCTGGGAATTACCCGGCAGCAACGTCGTTTCCGTTGCCTACTCCGAGGTCCAAACCGCCAAATTCAGCGTCGAAGGACCGGCGATCTACATTACGATCGACAACAAGAGCGACTTCCTTTTGAATGGCGGGCGCTATCACCTGTTCTCCCCGCGCGATGCCAATCCCGTGGTTGACGCCAAGCTTCGCCATTTACGCCCGCGCGATATCGAATGGCGCTTCGGGCTGACGATCGATCCTGACAGTGGCGACCTTGTGATGGGAGGTGTCGCATGATCGATTCCAGCCCCAATGCGCCGCCAAAAGAATCGAGCACGCGCGAGCAACTTCTGAAAACCGGTCAGCGCGCCTGGGCCGCTGGTGGGATGGCGGCCAAATCTGCGGCGGTCTTCGCCTATCGTGCGGCACTGCCACTGATGGCGCTCTACGCGGCGCAGGATGACGAGATCGGCGAAGGTGATGCCAGTGCCGCCGAGATCAAGGCGCGGAACCGCGCTACGACCAAGGCGGCCGGCATCAAAGCACTGCTCGAGTTGATCGAAATTGCCTCGGTCACCCATCCGCTCCACGACGGCGCAACGCCTTACATAGCCAACAATGATGGCGTACGTCAGGCGCCGCATATGCGCCATGTCCTGTCGCTCGGTTTGGCCGCCTATGCGCTTTTCCAGCGCGCCAACAGCGGCGACGACAAGGACGATCCGGATGGCGGCGACGATGGCGGTAATCCTGCAGTCGCCGCCAATCAAAGCGTTGCCTACATCGCCGTCGCACCCGGCGAATATCAATATGTGAGCGGCCCGCTCTCGCCCACTGCAATGAGGAGATCAGCCATGAGAGAACGCGCCTACGGCCAGCCACAACTCGCTATGCTCGCCCGCCAAAACAATCAGTTTATGACGATGCCTGCAGGTTCGGGCGCGCAGGCCGCGATGATGGCACGGGCACCGATGACTGCCCAGCAATATGGACGCCTTGCACTCGGTGCACGCGGCATGGGAGCCGCGCAATCCGGATGCGGCTGTGGCGGCGCGTGCGCCGGTTCTGGCGGATGTGGTTGTGGGTGTTCGAGCTGCGGCGGAGGCGGCTTTGTTTTTCCGCCGGCCCGGCGAAAAGAGGGCGGCGAATGCGACTCGCTATTCTCGATTTCCTGCGAGACAAAATGGCGTGTGCGCGAATGCTTCAAGCAGTCGTTGTGCGATCTGCTTCGGTGCCTGGGCGACCAGCTTTGCGACGATGGAAAGTTTGCGAGCAGCCCCGATCTCGGCGAATGTCTGGAAGGTTTTGTCTGCTCGCTTGTCACCTGTTTGCCTGAGGCGATCTGTCCACCTCCGCCGCCGTCGACCGTCTGCATCACACAGGAATTGAACGACTGCGATTGCAACTTTGCGGTTGGGAGCTGAGCCATGACCACCATTCAGCATAATCATGATTTCAAGCCTTGCGTCCAGGGCGCTTTCGGCGGCGGACTGACTCGCGCGCTGTTCTTCGACGGGATGGTCCTTTCGGCAACCGACCTGTTGCGAGAGCAATCCTATTGGCGGATGAAGCGGAAACTGACCAATCGCGCACTGGGTGAAGGCGTGGTCTGGGGACTAACGACCGAATGGAATGATAAAACGCGGACTTTTACCGTCTGCCCGGGCTATGGGCTGAGTTGCTGCGGCGACGATTTGATCGTCGAATGTCCCGAAACCGTAGGCGAAGGGCAGCTTGTCGATCCATGCAGCGAAGACTTCCGCGCGCTGTTGGCTGACAAGTTCGACAAATGCGATGAATGCGCACGACCCGATACGCCGGTGCCCGCTGCACTGATGCTTGAATATGTTGAATGTCCAGAAGATCCGCGTAGCACATATGAGGACCCCTGTGCCGAAACTGCCCGAGGATGCCGCTTTGGCGCGGTTCGCGAAACCGTGCGTCTGCGGCTCGTACCTCCACCTGAGGAATGCGCTGGCCCACTTGACCGCTTTTGCCACAAGATCAAGGAATTGCGTGCAGAGCTGTTGGCCGCTGGCTCGCCGATGCCTGAGCCCGATTTTAACCCCTTCAAGCCTGAAAGCCGTTTTGGCTTCGCCTTCCTGTTAGCCGACGGCTCGGTCATTGATGGTGCAAGCCAGCGCGTCGAGCTCAAGATGGGTGAGACCGAAACCGCCGGCCCAAGGTCATCCGGCACAGCGGCTCAGCTGCGCCTCTTCATAGAGCCGCCGGACGGATCTGTTTTCACCAAGGTCGAAGTCGACAATGTTGACAAGTCGGATGCGGCAACCGTCCTTGGATGGTCGCAAGACCATGCAATGACCGCCGTTGCGACCGGTGCCGCCAATCACACGGTCGTGGTCCAAACCTCCTCACTGTTCGGGTCCGGCTCCGATCTGAAAGTTACCTACCGGATCACCACCGCGCAATCCAATGTCGGCTTGCAGACGACAATTACGATCGAAGCGGTTGAAGCGCTCGCGACCCGCACCGATTGTGCCAGTCTGCTGGCCGGAAAATGGTTGACTGATGGCGACGCGCTATGCCGCGCAAAAGCATTGGCGCTGGCGCTGATTTACAGCGTCGCGGCTGGCAAGCTTGCTAGTGCAAATTGTGGCGAGAGTGAGCTTACAGAGGCCGAAGAAAAGGCGCGCAAGGCGATCGCTTGGGCGTTGTGCTGGATCGGCTGGAAAGCGCTCTACGGTATTGACATCAATGACACCAAAGCTGCGAAAATCCAGAACTGCCTCCGCGCGCTCTTTGTCGAATGGTGCGAAGGTTTTGCCTACAAAGGTCCGCGCTGCTGTGCAACGTCGCACGGCGTTTATCTGGGCGGGGTTGAGCTGTCGCCCAAGGGCAAAATTCTCTGCTTCGACCCGTGGCGCTATCGCCGCTATGTGCTGACCGGACCTCTGATCACTCATTGGGGGTCGCTCTTCGGCCTGCCGCCACTTGATGGGGTTGCGTCGCGTGTGGCGAGTTGGATTTGCTGTGTTGCAAAGGCTGATGTCGGCACCGCTCCGGCCGTGCTTGCCGCAGCAGGCGATTTGATCGCGCCGTTGGGCAGCGGTGCGGCGCTGGCGATCGGCCCCAGTTTCGCTACCAGTCCCAAGATAGTCGGCGCAACGGCAAGTCATCAAACGATCGACCCGATCAAACTTGCCATGCGGCTGGGTGAGGCGCTTTTTGACCGAAGCGGTAGCTCGATTGCGACGGCGCCCACAGTGACTGTGGCGAGCGTCGCCAACGCGCCTGTTCAACTGGTAACGCGATCTGCTCAAGCCTCGGTCGCAGCATACTCGGCTGCGCCGGCGGCAGCCGCGGAAGCAGTGAAGCAAGAGGTCCAGGCGCTGGTGGTGGCTGTTCCGGCAATGGCGCGCGCACCGATGCGTGACTATGTCGCAAACTTGGCCGAAATCATCCCGGTAACGGCACTGAAGGCCGAAAGCGATAGTCCCACCTTTGAGCCTATGCTCGCTGCCCTTGAACGGGCAAATGTCCGATCGATTGCAGAGTTGGCCAGCGCTGGCCCCGAAGTGGCGGCGGACAGGGTGAGGCCATTGCTTGCTGAATCGCCGGAATTCCGCGACGCGGTGTCGGTAGATAAGGCGATGGGGCTGGTCTATGACCGCACCCTAAAGTTGCTCGGAGAGACTGGCGAAGCAATTGCTGCTGAGGCCCGCAATCGCGAGGCGGACGAACCCTTCACCCGGGCCGATCTACCAGATGCGGTCAGCGACGTGCAGCGGGCTGCCAACCAGTTCCTCAAAAAGGGCAAGGGCACTACGCTTGCGGCCTTGCGCGATGTCGCTGCAAGGACGATGGCCGCGCGCCCCTGATGGGGTGTGGCGGTGCCTGGCGTTGAGGTTGGGACGCTCGATCTGAGATTGACCGCGCCCGTCGCGTTACAACCGCGGGCTGCGATGCTCAGGCGTGGAGCGGAGGAGGCGCTGATTCCGGCTCTGCTTCTTGCTTTGGAGCGTCGGTTGACCAGGGCACATGGCGAGTGGGCCGTTATCCGTATTCGCACGATTGATCTACGCTTGAAGCTCACACCTTCCGATCTGGCGTCGCCAGACTGCGCTGAAGCGTTAGGTGAGGACATTGCCGATCAACTGCTAGGCATGGCATTGATCGAGACCGCAAGTGCGCGATCCAAACATACCGATGCGCCCGTTCGCGTTTGGCGTGACGCGCGTCAGTTCACCGCGGCACGGCTTGCGGCAGCGGCTCAGCGCCAAGTCGGCCCCAATGAAGTCAAGGAATCCGTTGATGAGCTGCTACAAGCGCTGACGCTTGAACGGCCAGAGGAGATATCTTCGATTCTCACCGAACTGGCTGCTGTCCAGGAACTGCAGGCAATGCTCCGCCAATTGACGCTGCCGATGTTGACTACGCTCATGAAGGCTGTTTCACCCCGGGCTTCGCCAGCTATTGCGAAGGAGATCGCGAAGGCAATAGCGCGGCACAAGCCGACTGCGGCCAATCCTGCCCGGCGTCGGCCTAAACCTGACATGCCGGATGTTCGCGGCGTGGAACAACCGCATCCTGAATCGCCGCCACCCCAAAGCGAAATGCACGGCGAGCAGGTCGATGACGCATCACCCAATCAGGTGCAACACAACCCATCGCCGAAATCCACTCAGTCCGGCCGTGCAGTCGCCCAATCGCGGCAACCCGGTCAGGCTGACGACCCGCAATCCCCGAACAGCGCGCCAGACTCCACGCCCGAAGCGTTCAATTCTCCTGATCCGCCGCGGAAAGCCAAATCTCGCGCTCCCACCGCTTACGACGAGCCGCGCGATGAGTGGGCCTTTGCCTCGGACGATACCGACCCCGATACAAACCCGCCAATGCCACAGAGCTTCCCCAGCAGTTGGTGCGCACTCGCTTATTTGCTGCCAATCATACTTAAAACCGAGCTGCCCGAAGCGCTTTGGCAGGCCGGGCTTGATGAAGGTGCCGTGCTCTGCCGGACCTTGGCCCTGATAGCCGGTGGCGACGCAGATCCGGCGACGCGGATTCTCTCTCGCCAATTTCCCGATGCCCCGCCTCCAGTCGGCCACGTTCCCGACTGGGCGCGGGATGAAATTACGACTGGGGCGCTAGCTCGCGCTGCAGCGCTCGTGGGAAATCGGGGCGAAATCGTCAACCGAATCGAAACCCTGCACGCTTGGCTCGCGGTGCGAGGAGGTTTCGATCTAGCCGCCTGGTTGGCCGCCTATCTGCTTGCGATCTTCGAGGCCAATAGCGGTTTTGCGCTTGTGGCAGGCGAGCTCGGCCAATGCTTCGCACGTGATGGCCGGATTGAAATCGAAGATGATGTGATCAGCATTATCCAGCCGCTCGCGGCGATCAACATTACGATGCGCCGGGCCGGGCTAGACGCCGATCCCGGCTGGCTGCCGTGGCTCGAGAAACGCATGGTCTTCGTTTTCGAAGGCGACGAGGACGAAGCATGACGCGCTTTGCTCCAGCCTTGATCAAGGCGCGCGACAGCGAAGAGGCGAGGCACGATCCGGTGCCCCACGCGCCTGCCGCTCCCGCGAACGAGGATATTCAGGATCGATTGGGGGCACAGGCCAGCTTCCAAGCAGGCAATCTCAGTCGGCCACCCGATCCGTGGGCTGAACTTGCGGAAATTGTCAGACGGATGATCCGCAGCCAGTCTGTGGCCGACCAGTATAATCAACTTGATCCGTTGCCAGGCTCGCGCCCGCCACTACATAAAGCGCCGTTAACTAAGGACAGCGCAGGCGCTCCGGATCCTGCTCCCGCCGGCGACCGGCCGCCTGTTCCGCTTGAGCCAGCAACAGCGCCATCCAACGATCCACAGCTCAAGTTGCTAAGCGGCAACGAACGCCCGCCAGGGCCTACTCCTATCGACGTTCCAAAGTTCCCAGAGGCCAAGAAGGAACCGACTTCCGGCGGGGGCGAGGGCGGTGTCCCGTCCGCACCAAAGCGCGCCAAGGCCGCTGGCCAGACTCCCAAGGAAGAAACCTCAAGCGAAGGCGAAACACCTGAGTTCATTGTCCATCAGTGGCAGGGTGCGGTCAACAGCGCGGCGGGTGAGATGCCTCGCGAGAAGGTGCTTGTCCGTGCAGATGTGGTAGCCGATGTCGATGACAAGAAGAAGGGCGCAAAGGATCGCAATAAGAAGGCACGCGAAGGCCTGACCGAGGATGCCAAGAAGAACGTACCCAAAGCGCCCGAGGTCGAAGACCCGCCGCCCCCGCCGCCCTCCAATCCGGTGCCAGAGCATACCGAGAAAATTCTCGCCGCATCGGGCAAGAGGCTACCCGATCAAGAGCCACCCGCGCTCATCCTATCAGACAGGATCGAGGACAAGAACGAGCCGCTTGTCATCGAACCAAAGTCCCCTGTCATAGGCGAACAGGCGGTACCGTCTGACTTGTTCAATGTCCTTATTTCGCCTCAGGCGCAGGAAGCCGCGAAGCTGCCGGCCAAAGACGCCAAGGGTCCCGATGGCAAGGCAGACCCAGAAGCGCGCAGGATTGAGGCGGCGCTAAAGCAGCTTTCCAACACCGGCGATGTCAAGGTGCCCGAAGGCGAGGGCGAACAGATCATCAGCAAGGATACCGGATCTGAGCCAATGCCGCCGCTGCCGCCGGGGCTGGAAGTGCCGGTCGGTCAGGTCGTTGCCCGGCTTCTCGCGCAAGCGGACCAGACCAGCAAGGCGGTGCTCGATGGCTTGCGCACCCAGGCCTATGCCGGCGGAGTCCTGAAAAAGCATTTCCCCGAGATCGGTGAGAGCATGCTGGGCGACCTGTCGCAGCAGGTCAACACTGAACTGCGCGACATTGCGGCGGCCGCGAACATCTCTGCCGATCAGCTCGAAACGATGATCGGAGAGCGCCGCAAGGAACTGGAGACGTCTGCCGGGGAGGCCAAGAAGGAAGCCGAGGCCAAGGGCAAGGAAGCCGTCGACGCGACCAAGGATGAAGGCCAGCAGACGATGGACGCGGTCGCAGGTGCGGCCAAAGCCGCAGAGGAGGAAACGCTGCGCCGCCAGGAGGCCGCAGGCGGGGCTTCAGATCCGACCGTTATCAACCGCCGCCGCGACCTGACAGTCAACTGGATCACCGAACATGTCACGACCCAGACGACTAACTATCAGCTGGCGGGTGAAAAGCGCACGAAGGAGCTGACCGGCGTCCGGAAGCAGCAGAACCAAGCCTATGAGGCTCTGGCTCAACGGCTGGAATTCCAGATCATGACGCCGGATGAAAAAGCTGGGCGCAAACCACGCGATACCCAGGATTTGGCGCGCGAAAGGCGTCTCGCTGACCTTTCGATACAGGTCAAAACCTGGAAAGACGAGGTGGTGAAACGCGTCGGCGAAATGTTCCGCAAGTCGATCAAGTTCATCGATGACGAGACGAAGGCGAATCGCAAGGCGGTCGAAAGTGCTGGCACTTCGGCACGCGAAGCGGCGCGGCAATGGGCTGAGGACAAGATCCTGGAGGGCCAGAGCTGGTGGAAGCGCTTTATCGCGCGGATTACACGCTGGCTGGATGAGGCCGACAATCTCAACGAGGAATGGCGCGTGCGTCGCACGCGTGAAAATCGCGATTCGATTGCCAAGGACCTCGTGTTCTTCGAAAACGCCAAAGAGAAGCTCGCCAAATATGCAACTGAAGATGCGATTGAGGCGGACAAGTCGCTCACCGAGGCTCAAAAGACATTGTTAAAGCAAGCCTTCCGTGCGCGCAATCCGCTCGAATTCGCAGCCGAGCGGCTCAAACAAACCATCGCTACCAGCCATTTGAACGCAGCGCGTGCCATCTTCGAAAAAGAACTGATGGCGGTGGCGCCAACGAAAGAAAATGCCGAAAAGCTGAACGAAATCGTCCATGCCATGGGCGACTCCGGCTTCGATGGCGCCAAAATCGCGCAGGAATGCCATGCCGCGATGGATCAGTGGGGTACTGATGAGGACCGGATCTTCCGCAATCTCAAAGGGCTGACGGGCTTTAAAGGGAAGATCGTCCGAATCTACTACACGGCGATGGGGTTCGGCGATCTTGACGCCGACCTCGACAGCGAGCTGAGCGGCGACGAATATCGCCGCGCCCAAGCGCAGATTGACGGCAAGGTCGCCGCAGCCGATGCGATCGCGCTGCATGACGCGCTTGACCGCCTCAACACCGACGAAGCGGCAGTTATGGAATTGCTGCGCAACAAAACCCCCGAAGAGGTTGAGGCGATCACGGCGGAATATCAGTCGCGCTATGGTAAGTCGCTCGACCAGGCGCTCAAGGATGATCTCGACGAGGGCAATGAGCTTGACCAAGCGACTGCGCTCAAAAACGGTGACACCGCGACCGCCGATGCGATCGCGCTTGATGAAGCGATGCGCGGCGGGATCATCAGTTCCGGAACCGACGAAGCCGAAATCGAAAAGGTCCAGACCCGTGTCCGCGATGAAGTGCTGGCCAAGGCCAAGGCAGAGAATTGGACCTCGCAGCAAATGGAAGCCGAGGTCCGCCGTCGAATGGGAGCGATCGACAAGAAGTTCGGCGAAAAATACGCCAATGTTGAACAATATAACCAACCCGGCCTGACAGGATCCGTGCTGAAGCGCGCCTTTGCCTCAGAGCTTTCCGGCGCCGAACTCGATCTCGCCAATGCATTGCAGGACAATGATCTGACCAAGGCGGACGCCGCGCGGGTCGAGATTGAACGCACAGGCTTCTACGCATCAGACGACAAGCTGGTGAAGGTGATGCGCTCGCAATATGAGCGCGCCCTCGAGGCACGGCGACTGGATGAGGGGCCCGCGCGGCACATGCGGGTCCAGCGCGAAGTCGACAAGTGGCGCGACCAGGTTCCGGCTCTGTCCGAAGAGCAGATTTCCAGAAAGCGCATGGCGCTCGAACGCCAGATGGAAAAGGAACTTGACGCTGGGGCAACCAAGGACGCCAAGGTCTCCACCGAAGCGCTGCGCGATGCCTATGAAGGCAAATACAAGCGCAATCTGGCCTATACACTCTCGTTAAACATGTCGGGGCGCGAGCACGACACAGCTATGGCGCTCCTTAAAAACGGCGGGAAACTCTCGCCGCTGCAGGAGATCGAGCTCGCAACCAAGGGCGACGGCACCGACGAAGACAGTCTCAAAAAAACATTCAAGACAATGACCAAGGCAGAAATCGCCGAGGTCCGCCGCCAATGGGAAGCGCGCAACCCGGGCAAGAGCTTTGACGAGATGGTCCGTGGCGAACTTTCGGGGCGCGACGAAAGCGACATCATGGACATGGTCGAGCATGGTGCGCCCGAGTCCGCGAAGGAACAAATCGCGCAAGAGGTACGCCGGGTGAAGCGCGAACGCGAGGATCTGACCGGCATTGTCGGGCAAAGCGCCGCTGGGTCGGAAGACGAATGGATGCAATTCCAAGCGAAACGGCTTCAGGAGCTGGAAACCGATCTGGACCGCACCGACTGGCCGCCGGGCGAAGAGGGTAAGCGCCAGCGCGAGGCGTTGATGGGCAAAGTCGAATTCCGCGTCCAGCGCGTGCAGGATGCGGTCGAGGATCACCGCCGCAAGATCGACAGCGTCACCGATTCGATCGCCCAGGTCGCCAGCATTGTTGCCGCAGTTGTAGTGGGCGCGATCGTGACCGTGCTGACCGCCGGGATGGCGGGTCCCGCCGCGATCGCGTTGGTCGCGCTCGCATCCTCTGTAGCCGGCACCCTTGCGACTGTGGCGACCAAGCGGCTGGTGATGGGTGGCGCTTATGGCGCGGAAGACTTTGCGGGCGATCTGGCGGTGGGCGTCGTCGATGCGGTCGTGTCAGTCGCGACTGCCGGCGTCGGCAACAGGTTTATGAAACTGGGCAAGGGCATTGTCGGCAAACTGCCGCTTGGCGGCATTGCCAAGCTGGTCACCAAACCCGGCGCGATGATCGGGGGAGCGCTCGCCAAGACGTCACTTGCCTCCACCGCCATCAAAGCGGGCGAAAGCGGACTGGTCACCAAGGCGCTGAAGACGCCATTTTTGGGCGGCGCGCTCCACTCTGCCGGCGGCTCGATCAAGAGCGCCGGAAGAGCGCTGAGCAATCCGGCGGAGCTGCTGGAGGCGACGGGCAAGTTCATTGGTCGCAGCGCGGAAAATGTAGTCACTGCAATTCCAACCACTATCGCCCAATTGGGGGTGAGCGACCAGACCTGGAAGGGCGATCCGCTCGCCAACTTTGTAGATGGAATCGTCCAAGGGTCGTGGCAGGCATTCTACATGGGTCACCTCATTGCAGGTCCGGCCGAGCTTGCCCAAAAGTCGCTGATCCACGGCCTTCATTCGCGGACCGAAGTAGGAAAAATGCATTTGGCGAGCCAGATGGTTCAAGAACGTTTCGGCGAATTTCGTGAGAAGAACAACGGTGCCTCAATCGGCGATTTTCTAATGCATCCCGAAGGCCGCAAGCTGCGCGCGGAGATCGATCGCATGGGCCTCTTGCCGACGATCGACAGCGTCAACAAAAAGATCGCCGCCGACCCCGCCGCCAAGGCGAAACTCGACCACAGCGGGCCTGAAGGTGCACCGTCCAGCAAGAACCAGGCCGATGCGCGCACGGCTCAGATGGAGGCGGCGCTGCCCAAGGAGGTCCGCGACAAGACCGTATTCGTCACCCCCGATCCCGATCTCAAAGGCAACAGCGTCCATGTCGAACCGTTGCGCATCGGTGACCAGATCATCGGCGTGGAGATCAGGGTCGGGCCGGATGCGACCCCGCTCGACGTGGCCATGCACGCGGCGACCGCGCATGTGATGCAGAAATATGCAGGCATCAGTGACGGCGTGTTCAAAGCGATGGAGCGGTTCGGAAGCTTCATCTCGGGCTCGGGCGTGCACATGGGCAAGCGAGGCTGGGAAGCGAACCTCGAAATCGCCAAACTACCTGCGATCATCGACGCCAGGCTGAAGGCGCTGGAAGGCCAGATGGTTACGCCCGAACTCGCCATGCGGTTGCAGGCCGACATCGATTCACTGACGGCGCAGTTCCACGAGCATGAGGCGATTTTGCATGATGAGGTTGCCGGGCTGCAGGAAGGGCGAGGGTTTGTGGCGGCGGAGGATAAGGGTAAGCCCGCCCTGCCAGATGAAGCCGCAGTCACGAAATTGATCGAACGCATTGATGGCTCCAAAGACAATCGCCGATTGCGAGAAAAAATGCTTGAACGCGCCTTGCGCGGTGAGATTAATGAGGCCCGGTCAATCCGGCAGAAGCTGGCCGACAAGCTTGGCGTGACACCGGATGTGCTAATGCATGCGATATTGACCGGTAGCGATCGGGCGCTCGCGCGCATAACTGACCCTTCGCAACATGGGCCCGCCGAGCTTCAAGCATTGCGTGCCGAGCGGGAAGCGTCGGCTGAAGCTTCCCGCGAGCTGGATAAGTTGGTCCTTAATCGTGAGGACCATCAGGAAATCCTGCAATGGCTCGCAAGGGAAATCCAAGCCGACCGAAGCATATTGGGACCTGGTGAATTCGCGACAAAGATCTTCCAGGAAATGACGGCTACGCCATTGCCAGTGTCTGCCTTCGCGTTCGAGTCCGCCCGACCGACAGCGCCAGATTTGCCCCAAGCCCAGTTCAATGGGCTCACCACTCGGAACAAGGGATTTGGCCTCAATGCGAGAGATGCGAGGACAATTGCGAAGGAGTTGGATCTAGCAATCCGGCGGAGCGAAGGAGATGCGCGTACCGAAGCAATAAAGAAGGCCTATGCGAAGTTCGACGAACTTTTGCGACGCAGGGGCATTAACCTTTCAGATGGCGATTTTGATCGCGCAGTTTTGTGGATGCTGGGCGAACATGGGCCGTCACTGAAATCGCGCCTACCAGAAGCAAAGTCAGCGGTCGACGCTACTCGTCAGCCACCCGAAAAGACCGGCCTGCCTCCAGGGCTGCAGAATGCTGTCTTCGAGCCTTCTGTCCATGAGAACGCACAAGCGATGGCACGTATTAAGCAAAGAATTGCCGATACGAAACCCGATATCGTGTTTGGCGTCCAACAGGGCGGCGCCTTCTTTCTGGACGCCGCGAGGCCGCGCTCTCCACAGATTTCACCGACCCGTCATGAGACTGTACCCAAAGGCGCCGATAACTCGCGAACAACACACCTTGAACCAGCAATCAGGCAATCGATTGCCGATGGAAAACGAAAGTTCGCGACGATCGATTCCTACATGGGTGGTACCGCTTCAAAGGAATTCATAGAGATGTTCGGGAGGATTGTTGCCGACATCGCCCGAACGAATCCAAGATTAGCAGGAGAGATCAAACTGGACATGATCTGGATTCGCGAAGGCGTTGGGATGGAGCGCAACATTCCAGCAGCGATGGCAGCCAATCCGGACCTTCAGAAAGCCTGGTTTGACGCAGTTATGAAACCGGATCACGCTGCTCTCGAAGCGCTTGTAAAAAGATATGCGCCCACAGACAAAGACTGGTGGCAGCCTGCAACCCAGATACCAACCAGTTTGCGGCAGAACATAACCGAGCACTTCGAACATGTGCGGTTCGTCATTGGCGACGACATGCAATCGGCTTACCGACCCAATGCGCAGGCGCCTGTCGCAATATTTGATCCTATGGGCAACTTTGTCGCGATCATTATGGTCGGGATGATCGATCCCCAAACCGGTCTTCGCATGAATTCAACGCGAGAAATCATGATTGCGCTCATCAACGGATCAAAGTTTTGGCCATGAATGAAATCGAAGCCCTGCTTACGGCGGTCGGAGCGCGACAAAATCTTCTCCAAGCGCTTCGCCATTTGGGAAGCCGGCCAGCGGCGTTGTCCTTGGAAATCGGGCCGAGCTTGCAGGGGCTACAGGGCTACCCCGATTGGGAAATCCAAGCTACAGCGTTCCTTAAAGCTGCTCAACTCGGCATCGCTGAACTCGCCCCCGCCATCGCCCATATCACGTTCCCCGAAGACCCGACCCTGGGCGTTAGCCGTCACGAAAACCGTATCCTCCTTGCGCTTCGCGATGCTGCGCTCGCCATGCTCGGCCAGCCGCGCGACAAGCCGTTGCCTGACGGGCTGATCGAAGCGATCAGGGGTGAGCAGAGCGACTTGCCTGCCGATGTCGGGGCCTTTGTCCATTCGCTAGTGACGCCGCTGCCCGCTGACATCCCGCCGCCCGTCCCGGCGCGGGGTGTAGAGATCACCGGGCAAGGTCCGCAGACTACAGACGGCAGCCTGCTGATCTGGGTGCCCCCCATGGCCTACTGGTTGGGACACTACGCCCAGTTGCGCGGCGAACCAAATCCGGCGCGGCGCGTTGAGCTCTCTACCGGTTTTTATGTTGAGGCTGAGGCCCGCGAGCCCGCATCATTTTCCGATGCGCTTGCAATGGCGGAAGCGCACGCGAACGAAATAGGCCACCCGGTCCGGCTGCCCACATCGGACGAATGGGAAATGGCCGCGCGTGGACCCGATGGGCGGCGCTATCCCTGGGGACAGAACGCTGATCCGGCGCTGCGTGTTGACCTCTCGCCTTTGGGCATGGCTGATATCATCAGTGGCCCCGGTGAGTGGCTTGCGTCGCCCAAAACTGCGGACCGTGTGCTAACGACCGAAGGCACGCGCAGCTGGCTGCTGTCCGCACGCTCGGCTGCCAATGTTGAAGAGCAGAGGGCGTATCGGCTGGTTTATCCGATCTAGCAAACTACACGGCAACAACCCGGACTTTTCGGCCGCTCCCAAAATATGGTTAGCGCTTCCCTACTGCTTACCAAAAAGAGTTCATTAGGCACGAATTGGGCAATTTGCCCTTTCCAATTTTGTGCATCCGAACTAATGTAAATTATCTCCCATATAAGGGGATTCGGGAACGCCAGGCTAACCAATCAGCAACGCCTGTATCACAGGGGAACCGAATTCGGGAGGCGAGCGTGCTGGAAATCTTGGTCTGCGTCGAAAGCCGGATTTATCGTGACGGGCTTGAGTTGCTATTGTCGCGGCGGCCCAATGTCGGTTGCATTGTTGTTTGCGACAATGTCCGTGCGATTGGAAACGTATCGCACGAGGGTCGCTTCGATGTAATTCTGGTCGACGTTTCGCTTGGCACAGTCGGATTCGAACCTCGCGTCCAGATCTCCGAGACCTATCGCATGGCCAATGGCGCTCCGATCATCGCACTTGGATTTGACGAAGCCGACGACGAAGTACTGGGTCTTATCGAAGCGGGAGCCGCTGCCTTTGTGAGTAAGGGTGATTCGATCGACGATCTGGTCGAAATCATCGAGTCGGTTGCTTGCGGAGAGCCTCAGCTGTCCCCGCACATGGTTAGGTTGATGCAGGAACGACTGACTCAACTCACTTGCCACCGTCAGGACGAAGCGCGGAGTTTAGGCAAACTGTCACAGCGTGAGCGGCACATTCTTGATCTCGTCAGCCAACAGCTGTCCAACAAACAGATTGCGCGAACGCTGGGACTTGAGGTGTCTACGATCAAAAACCATATGCACAATATCATCTCAAAATTGGGCGTGAAGAACCGCTCCGAAGCTGCGGCCAGAGTGTTGACGACATCGCGCGCTTAGGGCCCGCGCTCGCGCCGGAGGCGGTATCGGTCAGCTCCAACAGGCCCAAGGTGGTCCCGGCGACGGACGCAGTAAAAGAGGTTCCCGAACCGGCCTGACCCCAAGCGATGGCAGTACTCATAGCGTGGCCTGCGTTAACTTGCTCTGTCCGCAGCGGACCGTTTGGTTTTAGAGTGATTGCGTCAAAACGCGCTGCGAGCAATGAAGTCATCCAAACGTCGATGGCCGCCTCTTTTATATGGGCAGCCAAAAACTGTCTGTTCAGACCGTCCAATAACGGCACCGCCAAAGCGCTTGATGAACGAACGGCTCGTTTTCGTATCCACGGCTCAATAGGAGACTGTCGGCATCGTCCAACTTTTCGGCCTTAGCTTTGCTTGGATGAACTAAGGGCGGCTATGCCCAGCCGGCGCCCAAAAGCGGATGCGGTGGATGGCTCCCGCTCACGGCATCTAAGTGCCAAGATGGGTTGCTGTCATGCAAACCCGAGCAAAGGAGCCATCCGCCATGGAGATTAGCACAATCGGCCTCGATTTGGCCAAGAACATTTTTC